>JAAUSC010000087.1 GCA_012031965.1 Scytonema sp. RU_4_4
CCATCTCCCCATCTCCCCATCTCCCCATCTCCCCCATCTCCCCCATCTCCCCCATCTCCCACTCCCCCTAGCTCCCCATCCCCCCCTCCTCTTTCCCGCGTTTGCAGGGATATGTCGAGTTAAGAAATGTTACATTTGGCTACAACCGTACTGCCCCTCCGTTGATTGAAAACTTTAATTTCTCACTCAAACCAGGACAGCGAGTTGCTTTGGTGGGGGGAAGCGGTTCTGGCAAATCTACTATTGCCAAACTGGTTTGTGGACTCTATGAACCTTGGGAAGGGGAGATTCGGTTTGATGGTAAACCAACAGAGCAAATTCCACGACAGGTGCTTGTCAATTCTATTGCCTTTGTGGAGCAAGATATTTTTCTATTTGCGGGCAGCATTAGGGACAATTTGACTTTATGGGACACTACCGTGCCAGATAAGTTCTTAGTACGGGCATGTCTTGATGCAGCGATTCACGATGTTGTCCTCTCAATGCCAGGAGGCTATGGTACAGAACTCTTAGAAGGTGCTACCAATCTCAGTGGTGGTCAGCGACAGCGCTTGGAAATTGCTCGCGCTTTGGTAAATAATCCTGCCATTCTAGTGATGGATGAAGCCACCAGTGCTCTTGATACAGAGACGGAAAAAATCATTGACCGTAGACTGCGCCAGCGAGGTTGTACTTGCATTATCGTGGCGCATCGGTTGAGTACTATCCGGGATTGTGATGAAATTATTGTCCTCGAACACGGAAAAGTAGTTCAACGAGGAACCCATGAAGAATTAAAGCAAGTTGAAGGTGCGTACTTGCAATTAATTCGTAGTGAAGGAGAAGCACTTTAAGAAATTCAAAATTCAAAATGTGCTGCGCACCGCTTCGCTAACAAAATTCAAAATGTGCTGCGCACCGCTTCGCTAACAAAATTCAAAATTCAATCCGGGACTGCGGAGCGCTGCGCTAACAAAATTCAAAAAATCTATTTTTAATTGCACAGAAGCAAACAATGCTTAATCAAACTAAGTTAAGAATTTTACAGGAACAACAGTATCTTTTTAAAGGTAATGAACCAATACTGCTAGATGATCCGCAGACGGTTTGGATAGTAAAATCTGGTTCCCTAGCGCTATTTGCTATTAACGTCAAACATGCTATTGTACAAGGCTCCCGCCGTTATTTATTTAGCGTTGGAGCTGGAGAAGCTATGTTCTCAACAGCACCAAGTTCTCTGGACGATATACACCAAATTCTGGCGGTGTCGATGGAGGAGACAGAACTCCTCAGGGTTTCAACAGAAGACTTTAGCAAGTGGATTGTTAACGGCGATTGGGCGCAGCCCAGTGTCGGAGACAATCGCAAGGCAGTAACTTTGATAGAGAATTGGATTCATCAACTAAGCTCAGTACTGTCCGATATTACCGCTCCCAAGCTCCCAGTGCAGCCTGAGGGCATCAACTACTTTGCTTTAGGCAGTGGTGATATCTTCCAACCTCTGCAAGACAGTATGTCCTGGGTACAAATTCAGCAAGGAACCGCCAAATGGATGGGGTTTGAAGAACTCCTGTTGTTCGCTTCATCCGGAATATTGCCCTTAGATACTGGGATGTGGTTGCAGGCTGTGGACATGGTTGAACTATCAAGTTTGAGCACCTCTGCAATCAAAGATGCAGATATCTTAATAAACAGTTTAAACCTCCTACAGACGTATTTTCTCGACTGCATTAAGTTATTAGCACAGCAAGAGATGACCGCAGAGTTACGTAGATTTCAGGAAAGGGAACGTCTCAATTATCAAGTGATGGAGGAGACATTAGAAGAACTGTCATCTGTACTGCAACCACGGAAAAGAGTCTATTACCCTACGGTAACACCGATCGATGACCCAGACCAAGCCCTTCTTATTGCTGTTGGTGCAGTGGGGCGAGTCTTGGGGCTGAAGATCTGTCCCCCAGCTAAGTCAGAAAACATCAAACGGGTTCAAGACCCCTTGGAGGCGATCGCCCGCGCTTCACGAATACGAGTGCGTCAGATTACATTAACTGATGGGTGGTGGAAAAAAGACACTGGTCCAATGCTAACCTACACTTTGGAAGACAACCGTCCGGTCGCCTTGTTACCTGTGTCAGACACCTGCTACGAGATTTTCGATCCAGTGGAGGGAAGCCGCATCCCTGTGACTGCCCGCAGTGCCCCCAAGCTAGACCCCTCTGCCTGCGTATTTTATCGCCCTTTGCCCGATAAAAAACTCAAAACCCTGGATATGCTTAAGTTCGCGCTGCGGGGTCACCTCAGGGAACTCATTGTCATCTTGTTGACTGGAATTGCCATCACTGTGCTGGGGATGCTCACTCCAACAGCCACCGCCATCCTTATCGATAATGCAATCCCGGATGCGAAACGGGAATTGTTGGTGCAAATCGCTTTGGGTTTGTTGGCTGCTGCCTTTGGGGAAAGTATCTTTGAATTCACCCAGGCGTTTGCTCTGATCAGGCTGGAAACCTTTGCAGACTCCTCCATCCAAGCGGCGGTGTGGGATCGGCTGTTGAATCTGAGGGTGTCCTTTTTTCGTCAGTACTCAATTGGTGACTTGAATTCTCGGGTCAATGCCATCACTCAAATCCGCGAGAAACTGAGTGGCACTGTTTTGAAAACCATCTTTTCCAGTGTTTTTTCTTTGTTAAATCTGGGACTGCTGTTTTACTATAATACTTCACTGGCTTTGATAGCCTGTGTTGTCGCTGTTGTGAATATTGCCGTTACCATCGTCTCTGGGATCCTTACTCTTAAAAAGGTTCGTCCCCTGCTAGAGATAGAGGGACAGCTGTTTGGTGTGATGGTGCAGCTGATCAATGGAGTCGCCAAACTCCGAGTCGCTGGATCTGAAGCACGAGCTTTTGCCTACTGGGGTAAGCAGTATAGCCATCAGCTTAAACTGATGCTGAGTACACAAGGTATTGAAGACATCGTTACTGTCATCAACAAAGTTCTGCCACCTTTAACAAATGCGGTTCTGTTTTGGTTTGTTGTAGAAACATTGCATGCAACGTCTCTAAAGCAACCAAGTGGGGGAGGCTTGTCTACTGGCACTTTCCTGGCATTCAACGCTGCTTTTGGCATATTTATTGGCGGAGCAATTAGCCTGAGTAACACAGTTGTGGATGTTTTGGAAGTTTTGCCTTTGTGGAATCGGGTTGAGCCAATTCTTTTAGCGGCACCAGAATTAAATTCTAGCAAGACCGACCCTGGCAGGTTATCGGGTAAAGTGGTTGTAGACCATGTGGTTTTCCGCTATCGGGATGATGGACCACTGACGCTGGATGATGTGACTATCCGAGCTGAGCCAGGAGAGTTTATTGCCATTGTTGGACCTTCTGGAAGCGGTAAATCTACTCTGTTCCGGTTACTACTGGGATTTGATTTCTCAGAATCTGGCACTGTTTACTACGATGGACAAGACTTAGCTGGGCTAGATGTTCATGCAGTACGCCGACAGTTAGGTGTCGTGATGCAAAATAGCCGCATGATGTCAGGTTCCATATTCGAGAACATTGCTAGCAGTGCCCTGATTACTATGGAAGAAGCTTGGGAAGCAGCTCGATCCTCAGGTTTGGCGGATGATATTCAAGCTATGCCGATGGGTATGCACACTGTCGTCAGTGAGGGGGGTACCAATCTCTCAGGAGGACAAAGGCAACGGCTGTTGATTGCTCGGGCATTGGTGTTGAAACCCCGGATTTTGCTGTTTGACGAAGCCACGAGTGCCTTAGATAACAGAACGCAAGCTATTGTCAGTCAAAGCTTGGAGCGGCTACAGGTGACGCGAATTGCGATCGCTCACCGACTCAGCACAATTCGTCATGCTAACCGTATTTATGTACTCCAAGACGGTCGGGTTGTGCAGCAGGGCAGCTTTGAGCAACTCGCAAATCAACAGGGGCTATTTGCTCAGCTTATGGCTCGGCAAATGCTTTGAGATAGGAAATTGAAACAGTTTGAGTTGGGGTTTAAATCCCCAACTCAAACTGTCTTTAATGCGTGAATTTTGTTAGCGCAGCGCGCTGTAAGTCCACAAAGAAGCAACGTCCACAATCTTAGATAACGTTTCTCGCCCAAAAACTTGTCAATTTGTTCTGAACAATGTGTTTTGCGATCGCACTCACACCGTGTGTCCAAGGATGATTTGGGTAGCGCAGACTGAAAACATCGCTGCTACCCAGTTGAAACATCTCTTCACAAACAGGTAAAATGCTAGCCACAGTTGTGTTGTAAGTTTTTTGCATCTGTTGTCCTAAAGCCTGAAAGTTGATTGTTGGCAGTGCTTTGTTAACAACCAGCAGCATTTTAGGCACCTCTAATTTGCGAGCAACATCTACAGTAACAGCCGTACCTTGGTAGTCCTGGTGGTCTGGACGCAGGATAATGATTAGGACATTAGAAAGAATAATAGAAAGCAAAGTCTCTTCATTAATACCAGGGTGAGTATCAATGAACAAGTAATCCAATCTCAAACGGCGGATGAGATTGTGGAAGCCTTCATTGAGCAGGCGTGCGTCGTATCCCTCACGCAGTATCCGGGATATCTCACCAGTCTTGATACTGGAGGGTATTAGGTAAATACTACCTCTCATCCCAGCGCCTTTATGACTTATCTTGAGAAGCGGGGTGACATCGTATGCAGCATCTTCAATTGCACAGCGTCCCCACAGATAATCATTCAGGGTATAGCTTATCTTGTCCTCATTGAGATTAAAAAGGACGTGGATTCCAGGCGATTGGATGTCGGTATCGACAATGCCAACTCGTTGACCAGAACGAGCGATGATAGTTGCTAGGTTCGCAGTTACGTTTGATTTGCCAGTTCCACCACGGAATGAATGAACGGATACTACTTTAGACATGATATTTGGTTAAAGATAAGAGTCATATAAAGTAAAAAAAATATCAAAGCTTTCTACTCTTATTCACGAGTCGGATTCTGCCCATTTTTTTCTAATTTCTTTTGCCTGTACACTTAAATTTTGAAAGTATTCTGCATCAACAATTTCAGCCACTTGACGAGCTTTCTTAGTTTCATCAATCTGGATGCTGAGTTCTTGCATCTGTTTTTTCAAGCGTTGTTCACGAGTGTAGACTTGATGAACCATTTTCACAAAGATCTGTCCCAACTGTCCTAACTCGTCATTGCGCTTAGCGATCGCCACCAAGCTTCTGAGTTCAAACTTCTCATTCCGATCATAAACAAATGTATCAGTGCTAATTTTTTGAGCTAATTGAGCCATTGGTTTGAGAGGCTGGAGAACGTTTCGCTTCAGCAAATAATTAAATGTAAGAATGACCAGGGTAAAAATACCAATAAAAATTGCGATAAATAAGAAAAAAGCTTGAGAAGCTCTGTCAAAAACTTTACTGACAGGAAAATAAACAACTTGAGTCGCAATAATTTCATTGAGCTTCCACCCAAAACCGTTCTCTGTTCCATAGGTTTTTACATAACTCTTAGGGGCTGTTTCTGGAGTGCCATGACAGCGAAGACAGCTTGAATCTTTCAGAGTAAAAGGAAGAGCGCTATAAAACAATTCGTCTCCATGCATATTCCGAAAACCTGATAAGGTTTTCAACCCTGGTTCCTTACGAAAGCGCTCTATAAGTTGGGTTTCAAATTCGTCAGCTTTATCTCTTACATTTGTCGGGTTGAGTGCAGCGTCTTTGTAAAAGTAATCTGTATATTCTTTGTTTTTGCGTAGATTCTCAAACACCTCTCTCGCTGCAAAACTTGGTATGCTTTCAGGAACGAAATTTTGTTGAGTTTCTAGGTTAGGTGCTAACAGAGTTGTGACGTGGCTATCAGTATAATTTCTGACTGAATTTATCATTTGTATGAGAAGCTGCCCTCTATAGTTTATTTCATCTTCAGCTCTTTGCTCAAGTGCTTTTGATAAAGCAACACTACTCATTAAGATAGTGCTTATAAAAACTAGCGAAAGGAGCAAGGTAAATTTGGTAGCAAGCTTAGAATGACCTATCATAGCTTTTCTTTTTTTTATCTATAAGAGAATGTCCTACCGATGTGAAGGTAAACAATCGCTCCTCTTAGAGAAAGGTTTAACAGTTACCAGTTACCAGTTACCAGTTATCAGTTTCATCTGACGGGGGAAACACCACACCAATTGGTGGAAAGCGTTGGTGGTGAGCCACTGCGGTCTTGGGGTTTCCCCAAGTAGAGCAAGTGGCGAACCCGGAGGGCGGGTTTAAATCCCCCACCATACGCCTGGTCACTGTGTACTGTGTACTGTGTACTGTCTTAATAGCATTTTTCATTTATTTTTATTGTCGTTAAAGTATAACTTAAAACAACTTGTTCTTTCTTTTAGAAACTGTATTCATCGTAGAAATTTAAGCAGTAAGAAACATCTGAAAAATGTCTAACATCCGACAACCAAATAGACACATTCCCTTCTACTAAAGTTAAACAATAGGTAAAATTAGCTACGACTAAAGTCCAAAGAAGTCGCAGCTATTGTTAGAGGATGTCTGTATATCGCGCTTTGCGCAGTGCCATCTGTGGTAGCGTCTTTGAAGGAGAAAGCAATCGCGATACGCTTTGCGTCAAGCCTCCGGCTTATCGCCAGTAACCGCTTGAGGAGCTTCTGGTGAGAGTGGCGGTTGCAAAATTATTACTATTCACTCCCACAACAACACAGAAGGAAGTGATTCTGGATAAGCCAGCCTCAGTAATTCATAACCAATCCCAGAGGTGCCTTGAAAGAAACCAGGGTTGTAAAGATCTCCGGAAAGTTCAGAAAACAGATCAAAAGTACCAACTTGCTTTGCTCTTGTTACAATCTGTGCTGCCTGTTTTTGAACAGTATTCAACAGATCCGGACGCGACAGCTTGCAAGCTGCTACGCATAGCACCTCCATTCTGCCAAAGTTACCGCAACACAGATGGTCAATGTTTTGTAAACCAAATTGCACAGTTGTGTTGATGGCGACTGCAATTTCTTGGCGAATTTCTGCTGTATCGAGTATGGGCAGACTTCCCAAACGGGCTAAACCAATGCCAGGAGCACCATGACACCAACTCGTCATAAACGATAGTTTACTCTTATTGAGGGAAAAATTTCGCACATCTGGCCAGTTGCCGTCAGTCGGGGAGAAGACGCTGCGTTCATAGGCGATCGCCTCCTCTGCTGCTTCCAGAAAAACGGGGTCTTGCGTGGTTTTGTACAATCGCGCTAAGGCGTAGGCAATACCTGCTGCACCATGAGAAATTCCCGTTGCTAACTTGTCTTCCAAAGTTGCCCAAGCGAGAAATTCAGTCTCGCTCTTGGTACGGTTATTGAGTAGGTGATAACCTAAGGCTTGAGCTTGATCCAAAACAGTTGGATTTGGCTTTGCTTGGTACAAAGTTAGTAAACCTAGTATTGCTCCTGCTGCGCCTGCTATTGTGTCAAACGAGCGATCGCTCGCAATACTTTCTTGAGTTATCAATGCAGCTGCAAGGCTAGCAATATCGAGAAGCTCCGGTTCATCCAGCAACTGACTGACTTGTACTAATGTATAAACAATAGATCCTAATCCAGTAGCTCCACCAATACCTATTTCCTTGGTAAATCTGAGTTGCTCATTCGGCTCTGTGTGCTGTAAGGTTTTTTTCAGGTCTTGCAAGGCGCTCAACGCTAAACTCCGAAATCCTGCGTCACCAGTAACTTTTGCCAACGCTGCTAAAAACAAAGCAACTCCGCAAACACCATCGTACAAGCCATAGCCCAAAGGCTGAAGTTGCATCCGTTGAGCTTTAGGGAGGTATTCCATACCAATCCAGGTCACACTCCCATCAGGAGCGTAAATTGCTCTTTGTTGCAATTCTTTAGCAATCTCCACTGCTTCTTCTACCAGTTGTGCTTGTGTTAAAGGAGTGATTGCATTGAGATCCAAACCAACACTAACATGCTGATTAGATGTAATATTAGTCATGCCACGAGCGACCCGCGAGTAAAAAGAACCCCGAATAATTCCAATTTGTTGAGCTAAATCTGTATCATTAAGCCGCTGTAGACAAGAAATCATGCGGTCATAGCTAGGTTCTTTAAAATATCCCTCAATAACCAACTCAGAGTTGAGTGTCAAAGCATTACTGCTTGAGTCAGCAAAGAAATAAGGAATATCCATTTGTTCCATGGCTTGTAGCTCTAGTGCAAGCAGTGACCAAATAGAGGGTTTTTCTTCTGCTGCTAAAAATGCCCGACTCAGCACATCAAGTTCAATGCTACGGTCTACACCATGCTGTAAAAATTGTGGATAGAGAGTTTTATCCAAAAAGTGACCGTAGACGTTAGTATTACGAAACAAAAATCTGACTCTCTGATGAGCTAGAGCAGCTAAAGGACTATCAGTTCCTAAAAGAACTTCTCGTTGTTCTAACAAGAACTGATACATCTTTTGAAAACCATCTACAATTTCATTAACGTAATCACTAGGTAAGAGGGCGATGCCATTGAGCAAAGGTACATTGTTTGCAGCTGATATAATACCGGGCTCATACTCTAATGCCATGTTATCAGTGTTGATGTTCTGCCACTTTTGTATACGAACAGGAATTTCCTGCTCGCCAAATCCTCCCAAACCACTAATATCGTGAGCTTTATCTCCGTCTGCTCCAAATTCCCATCTTGGTAGTAGTCCAGTTCGCAGCACTGAATCCTCAAAAAATTGCTCACTCGCCAGAGATTGCGCTCCGACTTCCTCTGTAGGATTAACCTCGCGAGCATAAGGATGGAGAAGAGTTTCCAAATCTACCAGCACCGGATGTTCTCCACAGGCGATGAGATTTTCCTGATGGCAGTCATTGCCTTGAAGCAAGTAAACTAAACATAGAAGCATCCCTACACGCTGATAGTATCGTTGTGCTGCGACCTCATCTTCAATCGGCAAATGCTCTACATACTCCATCCAGCCATGAGTCTTGAAGTTGATAACTTTGATTATTTTGAATAGATGTAAAGAGGTTGCATGTGACGACTCTAAAAAATGCTGATTACACCAAGCCAGTAATTGAAAATAAATAGCTTCTAAAGCTAAGGCTCTAGGTTTGTAGATTAGGTTCAATCCAGACTCAAAAGTCAAAGCCATTACAGAGCGTCCTCGATTGTGAGGATCAGAGAGGTCAAATTGAATTGCAACGACATGACCTATCTTTTCTTGAAACGTTTGCTGGATAATTGGTAAATCTGATGCTAATCGCTGAAGAAATTCCGCTTTTTCTTCTACCCATAACTCTATTGTTGTTACTACTAGCCGTGCTAACACACTGTATTTTTGAAAGAAAGATAATAGTTTTTCTGCTTTGAAATTTTCAATCAAAGTTTGATACTGCACATTAGAATGTTCACCTTGCTGTTGGGTTAAGGAAATGGCGGTAGATTCTTTTTGTGCTTTAAATTTTGAAAACTCTACTTCTAAAGACCGGACACCAAGAGATGCTAACTTCAATAGCAATTGACGTTCCAAGCTGATATGGACTTCTTCGGACAGCAATTGCCAACTAGCACCGACCTGTGCAATTAGTTTTTCCCGCGCTACATAAACAAAGGGCAAATAAACTTCTTCAAAGGGAATTGGATTTTCGGTTTCGAGACAGCGATTAGTACTTGCATAAGCTGTGTCCCAATCAGTTTGCAACACTTCCCGCAAAGTTTCCATCCAAACAGGAAGTTCTTGACCATTGACGAGATGCACAGCACCGAGAGCCTCAACAATAGTGTTAGAATCCAGACCATCCCAGACAAGGCGTTTTGCTAATTTTTCTGGGTTGCTTTGTGCGACGACCTGACACCATGTTTTCAAGCGAGACATAGCTAACTTCTTGTTGTCTTCAGCCTCATCCGGAACAAAGCAATGACCCAATCTCTCAGCAAGAGTACTGGATTGCTCGGCTATTTTGAGTAAAGCTTGCTGTGAAACATCCATGCTATTTTTATCCTTTGTTTTATTAAGATCAGAATATTTTTTCTACTAGGACTCAAATTTATATTTTAGATAATAGAAACTATGAACTACAATTCAATTTCTTTCTTTTTGACTAATAAATCTTTAGAATCTTTTTTTAATGAAAATCACAATTTTTTAGTTTATTTCCTAAAAAAATCAAATTGACGCTCTATTTTAAGCTAGCTATTGTAGTAAGTGTCAAGAATAAATTGACATCAAAAACTAGTAAACAGGAGACAAAATCATGCAAGACGAACTGAAGAATGTCATCTCTCAAGCTATGAACTCTAACTCTGAGTTTGGGCAAGAATCAATCTCGCAATTTGCTGAAGGAGAATTATCTAATGAAGCTCTCGAAGAAGTAGCAGGTGGTTGTTGTAAGTGCCACACATACAAAAAACAGACTTATTACAATTGTCCCAAACAGACTTACAATTACAAGTGGGGCTGTAAATACTAAAAACAATAGTTAGTGTGGCGTAATTTCAGCAATTTGGTAATCAAAAAAATTGGAAATTTTCTCACCCAGTGAGCCTTAACAGATAATTCTGTGAGGCTCATTATTGTTCTTATTTTAAATTCATTTTTATCAATTTTTGACTTCAAAAAATTTTGAAAATCTACCTAAAGAAATCAAATTGACACTCGATTTTAAGCTAGCTATTCTAGTAAGTGTCAAGAGCAAATTGACATCAAACATTAGAAAACAGGAGACAAAATCATGCAAGACGAACTGAAGAATGTTATCTCTCAAGCTATGAACTCTGAATTTTCGCAAGAGCCAACCACACAATTTGCAGAAGGAGAATTATCTGACGAAGCTCTTGATGCAGTAGCAGGTGGTAAATGTACTAACTGCAGTAAGAATAAGGAGTATGTCAAAATTCTTTGGACAGTTTATTGTAAATATAACGGCAACAAAAAAGTGTAAGTTGAGCAAGTTAGTGAGAAGATCTAGAAAAAAAGTGAACAGCCTTCATTAGCTTACTAATGTCATGAGTAGACACAGCTATTTGAGTTGCTATAAGGCTGGTCAGTTTTTTAAAGATGAATGCACTGAACATGACTAAAAGTTGTCATTTTCTATCAGATTTTGAGCCTCTCAAGATAATTTTGAGAGGCTTATTTTGTATAAAAAATATTTCCACTTCTAATCATTTGTTTTGTTTTTGAGTTAAATATCTCAACAAATCAAATTGACGTTCTAGATTGAGTGTAACTACTCTAGTTATGGTCAATCATGTATTGAAAATAAAAATTAGGAAATAGAAGACAAAACAATGTAAGACGAACTGAAAAAAGTTATCTCTCAAGCCAGGAGCACTAACTCTGAGTTTGAGCAAGAGTCAATTATACATTTTGATGGAGAATTATCTGATAAAGATACTCTTATCGTAAACACTAAGAGTTCGTTCAAGCGTAAGTTCAGCAGCTTGGTAACAACCAGTATCCAACCAGATCTGGTAGCTCGAAAAAATGAATTTTGTCAAGCTAAAAAAATAAATTTATTGATTCTGCTCACACATTTTGGAATCGCCGAATCTTTTAACCAATCAAGCTTAATTAAACTTAATTGAAGATAGCATAAAGTTTTGCCAAGCTCACTACTTTTTCTTGCATAATTGACATTGTTAACATTAAAATTACTCAGTTAATGAGACATAATTTCTTATTAAGAAAGAAAATAATTTACGTATTACTATAAATTAGTTTGGTAAAAAACCGTAGTAAATCCAACCTGCTCTAACGAGCGTGAATCTTGAGAATGTTCTTATAAAGTCATGATCAATTTAAAACTCTTCCAAAGAATCGTTACATCAGGGGTGATTGCAACGAGTGCCGTACTTGTTAGTTCTGTTGCCAAGGTTCAGGCTGCGACCTTTACCCTGCCGATTGAAGCAGCAGCCAAAGCGACAGGGGTTGATGTTTTGCGAGACAGCTATGGTCTAGATGGCACTGGAATCACTATCGGTGTGATGTCTGATAGCTTCGATACCTCGACCAGCTTTAACAGTTCGGGAAAGGTGGATAACTATGCCACGAACATTGCCGACGGTTACTTACCCTCAAATATTCAGGTTTTAGAGGACTATGCAGACCCAGATCCGACGGTCGTCGATCCAAATACCGACCCCATTGACGAAGGTCGCGCCATATTGCAGCTCATCTATGCTGTAGCTCCGGGGGCTAACTTCATATTCTACACATCTGAGGGTGGTGTGGATTCCTTTGGTCAAGGCATTCAAGCTCTAGCAGCTGCTGGAGCAGACATCATCGTGGATGATAGAGGCTATGTCCCCTCGAGTATTCCTGATGTTCCTTCTGAACTGCTAGATGCAGAGCCTCCGGACGGACCGATCAACCAGGCAATTGACACGGCTGTCAATCAGGGGATTTCTTACTTTGCTGCTGCTGGTAATAATTTTTCCGATGGTATATCAATATACGGACATGCGAATAACCCAAATGCACTGACTGTAGGAGCGGTGTACTATGGAAACGCGGAATCCTACTCAAACCAAGCGTTCGATGTTGTTGTAGAGCAGGGAGAACTGGAACCCTTTTCTTCAGAAGGCAACCCAGGTTCCCAAAAGCCTGATGTTGTGGCTCCAGACGGGCTACCGATTTCTTTCAATTTAGGTGGAGAGTCTCGTTCTTATGATGATGACCCCAACTTCTTCAGCTTCTTCGGCACTTCGGCATCAGCTCCGTTTACAGCAGCAGTAGCAGCACTGCTACAACAGGCAGATCCAAGCGCAACGCCCACTGAAATCTACGACGCTCTGAGAAGTACAGCTTACAATTCTTCGTCAGGCTTTGACTCCAGAAGTGGCTTTGGTCTCATCAGGGGAGATCAAGCTATCCTCGCGCTGGGTGTGGAACCTCAACCGATAACTATCCCCGAACCTTCTGCTGCGCCAGCTTTGCTGTGTGTTAGCGTTCTGATTGCTGGTTTACTCTTAAAACGGAATCAGCAAAGGTCTAAAACCATAGCTAAGCCAACCCAGAACCTTGCCCTAGTTCATTTAAGAGTTGATGAGCTGTCCTACGAGCCATTGCCCGACGCCTCCTGAAGGCATGGCTACTCAAACAAAGGCTGCTTCCAGCAGCCTCACCCCCTTTTTTCCCTTCAAAATTGGAGGAAAACAAGGGGTGATATTTCGATTGAAGATCACTTTCAGCCTTTGCATATCTTCTCGTTTCGCCAGACTTGAGGAGTCGTGCCAAAGCTAATACGAAACTGACGGAAAAAACATCCCACATAGCGATAGCCCACTGCTTCAGCAATCTGCTCGATTGATTGATTAGTTTCCACAAGCAATGAGCATGCTTTTGCCATCCGGCGCTCCACAATCCATTGATGCACCGTTTTTCCCGTCAGACGTCGTACGAGATCTGTTAAGTAAGCTGGAGCGTAATTAACCGCTTGAGCCACGTCATTCAAGTTAATTGACTGCTCATAATTGGCTTCTATAAAGTCGAACACTTCTTTAAGTTGAGGGCAAACAGAAAAGATTGACTGGGAATCTGCTGGAAGAGTAGGGTCAGCAGCAGGTTGTTCTTCTTGTGCTAAATTCTGGTGAATTCCTTTTTCTACGTGAAAACGGTCAGTGATGTCCCGAAAACTCCATACTGTGCCAATAATTTGCTCACCAAGCTGTAGAGGTTGGTAGTATTGCTCGAAAACCCGACCATCTTTCAACTTCAGAGTATCGTAGCCCTTAACATCCACTTGGCTGTCCAGTTCCTGAATACGCTTGCAAAAGGTTTCTGGCTCGTTAAGTTGATTGTTATAAAAAGTTAGGCATTGGTTATGGTTATGTGATTTCATGATGGACTCTGGAATCTGCCACATTTGGACAAATTTCTGATTAAAGCTAACAATATGACCCTTGCTATTGATTGCAATAACACCTTCTGCTGTGGATTCTAGAGTCGCCTGCAATAAAGAAAGAGACTTTTCTAGTTCTGCCTCTACCTGCAAACGTGCAACTTTTTCACGGAATATTTGCTCATTAGCGTTATGTAATTTAGCAAGAAGGAAGCACTCTGGAGCATCATGAGTCCTCTGTGAAGTTAATAAAGGTGACTTGTGGTTGTTGATATCACGAACAAACATACTTTTAACTGTTGTATTTCACATAGATAATGGTCATTTTTACTGGAAAGTTGTTGTTTCAGGACTGACGCAGTGTTGACAAAAATTTAGGGAATTAAGGGATAGTAAATCTCTCTAAGCTGCCTCAAAAAGAGCGACTTTTTGTTTGTGTCATACCATTTCACAAAATACTTGATACAAATGATTTTTCTACAATTATTTCCCCCTGCTCGGGTGCCCCCTACTCTCCTGCTGCCCATTTGTATCAACCCTAAAGTGAAACGGTATGAGTCCTGTGTTTTATTGTTTTCCAGTGCATTCAAAAAAACTTATAGCAATTCTTCTGAGAAATCACTAAAAAACCTATCTGCAGCATCAGTATTTTATTGAGAAAAAGCATTTTTCTAAAATCTAATAACCTGGTTTTTGTAGGAAATAATTCTCAACCACGTGATTTTTATTATAAGGTTTTAACCAGACAGAAATCTCTGAAAAAGGTCTGACTACTACTACAACGAATAGATACATTTCCCTTGACTAAAGTTATTGAATAAGTATTTTTTCTTAAAACTTTCGTCACGCTTTATCTTGACAAAACAAGGTAAAAGAAAAATTTCTTTCTTTTGACTTTTTACTTGCTTTGACTCTCATCCCAGATTATGGAAGTGGCATAAATTGCAAGCTGTGCTCGGTTCTTCACATTCAAACGGTTAAACAGATTAGTCACATAAGATTTCACTGTTCCTTCCGAAATAAAAAGCTGTTGAGCAATCTCGCGATTGGTAGCACCTGTCCCAATTAAGCGCAATACATCTCGTTCCCTAGCAGGTAACTCAGGCAACACAGTCGGGGTAGATTCGCGATGCTTGGAAGTTGAACTGGAAGCTTGAGTCATCAACTTTTCCAGTAGTCCAGGGGCTAGCTGTGTATAACCGCGATGGACAAACCGAATTGACTCTGCTAATTCTTCAGATAGCATATCTTTGAGCAAATATCCCTTGGCACCAGCTTGTATCGACTGGGCAATGTATTCATCATCATCGAAGGTACTCAAAACAATGACTTTGACCTTTGGAAAGCGCTGAGTGATGATCCGTGTGGCATCCTTGCCATCCATGACTGGCATCCGTACATCCATCAATACTACATCTGGTTGCAGTGCCTCTACTTCCCGAATTGCTGCTGCTCCGTTGTCAGCCGTACCTACAACTTGTAAATCTGACTCTAAGCTAAGCATGGCTTTGATTCCGTCGCGGACAAGACTTTGGTCATCTACCAGTAATAAACGAATCATCTTATACACCTGCTTATGATGAGGACAAATTTTTATTTCGGCTCCACAAAGACATCCGCTGTTGAAATTCAACAGCTACCTGAGCATCGGGAATTTTTGTGGCGATCTTTTCTACGAGTTCTAGTGGGGAAATTTCAGGTGAAGATTTGAGCGTTTCCTGAATCAGCAATGAAGCGAATGGTCCTACCAAATCTATCAGTTGTTGCTGACATTGGCAAAGAAAATTCTCATCAATCATTTGGTAGCTCGAACCCGATAAATCTTCCCCTGTGCTTCCTAATTGACTAGCGGTTGAGTTCAACAAACGCGTTACCTGCTGCTCGAACTCAGTTTGTTGAGCGGTAGGGATGTGAGATAACAGTCTCGCAACAAGTTCTTTACAGTTGAGCATCTGTTGCGTCACTTGTTGCAGCAGGGATGAGGCGAGCGAACCAATATAGTCTGCCAAAATCTTTTCCAACCGTGAGTTGTAATAGAGAGCCAAGCTTCCTGTTGATTCTGTGGCAGTCAAAGCTAAAATATCAGCAGCAATATTGTCTAGTGACTGCTCTTGCTGGAATGGCCATTCAACTCTAAACTGACAACGACTCATACCTTGCTCTGTTTCAAGATTAAGCTCACTGCTCAATACTTGTCGAAATTCAGCAGCCACTTGGGGGTCGGGAATTTTTGTTGCGATGGTTTCTACTAGTTCTCGTCGCGAAAAACCAGGCGAAGCCTTAAGTGTTTCCTTGATCAAGAGCGGACCGAACGGTCCCACCAAATCCGTTAGTTGTTGTTTACATTGGTGGATAAAACTCTCATCAATAGCTTGATAGCTTGAGTTTGATAAACGTTCTCCAGTGGATTCCAGTTGGCTGGGGGGTGAGTTCAAGCATGAGGATTGTTCGTTGTGAGAAATAACTGACCTTGCTGTTGGTCGTGCAGCAATCAAGATACAGAAATCATTATGATTAGCATTATTATTAGCAATGTTATGACGACTAACGTTGTTTGAGAATTTCTCTGGTGTCGCTTCTTGCGGAATTGGCAGTTCAATCTTGACCCGACAACCCTTTGCTGGCTCTGATTCGATGTATAGCTGACCATTCAATGCTGTTACCCGTTCTGCCATCCCCTGTAGTCCGAATCCCTTTGGCAAAACATCTCGTTTAAATCCCTTGCCATTGTCCGTGATGATAAGTTGCAGCCTACCTGGGATGGTTTTGATCTGAATTTGTACTACTGTCGCTGCTGCGTGCTTGCAAATATTGGTCAGGGCTTCTTGCACAACTCGGTAAACTGTGGTAGCAATCTCTTGAGGCAGAGCAGCAGACAGGTTCATATAGGTCGAGATTGATAAGCCCGTGGCTTGCTGAAAATCTTCTACTAGAGATTCAATCAATTGTTCTAGAGGCTTGTCAGCATTCGTCATTGCTCGTAACGAGCAGACAGACTGTCGTACCTCCTTGATAGCATTGGCACCAAGCCGTTGAGCCCGCGTCAGAAAAAATTTAGCCTTAGCAGGGTCGAGCCTCCAAAGTTTGAGAGCAGTTTGCAACTGAATATTGAGCGCCGTTAGCGTTTGTCCCAGTGAATCATGGAGATCGCGAGCGATACGTTGACGCTCCCTAGCTCTAGCGATGTCCTCAATTTGGAGTGCACATTGGTGTAGTTGCTCGTAGACTGATGAGAGTTCTTCCCAAGCCATACGTTTGCCCCTTCGCAATTGAACTGCGATACCTCAAATCATGCCAAGCTGCAACGAGTAATCTGTCAATTTTTATGTAAGGGGCTCATCTTTTCTAAAGTTCTTTGGCAAAAGCTCTCAAAATCTCATCGTTCCCCAGAATGTCCTTGACAGGATACCATTGCTTAAACTTTTTATAGTGTATAAGTTTTACTTCCCTTTTACTACTGTCTATTCCGCAAAAAGATCTACTGAATGTGATGATTGTCAAACAACTTTAGAAAGCCAAAATTTGACTTTTGACTTTTCATTTAAACGACGACTGACGACTAGAAGTTAGGACTTACGCACTGTACAAAATAACTATCTTGTGTATCAACGTAAATACATTGTTTCAGGCTTTTGTCTATCACCCTTGATTGGGTGCGCTCGCTAAAATATCATTGAAAAATCTAGCTATAAGCCTTGAAAACTACACCTGTTATTTTGGCTTTTCTGTCAATGCGTAAGTCTTATAAGTTCACAGAATTTAATAAAGATATGTAAAAAGAACTGAGAATAATCGTGAACTCAAATCAGGCACAACGCTGATAAGTCACCCACTGCGGTAGTCTAGATAAAGTTAATTCATCTCCTGGCTTGATATATTTCTTTATGACATCTGTTGTTTCTAGTTCTCCACGCACCATTCGCATTGGTTCTCGCAAAAGCCAACTGGCTCTGATTCAAACTTACTGGGTACAAGAACAACTCCAGAAAAGCTTTCCTGGTATCTCTTTTGACATCCACACCATGTCCACCCACGGTGACAAAATCCTGGATGTTGCCTTAGCAAAGATTGGCGATAAGGGATTATTCACCAAAGAACTTGAAGTCGGAATGCTTAATCAAGAGATTGATTTTGCCGTTCACTCTCTCAAGGATTTACCGACTCGCTTACCAGAAGGGTTAGTCCTCGCAGCAATTACAGAACGGGAAAACCCAGCAGATGCTTTAGTTGTGCATGAAAAACACAAAGATAAGCAAATTGATACATTAAGCGAAGGTGCTGTTATCGGTACATCTTCCCTACGACGCTTAGCACAGTTGCGGCATCATTTCCCTCATTTCACGTTTAAAGATGTACGGGGAAATTTAAACACGCGTATGTCAAAACTGGATGCGGGTGAGTACGACGCGCTCATTTTGGCAGTTGCGGGTTTGGAGCGATTGGGAATGGGCGATCGCATTCACCAAATTCTACCAAAAGAAATTTCTCTCCACGCTGTTGGGCAAGGAGCTTTGGGGATTGAATGTCGCGAAGACGATCGCGAATTATTATCGCTCCTTAAAGCAATTGAACATCCCGAAACACGCGATCGCTGTCTTGCTGAGCGAGCTTTCTTACGCGAACTAGAGGGCGGTTGTCAAGTCCCCATTGGCGTTAATACGGAAATCAATGGAGAGAATTTAACCCTAACGGGTATTGTTGCAAGCGTAGATGGTCAAAAGCTCGTCAAAGATACAGTCACAGGTGTAGCTCAAAATGCCGAACAGCTAGGCGAAGAATTAGCAGTGCTGCTACGCAAACAGGGAGCACAGGAAATTTTGGATGAAATCTTTGCTCAGATTCAACGAGGTTCTTGACCAAATTACCAATGAATTACCCGTCTCTGCCATGCTCAGGGGCGGGTTTGTGCATGACATTACGTGCTAAAAGTGACAAACTCGGGACATTCGTGCTACTCTCGCCACTTCCTGACTACACAATTTACTAAGCTGAACCACATCTAATTTTTCAGAGTGAGCCAAGCCAGTCAAAGGTTTCAAGCGACAAATTATGCAAGTTAAATGTGGAACAGCTTATTCAAGCTTTTTAGATTCTAGGACTAAGTCTTGAAACTGTTCTCGAACCTCTGACAATTCATTATTTGTACGAACAGACTCCACCTTACTTTTCAAAAATGAGCCCTGTTCTTCCAGAATTTTGTATCCTCCAATACTCTTTTCTAGAAGAAATATATTGACATTAAATTGTATAAAAACTGCGATAATTCCAAGAATGAAAATAATCAGCTTTTTGTTAGGAAGCTCAAATAGTCCCGCTCCTAAGAGTGTAATACCCGTGGTTATGAAAATTGTGGCGATCGCTGAGGCACTATGCCAGGTTTGGCTACTCGTTCTTTCAGCTTCCCATTCTTCATAGCTCTCATTGATTTCTTTTCCTAGGGATTTTTTCTCCTCTTCCAACGATACTTCTTGCTCTTGTGGAGGTTTTTCTCCAGTTGCAGATTCTCTCTGCTCTTGTGGGGGTTTTTCTCCAGTTGCAGATTCTCTCTGTTCTTGTGGGGGTTTTTCTCCAGTTGCAGATTCCTTTTGTTTCTGTTGCAGTTCTTGTTGGTTTGACGGTTCTGTCTCTGTTTGTTTTTTTATCTCCTCAGGCTGTGGGGCTTTCGTTTCCTGTTGAGCCAAAATCAATACCTGATTTGCTCTTTTTCCTAGAGTGCTATGCACTACAGGCTGCCCTACAGCCAACAGTCCTGGGAGAAGAATCGTAATGGACACAGTTAAGATGACTACAATCAGATACCCATTCCAATTGATGGGTTTCAACCATTTTCTTTTTCTATGATCATTGACTTTCTTCTTCATTCGCTCCATCTAGGATTTTGATTGCGCAATGTGCTTTCCATGATGGCTTACGAAATGTAACAAACTAGAGACAAAACTGCGACAACCAAGGCTTCTTAAACTCCTGATGACTGCCGAATACTACGTCTGTACAGAATTTGCATCATTTTAGATGTATGGGGTACGTTAGTAAATCGCCTAACGCACCACCTCCATCATCATGGTGTCTTACAACAACGCCCAACTATCTGAAACTAAGGTCAAGCTTGCAACCATGACGGGAGACGTCCAGTGGTAAAGTTAAGAAGGATTTCCGTTACATAGCAGGTCTTCCAGACGCAGTATATTGCGCATAAAAGTCTTGCTGACTTTAGTAGAACACATAGGCAGAATCGAGGGAAACACAGATTATCATGCGGATTCTATTTGTTGCAGCAGAAGCAGCTCCCATTGCAAAAGTTGGTGGAATGGGTGATGTTGTTGGAGCACTCCCCAAAATCTTGAGAAAAATGGGGCATGATGTGCGGATCTTCTTGCCTTACTACGGTTTCCTACCAGACAAAATGGAAATTCCCAAAGAGCCCATTTGGCGGGGATTTGCCATGTTCCAAGACTTTGCGGTTTACGAAACCGTTCTGCCTGGTACTGATGTTCCCTTATACTTATTTGGACATCCAGCTTTTTTGCCTCGTCGAATTTACTCTGGAGAAGATGAAGACTGGCGATTCACATTATTCGCCAACGGAGCAGCGGAGTTTTGCTGGAATTATTGGAAGCCAGAAATTGTCCACTGTCACGATTGGCATACAGGGATGATTCCTGTATGGATGCATCAATCTCCTGATATTAGCAGTGTTTTTACGATACACAACCTGGCATATCAAGGTCCGTGGCGCTGGTATTTAGAGAAAATTACTTGGTGTCCTTGGTATATGCAAGGACACAACACAATGGCAGCTGCAGTCCAGTTTGCAGATAAGGTGAATACTGTCTCGCCAACTTATGCTGAGCAAATCAAGACAGCTGCTTATGGTGAAACTTTAGAAGGGTTATTGTCTTTCATCAGCGGCAAGTTATCGGGTATTATCAATGGCATTGATACAGAAGTTTACAACCCAGCCACCGATAAATACATAGCCCAAACCTTCAACGCTGAGACTTTAGAGAAACGCAAAGCTAACAAAATTGCTTTGCAAGAAGAAGTGGGGTTAGAAGTGAACTCTAATGCCTTTTTTATTGGTATAGTAACGCGGTTGGTGGAACAAAAAGGCATTGATTTGGTGTTGAATATTCTGGATCGCTTCCTAGCGTATACAGATGCACAGTTTGTCTTGTTGGGGACAGGCGATCGCTACTACGAAAGTCAAATGTGGCAACTCGCATCGCGCTATCCCGGACGTATGGCAACTTACTTACTATATAATGATGCCTTGGCTCGCCGCATCTACGCCGGTACTGATGCCTTCCTCATGCCAAGCCGTTTTGAACCTTGCGGTATCAGCCAAATGATGGCTTTGCGTTACGGTTCAGTGCCAATAGTCCGCCGTACAGGAGGATTAGTTGACACCGTATCCCATCATGATCCAACGAACCATGCAGGAACTGGTTATTGTTTTGACCGTTATGAACCACTGGATCTGTTTACTTGTATGATACGGGCTTGGGAAGGTTTCCGTTACAAGGATTACTGGCAAGAGCTACAGCAACGCGGAATGAGTCAAGACTTCAGTTGGTATCGATCTGCTAAGCAGTACGTGAAGCTGTATCGGTCGATGTATGGGTTACCAGAGGAAGAAGAGCAACCGCCACAGCAGGAGGAGGCGCAAGTTGATGAGGTAGTAGCTAGTAGTAAGTCTTAACGAATAAACTTAGGGGGCTACTGGGCTGTCACCTCAGCACCCAGATCTCCTATTATTGTTAGGCTGCATACATCTTCATACTCATATAGGTAAGTACACAACGCGATTGTTCCAATCTTCTGCCTCCGACGTTTGCCATATTTTAACCACGTTGTTTATCACGCCACTGATTGGTAAACTTTGCAACACGATGATGACACCCGAACTTGTTTGAGTAGCAACGAACTCAGAAAAATGGATTGGCATAGTTCTTTGGTCATGGGACACAAGAATTCGACCTTCTCGCGCTGCTAGTGACAGAACTTCCAAGTCACTCAAACTGCTCAAATCTGCTATGTTGGCTGTTTGGAAGTCTATAGTTGGTTCACGTCTGAGAACACCCGTCACAATTGCCTGATTGAGATCAGCATCTGCTTGAAAACGAGTTTTCATGCTTGGTTAATTTGAGCGTTATATAGCTTTTGATAAAGCAGTGAATTGGTTTCTCTTGCTTGCTTTCGCAACGTTTCAAAGATCTCCTCTCCTTGAGCCAAGTATGTATCGATAGCCTCGCGGTTGGCAAGGTAAAAGGCAATTGCTCCATAAACTTCCTCTAAGGTCAATACAGGAAAGGACTGGACAATGCCTTCGGGTGACGTACCTCCGAGGAAAGCGTAGACAACCGAGTCCAAGGAAACTCTTTTTCCCAGAATGCGATAGCAATCCTCTCGTTGCTCAACATACTGCTTCGTAGCAATAATTGAAGTACTCATACTTTTTTCGTCCATCCTCTGAAGAGGAGTCTCAATTTTATGGCAACATACTTTCAATCTTAAAGTAAATTTCTTCACAGAACGCACTACCTACAGTTAAAGCCAAATAAGTGTTATTGTCGGTATCATTCCTATTGCTATTGGTATACTGCTTCTGTGGGGGTCTCCAAAGGTTACCGCTCTAGGACAATTCCTCAAATATCAGCTAGCACTCGAAGAGGAACAACCAGAAAGACTTTTATATCTAGCAGTTCCTTTGGATACCTATCGTTCTTTTTTTAACTTAGAACTTCCGCTTATACCCTGAGTAGAGCCTTTGCACAAGCTCGTAACAAATATCTATTTCACTTTCGCACTCATCGCTGGGCTTTAAATAGTGCTACGGATTTTTGAAATGCAGTACTTAGAGTTCCCTCCCATTACCAGACTGGCGTTGCAGGCAATTAGGATGCACCTCAAACTGAGCGGTGTTCCTTGCCGTGCCAAATCCGAAGAACAAAGAGCGTGTCCTCTTCAATGAGGTAACGAACGACGTACTTACCGGCGATAAGCTCACGCACGTTTTCAATTTCGGGCACACGACGTCCAATATCAGGATGAAGCACAAGCTTTCCTATCGCTTGCCTAAGACGTAGTGAAATACGCTCTGCTGCTTGTGGGTTGTTCTTCGCAATGAACTCACGTAGTCGTACCAAATCATCTACTGCACTTTCTGAGAATTTGAGCTTCATACCTTAGGAGGGTGCGTTTCATTTTGGGTTCCCCAAGTTTCCAGCCATTTCATGACCTCTTCACCAGACACAACTCGGCTGGCTTCAATATCAGCGATCGCATCTTCGGTTTCTTCCAACATCCGAAGCTTCTGCTCCTCACCCATGATGTACTGGCGGAGCGCATCGTTGATTATCCATCCCTTTGTACGCTGTAGCCGGTTAGCGGTTACTTCGAGCTTCTTTTCAAGGTCATCATCGAGACGAAAACTTGTTGTGCTCATAGGCACTCCTTAAATGCAATATAATACATTGCATTATAGCAAGAGAAATGAGCGATTCAAAAGGTTGATTTTCTTCGGTCAAGATTCACCCCTCCCATTACCAGACTGGCGTTGTAAGTATTGCCAGATGCGGTCGATTTGCGCTCTCCACTCAGCCCGGTCAGCATTTAATTCTGCACTCAACCGCTCAAAATTCTGCTGGTGAATTGTCACCACTTGTAACAAAGCTTCTGCGGTTGTCCTGAGTTCGGTTGTTGAATTTCTTAAGGTTTCAACCGATGTCCTCAAGTCCGCATTCACAGTAACCTGTCTGTCTAATGCTGCTTCAATCCGTTCTAAGCGATTTTCCGGTTGTTCAGCGTTAGTCATACTGCCCCCCTATTCTTCTTGATTTTTTTTGATTCTCTTCCTCTAGGTTTACAGTCCATTCCTCAATCAGTTCTCTTGCTTTTTCACTCATGGCTACTCCAGATTGAGCGCAAGCGACTTTAAACCGTGTCCGTAGGTCTGAGCTTAGGAAAACTCGGATAAAAACATCGTTAGCTTTATCGTTTGGTATCTCATTGAGTTCAGGTGCGAACTCCCTAATTAGCGCTGTCTCAATTTGAGTAAGCAAACTGCTATCACTGCATTCCAACCAGGCAATTCTTATCGCAGCACTTCGCTTAACTAGTTGACCCCATTTATGCCCCAGGACAACTCTTGTCAAAATCTCCGAGGGCGCTCTTTCAAAGGTCAAAACCTTGAAGGTGCAAACTTTAGCTATGCAGATATCCGATATATGCGACTCCCCACAAAAGAAAACCCTGACCCCCTCCGCAAACCAGATAACAGGGAAGAGGTTTTTGCAGATGGGGAGTTTGGTGATTTTATCAAACCCATTGTTGATACACTCGACCTTTATCATAACCAAGGCGTTGACCCCAGAGCGATCGCAATTTCCTTCAAGCGCTTAGCAGAGAACCATCCACAAGCAGAATTTGAAATCGTCGCAATGGAAAAACGGGGGTTAGATAAGTTTCTACTCCGTGCTAAAACTGCCCCAGATGCAGATAAATCAGAACTGAGCGCAGAATATTTTAATACTTATGATGAATCAACCACCGGACTCTGATTCAAACCTGTCCCCATCTCCTTCCCAGCAAAACCTTGAGCAAAGTGTCGCAGGCTCAACGGTGGAAGGAGGTATTCAAGGTGTTCAAGGTGATTATAATACCCAAATTCATATCACCAATTATTATTACTCCCGTGAGGACATTAGGACAGCACCTGTTAACTCTGCCAAAACTTCTGCTGATGACAACCTACCATGCCCTTATCGTGGTCTATTTCACTTTGGTCCCAACGATACTGAATTCTTCTTTGGACGCGAAATCTTTATAGAAGAACTTATACAAGCAACTGCAAAGCGGAGCTTTATTCCTGTACTCGGTGCTTCCGGAAGCGGGAAGTCTTCCGTGGTGTTGGCAGGGTTAGTGCCAAAATTGAAACAACAGGGTCATTGGTTATTTACTCATTTCCGTCCTGGTTCTGACCCATTTTACGCTTTGGCGGAAGCGCTGGTTCCTCTTTATACGCCTAATTTAAATGCTACTGAGCAGATAGCGCAAACACCTAAGTTAGCTGACTATCTTGATAAAGGCGAAGTGACCCTGACTAATGTGATGGCGAATATCCAACGCAGCCATCCCAACCATCAAGTACTGTTGATTGCTGACCAATTTGAAGAAATTTATACCTTATGTAGCGATGAATCCACCCGTCGGCGTTTTCTAGATTGCTTGCTCAATCTCATTCAAACGAACACAAACCAATTGCCTACGGTGCTAGTTGCTACTATGCGGGCGGATTTTTTAGGCAGTGCGCTGGAGTACCGCCCTTTTGCTGATGTCCTGCAAGATGACATCAAATTGGGACCAATGAACCGCACGGAACTATTGGAGGTGATTGAAAACCAGCCCAAAAGCTAGGAGTCACATTGGAAGGTGGACTGATAGAACGCATTTTAGATGATGTTGAAAATGAACCAGGTACATTACCGTTATTGGAATTTGCTTTAACCTTACTGTGGGAACGTCGAAGTGATAGACAACTTACTCATGCAGCGTATGAAGCGATTGGTGAAGTCCAAGGTGCTTTAGCAAGTCATGCCGATAAGATTTATAACAAATTCAATGCTGCGGAGCAACAACAGGTGCAGCGAATTTTCATGCAATTGGTACGTGCAGGTGAATAAGGATTTTCTCTTGTCTACTAATGTCTACAAAATGTATACCAATGAAGGTCAATAGGTGAATTTATTATATCTCTTAGCGTCATATGCGAGCGCGATTAGCTCAGCTGCTCGTGCTTTAATTTTCTCTTGACGTGTACGTGGAAGTTTTTGCATTATATCATTGAGCTTCTTCGCCATCGCCAAATTCTCCTTTTACTTACAATTGACTCAGATGCTCGTCAAATCGTTCATCTGCTTTCACTATCAGTTGCTTGTAAAACCGTTTTTCACTGTATATCCATTACGCAATTGCATCAAGCCCTTTTTTCTGGACAAGCAGCAGCAGCTTCAATGCAGGACCACCCGGCTTTTTCTTCCCACGCTCCCAATCCGAAACTAGGTTTTTAGAAACATTGAGATAACGGGCATGCAACGGGTTGCGATACCTGCTCATGTTCTCGAATCTCCTTGATTTGCTCTGGTGGAACGCATCTCGACCGGAGAAAGACACGCCTCATCAAACTCGCGCATGGTCTGCTTGGTGATAGCCCCCACATAGTGTAAAGCTTCCATCGTCTCATGAATCGCGGCAAGTGCCTCACTGCGATATTTCTTCATCCTGCTTAACCTCCGTCAAATGTCCCTTGTCGATAAGTTCCGCAATTTGCTTATCAGATAATGCCAGCATCTCTTTTGCCGCTTTCTTGAAGGCGTCCACTTCATCGTTTTCTAGCACGGTTTTTGGCATATTTTTAAATCATTAGGCGTATTGACTGCGCCATAACCTTAACTTATTACTGATGTTGTTGATTTAAGACTGTAACAGCAAATAACCCAAGATATCCTAAACCATTTTTTTACAAGTTCTAACTAATGAAAAAAGTTACCATCGCTCAAATCTGTACCTATAGCTTGATAGGGTTAACGTCTTTCATTGCTGTGTTCAGTACAAATACACAGGTTTTGACTCAGACAGCAAAAAGTTCCAACACTCCACAAAAATCTTTTCCCTCTAACTTAATTTGGCCTACTCAGGGAATAGTTTCTCAGGGTTTTCGCAAATATCAACATGAAGGAATTGATATTGCAGGAGCATCTGGTACTCCTATTGTTGCTGCCACATCCGGTACAGTAGTCAAAGCAGGTTGGAACGAATGGGGATTAGGGAATGCCGTAGTGATTGAGCATCCCGATGGGAGTGTTACAGTTTACGGTCACAATAGCCGCCTTTTGGTGAAACAAAGTCAACAGGTGAGCCAAGGACAGGTTGTTGCTGAAATGGGATCCACAGGCAAGAGTACAGCACCTCACCTACATTTTGAAGTGCGTAGAAATCAGCGTTTTGCTGTTGACCCCTTGACGACATTACCGTCTTTGATTGCAGGAAAAATCCCACAACAGAAGATGACAAGTCGTACAACTGTCGCTTCCCAAGCAAATCACTCAATCAGCCAAGTCTCTCCAACACAGACACCACAGCAAGTTTTACCTTCACAACCAATTCCAGTGGCTGTTGGATCTCAGATGGCTGATACTAAATGCAATGGCACTACAGTGATTGAAGGCGAAACAGCAAATGTTCTTGTTAAAGTTTGTCAGGAAAATGGTCAGTTGTTTTATATCGGGCAATTAAAGCAAGATCCCAACCAACCTGTACGTCTCCCTGCTTGGAGTGTTGGTAGTTCTCGGTATCAGGCAGATAATGGTAGTTTTTCCTATGTTGTTACTTCTGATGGGGTGGAAGTTTGGCGAAATGGTCAGCAGGTACGCTCTGATACTTTTTCCATTTCAAAGCAGTTTGGGAAATAGGGGTTCTTGAAGAGGACACGGGGACAAGGGGACACGGAGACACGGGGAAACCCCATGAATAAATGATGCTGTTGGCGAATTGATGAGGGGTCACACCCCTCTAACCTCTCGTTCCCGTGCTCAGCATGGGAATGCGCTACCAAGAGGCTCTGCCTCTGCTATCTTGGTTGAGGCAGAGCCTCAAAGCC
>JAAUSC010000088.1 GCA_012031965.1 Scytonema sp. RU_4_4
GAGCGGGGATTAAATCCCCACCGATTCCATCCGTGGGGATATTCTGATGACGCATTGTCCCCTAATTTTTTTGGCAGTCCTCTAACATTATTAACTCGTCGGCAACACAGTGAAACCAGAAACAGGACTGCAAAAAATTTCGTGTTAGACCCCGTGACTGCGTTCTGTGTTCTGCGTTCTTCTTAAACTTCCTCACAGGTTCCTCAAATGTTTTGCCTAATTTTAGGTTAGTGCCATATCGGCAAAGCTACAGGAGGGGAATCAACATGGAATCTAAAAAACAGGCTAAATTCATCAGCTTTTTGCAGGAGGAGCTAGCAATTCCTTCTTCTGCTGTCAGCTTGGCTTTGCGTCGTGTTGAGCAAACTCCAAGCTTGTTGCCTATGGTTCTTTGGCAGTATGGATTGGTAACCTTGACCCAGCTCAACCAGATTTTTGACTGGTTGGATGTGGCATCCTCAATTTAACCCGGCGTTTCTGTAGTGTGCATATTTCTTAACCGATAGTTTTATGAAAAACCGCAAACGAATTGGTATTCTTACTAGCGGTGGCGACTGTCCTGGGCTTAATGCTGTGATTCGGGCTGTTGTTAGCCATGCAACACTCACCTATGATTGGGAAGTGTTGGGGATTCCTTATGCAACGCAAGGTTTACTCGAAGGTAAAGTAACTGCTTTGACGATGCATGGTCTAGACTTACGTGGCATTGACCCTTTGCTCAGTATGGGGGGAACTATCTTAGGAACTATCAACAAAGGAGACACGCTGGCACACGCTGGTGAGATCATTGCTGGTTATCAGGCTTTGGAGCTAGATGCACTCATTGGTATTGGTGGTGATGGTAGCATAAGTATTCTCCACAATCTTGCACGCCAAGGCAATTGGAATTTTGTGGCTATTCCTAAAACGATTGATAATGATGTGGCACTCACAGAACGGTCAGTTGGGTTTGATACTGCTGTTAACACGATTACAGATGCCCTCAATCGCCTGACTTTTACCGCTGCTAGTCATGACCGAGTGATGATTGTGGAGGTCATGGGCAGAAAAGCAGGTCATTTAGCCTTACAAGCAGGTATAGCAGGCGGGGCAGATGTGATCTTGATTCCGGAAATTCCTTATTCCATTGAGGGAATTTGCGAGCATATTGCTCAATTACGCGATCGCTGTTGGCGCAAATTTGCTATTGTCGTGGTTGCAGAAGGCATTGAAGCGGTGAAAGCATCATCTGATTGTGATGAGTCGTGTCATCCAACTCCTAAGTGTGGAATGGGTCAATACATTGCTGACCACATTACCCGTTGTAGTACCAAGAAGATAGAAACGCGTGTTTCTGTTCTGGGACATATTCAACGAGGTGGTATTCCCTCTGCTTTAGACCGTTTGGTGGCGACAGCTTTTGGTAAAACCGCAGTAGATTTAGTGGCGCAAGGACAATATGATCAAATGGTGGCTTGGCAGAATGGACAAGTTGTCGCTGTCCCTTTGGAAGAAGTTATACTTCAAAGTCCTGCGCCTGTGGATGCTAACGGGTATTTAGTTCAAACTGCTCGCTCTTTGGACATTTACGTGGGCAATGGTTTTCAGTCTTCACAGGTTATCGTACATTCAAGGGTTCCGTGACCCCTACGTCTACACGTAGTACGCCAGATGTCTCAAGTCGGGAAACCCTTTCGGCAGTCGCCTGCCCAGGGAAACCCTCCCGCAGCGCTGCCTCACCACGACACTGGCTCTTCAGTTTGAGTTGGGGTTTAAATTCCCAACTCAAACTGTCTTTAATGCGTGAATTTTGAATTTTGAATTTTGAATTTTGAATTGTTAAGACTCCCCCTCCCTTGTTGGTATTCGGTCAATAGCCACGATGAAAATTCTCTTAGTTGAAGATCATAAACTGACTGCTGAATTACTCGCTAAAGCCCTGAGAAACCAGCACTATACTGTTGAAGTTGCCACAGATGGTCAAGCAGGTTGGGAACTTATTGAGATTCAAACATATGACTTAATCGTGCTGGATGTCATCCTACCCAAACTAGATGGAATTAGTCTTTGTCAGCGTTTGCGTTCTCAAGCCAATCAAACACCGATTATGCTGTTGACTGCCAAAAACGCAAGCACGGATAAAGTTTTGGGTTTGGATGCAGGCGCAGATGATTATGTGAACAAGCCTTATAATTTGCACGAGTTCTTGGCTCGTATCCGTGCTCTATTGCGTCGTGGAAGTTCAGCGTTACCACCGGTGTTGGAGTGGCGTTCCCTACAGGTTGATCCGAGTACTTGCGAAGTCAGCTGGAACAGTCAGCCTGTGCATTTAACACCTAAAGAATATCGTCTACTAGAACTTTTTCTTCGCAACAATCACCGGATCTTTAGCTGTAGCGCTTTGATAGACCATTTGTGGTCGTTTGAAGAACCCCCCACGGATGATACAGTGAGATCTCATTTGAAGGGGTTACGCATGAAGCTCAAGGCTGCAGGAGTTTCAGACGATCCAATTGAGACAGTTTATGGCATTGGCTACAAACTTAAGCCCACACAAAAGGAAGGAGGAGAAGCAAAGACGAGGAAAAATAAAAAATCCAAAACCTCAGCTACTGATATACGTGAGGACACGCAGATGGAACAGATGATGTTCCGTATTTATCCTGATCCACCTGCAGTTCAAAATCCAACATCCACAATCGCAGAACAGACGGCACCGAGTGTTAAGGAAATTTGGGAGCGAGCAAAAGAAGATATCGAAAAGTGCGTTGCTGTTATTGAGCAGGCTACCAAACTACTGCTTGAGGATAAACTAGATAAGAAACTGCAGTCAAATGCAGAGCAGGCAGCTCACAAGCTTGTAGGTTCATTGGGTATGTTTGGAGCTGGTGAAGGCTCCCATCTGGCTCACGAAATTGAACTAAAGTTTCAAGCTCAAGTACCGCCCCAGCAACAGCAGGTACAGCATCTCAGTCAGCTAGTTGTTGTTTTGCGCCAACAAGTGCAACACCTGAATTCTCAACAGCTACCAAACCTGTTCTCAGTAGATCAACTGGCAGATGAAAGTCAACAAGCTCACACGAGTCTAGAGGCGAAGGTGATGGTTGTCGATGATGACCCCCAGGTCTTGAGGGTTCTTGCGACCTTACTTCCGCCGTGGGGTTTTAAAATTTCCACTCTCGACAATCCACTCCTGTTCTGGGACACCTTAGCAGCCGAACAGCCGGATCTCCTGGTTCTAGATGTAGAAATGCCAGAATTAAGTGGTATTGATTTATGCAAAACTATTCGTGATGACCCGCGTTGGGGCGGACTACCGATTTTGTTTCTTACCGCTCACACAGATGTCGATACCATGCACAAGGTATTTGCGGTAGGTGCCGACGACTACGTGAACAAGCCCATTGTTGCACCAGAACTAGTGACTCGTATTCTCAATCGTCTGCAAAGAACGCGTTTGCTGCGGAGTTTGGCCCAAATCGATACCTTAACTGGCGTTGCCAATCGACCGAAATCCACCCAAGATTTGCTCGAACTGATAAAATGGTGTGACCGCCATCACCAACCTTTTTGCTTTGCCATCGTGATTATAGACGACCTCAAGCCAATCAACCAACAGTACGGTCATGCCGCCGGAGATACAGTATTATCGCAATTGGGGAAACTGTTGCGACAAACGTTGCGTAAAGAAGATGTGATTGGTCGATGGGCAGGCAAGGAATTTGTCATAGGGATGCCCGGAATCAGCAAAAGTGAATCCGTAGAGCGGCTATCTCAAGCCCTGAACAGTTTTCGTCAAATAAAATTCAAAGCTGCCAACGGCACCCAGTTTCAAGCAACGTTCAGTGCTGGAGTCGTTCAGTATCCTCAAGATGGTACGGAGTTACAAACGCTCTACCAAGCTGCTGATAGAGTTTTGAACCAAGCAGCAAGAAACCAGGTGTTATGATCTCTCTAAAGCCAAAGTAACATATGTAACTACAGCGAAAGTCACAACTGAGTCTATCGGTATGAGACGATTGGTGAAAAGAACAAAGTCTTGGCGACAGTTACTTCCTGTGCTGGTTGGCATTGGCGTCTTAAGTGTCACTTTGTTGCTTTGGCGATCGCTACTCCTTCAAGAACATGCTGCTATTGAGCGAAAAATTGAATTAGCAGCTGTTCATACAACTGAGGTGATCAACCAGCAGCTTCAAACTCGTGTCTTGGCATTAACTCGCATGGCAAAGCGCTGGCAAGTCAGGGGCGGAACTCCTTTAGCCGAGTGGGAAGCAGATGCAAGCAATTATCTGCGAGACTATCCCGGTCTCCAAGCAATCGAATGGGTAGACTCCTCCTTTGATGTTCGCTGGATGGCACCCATAGCAGGGAATGAAGCTGCTCAAAACATGAACTTGGCAACTGAGGAGCAACTAGGGACTGTTTTAGAGGCAGCTGTGAAACAGCGAAATGTGACCCTAACACACACAGTTAACCTTGTACAGGGTGGCAAGGGATTTTTGGTGTATGTTCCTTTGTTTTTAGACAATCAAAAACCAAAAAATCCCTTTGATGGTTTCATAATTGGTGTTTTTCGGATTCGCTCCTTATTGAATCATGTTTTAGCAAATCATGTGACACAAGAGTACGCCATTGCGGTTTTTGACGGTGAGCAAGAAATCTATCGCCGATATGATAACTCTGATGTCAGTCACCAACTCCAGACGAAATGGGGACGTGAGAAAGAACTTAACCTGTATGGAGTTTCTTGGCGGGTTCGCGTTTGGGCAACAGAAGCGCTACTGGCTCAAGAGCAATCTCTACTACCTACAGTTGTATTATGTAGTGGATTGGCAGTAGCAGTACTTTTGGCATTATCAGTTTCTCTGACTCAAGCAGCACTCCGGTACGCCAGGCAAGTCAAGATAGTTAACCAAGAGTTAGCCCAGGAAATTACAGAGCGCAAACAGGCAGAAATAGCTCTGCGAGAAAGTGAGCAGCGCTATGCCACTTTAGCTGAAGCGTCACCTGTAAGCATCTTTCGCACGGATGAGTCGGGGCACTGTTTGTATGTCAACTCCCGGTGGAGTGAAATGACCGGACTCACCTCTGCCGAAGCAATTGGAGAAGGATGGACAAGAACCTTACACCCCCAAGATCGCGATCGCGTCTTTGCTGAGTGGTATCAAGCTGCTCAAGCAAATGTCCCCTTTGGCTGTGAGTATCGCTTTATGCATGACGATGGTGTCGTCACCTGGGTATTTGGTCAGGCTGTTGTTGAGAAAAACCCAAATGGAGAAGTCATTGGTTACATCGGGACACTCACAGATATCACTGCTCACAAGCAAGCAGAGTCAGCGTTGCAGGAGAGTGAAGAGCGCTGGCAGTTAGCAGTACGTGGTAGCAATGATGCCATATGGGACTGGAATATCAAAACAAGTCAGGTCTTTTTTTCTAGCCGTTGGAAAGAAATGCGCGGTTTTGCAGAGCATGAAATTGGCCATTCTGTGGAAGAATGGTCAAAGCGAATTCATCCAGATGATATTGACTGGATCATGCAGGCTGTTGAAGACCACTTTGCCAAAAAAACGCCATTTTTTGCCGCCGAGTATCGAGTGCAGCGCAAGGACGGCTCTTATATGTGGATTTCAGACCGGGGACTTGCTTTGTGGGATGAGGCGGGCAATGTCGTGCGGATGGCAGGTTCAGAAACAGATATTAGCACTCGCAAGCGAGCAGAAGAAGAACTAAGCAACCTGAACAAAGCATTAGAAAGTGCAGTAGAGGGCATAGCTCAGTTGGATACTTTAGAACGTTACACCAAAGTTAACCCAACTTATGCAAATATGCTAGGCTACCAGCCAGAAGAACTGATAGGAATGGAATGTAAATTGACTGTCCACCCTGAAGAGCGGGAAAAAATGTGGGCGGCTTATCAACAGATGCTAGTTGACGATAAGGTGGAAGCGGAAGTCAGGGCTGTGCGGAAAGACGGATCAGTTTTCGTTCAGCAAGTGGTTATGATTAAAGCTTATGACCAAAAGCAGCAATTTGTCGGGTGCTACCGCTTTATGAAGGATATCAGCGATCGCCGGGAAATTGACAGGCTCAAAGATGAATTCGTCTCAGTGGTGAGCCATGAATTACGGACACCCCTAACTTCAATTTCCGCTGCTTTGGATCTTCTCGCAAGCGGTATCCTACAAACCCAACCTCAAGAAGCTGAACGTATGCTTAACATCGCCGCTAATAATACAGAGCGGCTGGTACGTCTAGTCAACGATATCCTAGACATCGAACGCATCGAGTTGGGAAAGGTGCAAATGACTTTGCTTGCTTGTAATGCTTTTGACTTGATGACTCAATCAGCAGAAGTCGTGCAGGATATGGCAGATAAAGCAGGAGTCAAATTATTAGTTTCTTGCCTAAGAACTTGCTTATGGGCTGATCCTGACCGCATCATCCAAGTTCTCACTAACTTGCTAAGTAATGCTATTAAATTCTCGCCCTCAGGTTCTACGATTTGGTTGAGTGCCGAAATTCAAGAGCATAAGGACAAGGAAGTAAGAGGAGCAGGGAGCAGGGAGCAGGGAGCAGGGAGCAGGGAAGAAACTTTCCCTCAGCCTCTTTCCTCCACTCCCTACATACTGTTTCAAGTTCGCGACCAAGGTCGAGGTATCCCAGCTGATAAAATTGAAGTGATTTTTGAACGCTTTGGGCAGGTGGATACCTCGGACTCGCGCCAAAAAGGGGGCACAGGCTTAGGTCTAACTATCTGCCGCAGTATCTTGCAGCATCATGGAGGACAAATCTGGACTGAAAGTATTCTTGGGGAGGGTAGTACTTTCTTCTTTACCCTGCCAATTCTAGCTGATTCATTCAGAAGCGAAGAGGCAAATAGACTTCATGACCAGCAAGCTCATTCTCATCATTGATAATGAATACGATATTCGCGCAGTGGCTGAACTTGCCCTCAAAGCGGTTGGTGGTTGGCAAGTCTCGACTGCTGCCTCAGGAAGTGAGGGTGTGGCTAAAGCAGCCGCTGAACAGCCAGATGTTATCTTATTAGATATGATGATGCCTGATATGGACTCTACTTGGGGAGACACGCGCTTGTGCTACAAGTCGGCACAGCCGGACGCCCTTCGCAGCGAGACCGGAGGTCTTCCCCGGAGGGCTATCGGGAAGCCTTCTGGCGGGCGTCTACCTTCCACTAAATCCCAAGGGGATACGCTGCTTTGTACCCCTTGCGGGGGGCGCTTTGTGCTGACGTTCCAGTCGCAATGACGAAATACTATGTTTGACTGCAACTTAGTAGGAGGTGTCCTCTGCTCCCCTACCGGGAATAACCATTTTTTAACAAGAGAGATAAACAAGATGTATGACATGAAAGAAGTTAAAATCTTTAACTTAAACGTTGCCCTACTGATAGAATTATTAAAATTGAAAAATCAGAAATTAGTGTATTTCTACGAAAATAATCTGCATTCTGTGATGGGATATGACTATACAGGAGACGTTTTCGTAACAGCATTATTTATGCTATCAGAAACAAATTCAGATATCTTGATTTGGATTCTAAAAAAATTAGAGAATTTCAAGTCTTACCAAAGTATTATAAAAATCCTCAATTATTATGCAACTCATAAACTCGTTGAACAAGGATTCACTCCTGGGAAAGACTTTAGTGCAAATTCCCAAGGTCAAATATTAATCAAACAAAAGGTAAAAAATGCATTTCTAGAAAATGCTTATGATCCGGAAGATAGAACATTACTTCAACAAATCTTACTAGTGTCGTAGCAGGTTAATCAAATCAGAAAATTTCCAGAATTAGCCTGAACATTTCCTGAAAAAATAGCGTTGACTGAGGTTTAACTTTGAACACTTGCTGCGATGTCTCTTATCGTTTGGCAAATATCTACTTCTTTTTCACTCTAACTAAATCTATTTTATGGCTATGTCTACTGTTGATAGCAATGTCATTGATCTCATTAAAATGGCAGGAGATAGGGATATGACAGAGCGCAAACAGGCTAAAAAGGCTTTGCCGCGCTTGAATCAACGCCTGAAAACCCTACAAGATATTAACCGTGCCATTTTGAAAGCTGAGTCATCTCAAGAAATTGCTCATGCAGCGCTCTCACGCATGAGTCGTTTAATACCTTATCAGGAAGCTGCGGTTGTGCTGTATAACTTTGAAACAGGCGAAGCACTGGTACTAGCAGGAACGATAGATAATCAGCCTGCGGGTACTACAGTGTCAATGAATGACATACTCTCTACTGAAGTGTTGCGGCAACAAGAACAAATCTGTTATGTGAAGGATATTGCAGCACTAGAATATCGCACTATTTTACTAGAGCGCCAACTCAGTCAAGGTCTGCATAGTTTCCTTGCCATATCTTCACTGATTGAAGAAAATTTGATGAGTGAACTCTATCTGTTCGCTCCTCAACTTGCTGCGTTTAATTTGGAACACCAAGCAATTGCGCGTGAAGTCGCCAATCAGCTAGCAGTCGCAATCCAACAAGCCCAACTGTGGGAACAACTTCAACGTTATGCAGCCGAACTAGAGCAACGAGTCACACAACGAACTGCTGCACTTGTGGAAGCAAATCAAGAACTCGAAGTATTTACTCATACTGTCTCCCACGATCTACAGGCTCCTTTACGAACAATCCAGGGATTCACTGAATTATTACTCAAGAAATACAATGATAGGATTGATGCTAATGGGCAAAACTACATCCAAACGATTTTAAATTCTGTTCAAAAGCTGAATACATTAATCAGCGACTTACTAGATTACAGTCAAATGAGCCGCGTCACAGTAAACCTTAGAGAAGTGGAGCTTTCTACTGTGATTAACACTGCACTTGCTCTGCTTGATTTTGACCTGCAGGCGCGGAATGCTATTGTGAGGGTTACACCACCCTTACCCAAAGTGACGGCTCATTTTGCAATGCTGATGCAGGCGATCGCTAACCTCATTTCCAATGCAATTAAGTATGTGGCTCCCAATGTTCAACCGGAAGTACACATCTATGCCCAAACAACACAAGAGCGGGTACGCTTGTGGATAGAAGACAATGGCATCGGCATTCACCCAAGAAATCAAGAACGAATTTTTCGCCCGTTTGAGCGTCTAGGCTTGAGCAAAATCTACCCTGGTACAGGCATGGGTTTGGCAATTGTACGCAGAGCAGTAGAGCGATGTGAAGGAAGTGTTGGTGTCATATCCACAATAGGAGAGGGTAGCCGATTTTGGATAGAGTTGCCTCAAAGCGAACACAATCAAGGCTTATAGCCAATGTGGTGCAGAAATGCTTGACGAGCCGTAACTTGTTCAGGAGCTTCCACACCTTTTGACGAAAAGCTATCAACAACTTTGGATTTGTTATGCTTTTTAGCAAGCCGTGCTTTCATCTACTTTTAAACCTATCGGTCAACGGTAGATGAAAGCACGTTCAAAAAATTGGAATCTGTACCAAAAATCTGAAATGACTCAAAAGCACAGCAGTCAACTGAGATCTACATGGTCATGCATAAGCTGATAGTGGGATATTAGCCAAACCAATGAGAAGGAGCACTACCTGGATCAAGCTCTGCTGGAATTTGGTGACTGATCTGTTGGGCATCTTTCTGAATAATTTGCTCAATCCCTTCATGAATCAGAACTTGTGTACATAACCTTTCTTTCTCGGAATAAGGTAAAGAATTGAAGCTAATAAATGGTTGTTTACCCTCATCAACAACAACATAGCAACTTGAAGTTCTCCTGAGAATATAAGCAATGAGTTCTTGACGTAAGTCAGGAATTGCAAAGGCTTGCTGATAGGGATGATGGGGATAAGTTTCCAGAACTTTTTCAATTTCTCCAACAAGCGCTTGTAGTGTTAAATTAACAATTGTTTTCGTCATGGTTGAGCTAGCACCCTTTTACGTATTATTTGTGGTTTATGAGCTTTTCTAATTAAGCTTTTTAAGTGGTGTCATTCTCAAGAAACCCGGTTTTTGACCCTGGTGCCAGATGTCAGTTATCTTACACTAGCTACCAAGAGTCATCATGTCTTTTGTTATCAGATGGTTCTCCTGTAAATGGTTGAACTCCTGTTGTTGGATATTGGTCATCTGTGGGACTAAAAATTCGAGTCACTGGCTTTACTATGTACTGAAAAACTTGCTGTAGAGCTATGAAAAGATGCTGAATTGTTCGTTGAATTCTTTTGAATATAGACATATTTTTTCTCCTTATTGGTCAAAAAATGACTCTTTTTTAGTGTCTTTAGTTCATTCGCAGTCTTTATTCCAACAGCGTTCCAATAACTCAATATAGTCTTGTTTCCAACATTCCTCTAAAAACTCAACTCTTTCACCACACAAATTTTTCTTGATACTTTCAATTAACTTGGAAATGGGAGTAACAAGCAGTTGAACAAGAAATTCCCACAGATAAAATCTGTGCTGCTGTGTCATCGATGCCCTGAGTTCTTCTTCTTGAGAGTTCATACTCAAATCCTTCATTTGACTAAATGCTTTTTAATCACTTAATGACTGAGGGAAAATAATGATACATAACTCCCCAGAAAATCAAGACAAAGAAAAATCTTCAGTAAACTCCTGGCGTGTTAGGGGATGTCTTAAAATCAATCCTTCACCTCCAAGCGGATGATCTTCATCAAGAGGTTGACTTTCAACAGACAGAAAAACTTTTGCTTGATAGTCAAGACTGGTGACAGTATAAAGTACCTGGGCAACTCGATAAATCATAGAAGTTGTACCACCACCCTGGCTAAACTCACGCGACAAATCTACATAAATACCCGCTTCAGTCACTCGCATACTCAGCAAACGTGTTCCAGCAGGAATCGTTGTCGTTAATTCTGAATTTGGTGAACCTTGGAAAAGGTTATTAAGAACCGACTTTAAAACCAGTTCTGAAGAATTGTCTGGCTGAGAATGAGTTGTTTGAGGTACCAGTTGAATCTTATTGTTAACAATTTGCAGCCAATATGCTTGAGGTTGCAATTCTGTAGGTTGCAGTCTTGCTGAAGGAATTGGTATCTCTACTTGTGGGGATATTGTTGGAGCTACTGTCTGCTGCTCTACTTGAAAAAATGTTTGCGTTTGCCAAACCCACCAAACAAGTCCTCCAAATAGAGGAAGTAAAAGCGTACCTATGCCTAGTATTAATTCTTTAGGAAACCGAGATATGTGTTGTTGTTTCATGGTTTGGCTCCTTCAAGATAAAATACTGAAGCAAATACCTCAAAATGGTATTTGAAAGCGCTAAGGTAGTACTCAGATGTGTGAATTGTTGACAACAAAAACTTGATTTTGGTAGGCGAAAAAGCAATCTCCCATAAATCTGCAATACTACCTAGTACTGATTAAACTAGCAAGTTAAGGCGAAGTATTAGCAGCATCGACAAAGACGCCAATATTTTCCTCGTATCATCCTATGATTGAGCCGATAAAATGTGGTCCCACCCATGACTGACTCGACTCTACTCTTAAATTAGGAGAATAACTTGAGGAACTTGTGAGGAATAAAGTTATGAGACATAACTCATAAATCTGTTACAAACTCCATTCCAAAGCTTCTGCCACTTGGCTTGCTAACTGTAGTGGATCAAAGGGCTTGGAAATTGCAGCTTTCATTCCCATAGACGCATATCGGCGACGATCCGAAGCTTGCACTTTAGCTGTCAGCAAAATCACGGGAATATCTTTAGTTGCAGCATTAGCCTGTAAATGTTGAAAGGTTGTAGGACCATCCATATCAGGCATCATCACATCCAGCAGGATAGCATCAGGCTGTGTACTTTGAGCCAAAACTAACCCAGAACGCCCATCAGCAGCAGTTAGAACCTCCCAACCCGCCACAGTTTCTAGGCAAATCTGAGCGATTTCTCGAATGTATTCCTCGTTATCAATCACCAAAATGCGCTTAGTTGTCATCGCTGTCATCACTGTCGTCCTTGCATTGGTTCTGGGTAATTCTGCAAAGGAGTTCCATCACCTTTTGCTCAAATTCTTGGGCTGTCACACGACTTTTCGTCAGGAACTCGGTCTGCCCCAACTTGAGGCGATTTCGTTCAGAATTGTCCAAATCCTTAGCAGAGTATACTACCAAAGGTAAATTGTGCAAATAGTTATGCTGAGAAAGCCACTCCACGACTGCAAACCCATCTTTATCAGGTAGTATCAAGTCAAGAATGAGTAAATCGGGGTGTAGTTCCTGGCTTTGACGGATAGCCTCCCTTGCAGTTTGAGCATGAAAAACCTCAATGTCATGGCGCTCAAATAGGGTTATCAATAGCTGTGCTAGGTCGTTGTCATCTTCTACCAGCAAAATGCGGACTCGCTTATGAGGTTTAGCGACAACTTGCTTAAGTGACTCCAGTAGGGATTGTTCATTCACAGGCTGACACAGCCAATCAACAAAACCGTTGTTGTGGTGGTTTTGATTCGAGTCCAACACATCAGGAGTCAGCTTTTGTGTGATTTCATCTGTGGTGGCGGCTATTGTGTATGAATCAATCTCAGGGATTGAAGAATCTGTTGGTAAATAAACACTACAAAGCATGATGGGAATATTTTTTGTATCTGGGTGCTGCTTGAGAGCTCCAATAATTTCCCAGCCATTCATTCCTGGTATGAGCAAATCAAGTAGAATCGCGTTTGGCTGCAAGGTAGCTGCTTGTTTTAGGACTTCCTCACCGGAACCCACGGTAACAACCCGGTAGTTGTGTTGTTCCAACATTGTTTGTAACATAGTCCGGGCTTTTAAGTCGTTATCACATACTAATATCAAGGGACAACTATGATTGGCAGTTTCCTCTGTGGTTTGCTCTGAATCTGTGACGATTGGTAAGGTAAAGTAAAAGGTACTACCCTCACCCAATTGACTTTCAGCCCAGATGTTTCCAGAGTGCTGCTGCACAATACTACGGCAAATTGCCAAACCTAAGCCAGTCCCTTCATGGTTGCGTGAGTCAGAGGAATCGACTTGTTGAAAGCGTTCAAAAATGGTTTCGAGTTTATCAGCAGGAATACCTCGTCCCTGATCCTTGACTTGAAATACTATCTGAGCTTCTTGACGTTCGGCACTTAAGCAAACTGTACCTCCAGAGGGTGAGAATTTGATAGCGTTACTCAACAGATTGGTAAGAGTTTGGATCAGGCGATCGCTATCAGCACACAAATCCACACAAATGGGTGAAACGGATAAATTCACTCCATACCGTTGTGCCATAGATTGCATCACATCTGCTGCTTGAGTCATCAAATCAGCCGCGTTGCAAACCTGTTTTGCCATCGTCACCTTACCCGACTCAATGCGCTCGATATCTAAAATGTCATTGATGAGTCGTACCAAGCGATCAGTGCTATCTACAGCAATTTCCAGCAGGCGCTGACCCCGCTCAGAACTAGGATCAAGCAATCCACTCTTGAGCATCCCCAAAGAACCATGAATTGAAGTTAAAGGTGTGCGGAGTTCGTGGCTGACAATAGAAATAAACTCATTCTTCATCCGTTCTACGAGCTGGCGATCAGTAATGTCCTTAAAGGTGACAACGGCTCCTTTGACGACACCTTGTTCTAGAATCGGGGTTGACACATACTCAACTGGAAAACTAGAGTAATCTTTGCGCCGAAAGACTTCGTTAGTGACTTGATGTACTGATGCATCGTCCAGTGATTCATAAATGGGAGAATCTGTCAAGGTGTATGGTGTTCCGTCAGACTTCGAGTGGGGCAAGAGAATATCTATAGACTGACCAATTAATTCTTTTACTTGATACCCCAGCAACTTGGCAGCAGCTGGATTGACAAAGGTAATTTTGCCTGATTGATCCAATCCGCACAAGCCTTCTCCCACTGAATTTAAAATCAGCTCATTTTGATGACTGAGCCGTTCCAGAGCTTCCTTTGCTCGTTGACTTTCAGTTATATCACGTAGAATAACAGTAAATATTATTTCATTTCCTAACTCAAGCTTGGAAATCGAAGCTTCTGCAGGGAACTCTGTACCATCTTTGCGGCGGGCAAAAATCTCGCGGCGCTCTCCCATGCTACGGGCTTTCCCGCCAGAGTTAGCAAACCCAGCGACTTGCTGGCGATGAACACAGGTGTATTTGGATGGTAGGAGCAAGTCGAGGGGTTGACCGATAATCTCAGCAGCAGTGTAGCCAAAAATCTTTTCTGCTCCCTGATTAAACAAGGTAATACGTTGGGTTGCATCTATCGAGATGATACCATCATCGGCAATTTCCAGAATTCCTGCAAACCGAGCTTGTGATAGCCGCAAAGCCTCTTGCGTCCGCTGGCGCTCATCAAGTTCTGAGTGCAACTGCGCGTTGACGCTAATCAATTCGGCTGTCCGCTCTGCGACTCTCATTTCTAGCTCATCCTTAGCTTTGCGTAGCGCTTCCTCAATCCGCTTGCGATCAGTGATGTCGCGGATGACTTTGGAAAAGCCACATACCTGTCCAGACTCATCACGTAAGGCTGTCATGATCGTATTCGCCCAAAATCGCGACCCGTCCTTACGTATGCACCAGCCCTCGTTTTCAAAGCGACCTTCAATCGAAGCCACCCTCAGTTCTTGCTCTGGCTTACCCAGTTGGATATCTTCACTCGTGTAAAAGCAAGAGAAATGCTGACCCAGAATTTCGTCAGAGCGATAGCCTTTAATGCGCTGTGCTCCAGCATTCCAACTAACAATGCATCCATCTGGAGCCAGCATATAAATCGCGTAGTCTTTTACACCTTCTACTAAAGCGCGGAAGCGTTCTTCGCTTAGCCGCAGCGACTCTTCCGCACGCTTGCGCTCAGTAATATCGCTACGAATTGCCACATATTGATAAGGTTGTCCTTGACTATTTAAAAGCGGTACAATGGTTGTGTCTACCCAGTAACACGTTCCGTCTTTGGCACGGTTTTTGATTTCGCCTTTCCAAACTTGACCACTGGTAATAGTTGCCCACATCTGTTGAAAGAATTCTTTGGAGTGATACCCAGAATTAATGATGCGGTGGTTTTGTCCCAAGAGTTCTGCTCTTGAATATTTTGAGATTTCGCAGAATTTATCGTTAACGTAGGTAATCGTTCCTTTGTGGTCAGTGATTGCTACAATGGAGGACTGATCCAAAGCAAACTTGATGTCTGCCAGGTCTTTGAGTGAGGCTTGCAGAATTTGCTCAAAGAGCTTACGTTCAATTGCGTCTGCCAGCACATTGGCAATTGCCTGAAGAAAATTGATGTCATCTTGAGTAAACGTGCGTTGTTTTGTTGTGTGTACCCCTAAGATCCCATAAGGGTTGTTCTTTCCTGGAATGGAAACAGTTAAACCGCTGATGACTTTATGTTCATTCAGTAGAGGCGAATCGCTAAATCTAGTTTCTGTTCGCAGATCCTCTAAAATCACTGGTTCATTGCTAAGTAAGGTATAGCCAGCTTGAGAATCAATACCTGTACTCACTTTCACATAACCGACACGTCCCGCCTGCCATCCTACACCTGCTCGTAACACTAAAGCGTTACCATCATCAAGGAGTTCCAAAACCATGCCATACTCGATTTCTAGGCTTTGGGCGACCAGAGCAACGGCTTCGTCCATCAAAGTCAGAAGGTCATGACCTGACAAAGCCATTTGACCTAATTTAGCTACGGCTGCTTGTTGGTCGAGTCGTGCCTTGAGGCTCTTTATCACCTGCTTTTGCAAGGTGATATCACGTGTAATCCCCAACTGTACCAAAGTTCCATCTGATTCGTTACGCAGTGGAACTGCATGGGTTTCCATCCAGCGACGAGTACCTCGACAACCAATGATCTCGAACTCCAGCGTCCCCTTTTTGCCTTCAGCGCAAACACGTTCGTTGAGACCCTGGAACGCTGCTGTGTACTCTGGCGCAATCAGAGAATATACCGATTGACCAATCACCGCATCGGCGCTTTCCACCTCCATTATAGCCAGACCAGCAGGATTTATCTCTAGTAGCGTGCCGTCCGCTGCAACTAGCTTCACACACTCAGGTTCAGCATTGATGATGGCACGCCACCGATTTTCCCTTTCTTGGAGTGCTGCTTGGGCCTGCTTGTGTTCGCTCACATCCATAACTGTGCCAATCATGCGTACTGCAAGACCTGTTTCATCGTAAAAAAATTGACCTTTGCCCTCGACCCAGTGAATGCTACCATCAGGCCAGACAACCCGATATTCATGATAAAAATCCTGTCGTTCTTCACGGGCACGATTTATCGCCTGTGCAATAGATTCACGATCCTCTGGGTGAACACAGGCATTAAAGGCTTCATAAGTTCCCCCAAAAGTACCAGGCGCTAGACCAAACAATTGTTCGTGTTTATCAGCCCAAGTGACTTTGTTAGTTAAAATATCCCAATCCCAGATGCCGATATGAGCTACTTCTAGGGCTAACCTCAGTTGCTGAGCTTCATTTTCAGGTAAAGAATTAGTCATATTTTTTTATATTTATTGCAATTCTGTTACGGTTTGTTATAGTTATTTCTAGTTAATGCTTTGCAGGACTGATTTCGGGTTTAGGAACGCTTGCAGCAGGTAATACACAATTGCGTCCAGCAGCTTTGGCTTGATAAAGGGCTGCGTCCGCACATCGATATAATAACTGTAGGTCAGTTCCGTCTTCAGGATACTGGGCTACGCCAGCGCTGAAAGTGACCCGAAATTTGCTGCCGTCAACGGCAATAAACTCCTGCTCATGCAGAGTTTCTAGCACCTGAACAAGTCGGTGTACGCCATCACTTCGGGTCATACCGTACATACCCACAACAAATTCTTCTCCTCCCCAACGGCATACAACATCTTCAGAGCGAAATGATTGGCGCAGCAGTTGTCCGAGTTGCCGTAATACGGCATCTCCGGTTGCATGACCAAAAGCATCGTTGACCTGTTTAAAGTGATCCAAATCCAGAATAGCTAAGCACAGTGGTTGATTGAATCGCTGGCTCAAGTGCAGGAACTTATTTAAGTCTTGGGTTGCTCGATGACGGTTATGGACTGTAGTCAGTGGGTCTGTTTCAGCTAGGCTTTGCAGCAACTTAATGCGTTCTAAGCGGTTAAGAATACGAGTCACCAGTTCTGGTCCAACAATGGGCTTGCTCACAAAGTCATCTGCACCGACAGCAAACACTTGATGCACGATGGCGGACTCTGTATGAGCTGTCAGAAACAAAATTGGCAAACCGCTCCAATGTGTATCATTTCGCACCACTTGACACAGTTCAATTCCACTCACATGCGGCATCTCAATGTCCAAAATGAGGAGATCTGGTGCAGATACTTCCAGAGTTTCCCAAAACCGTCGAGAATCGCTGAGGGTAATGACCTTAAATCCCCAAGGCTCCAGTAAGGTTTGTAGAGTGGCTAAAATCTGAGGGTCATCGTCTACGACCATGATCACTGCTTCTGCACCCGTGTCAGTTGGTTGTAGTACATGGGCAACTACTACCTCCAGTACTTCATTTGCTGGTAATGGCTTTTGTAAAAAGGCGCGGGAGCCTAAACGGGCGACTTCTAGGCGATCGCTTAAACTATCACAAGCTGTAAAAACTAAAACAGGTACTGATGGCGTTTGCTGCAATTGTGCTAACAGCATCAACCCCTCCTCAGTTGTATTGTCAATAGCGGGGTCAAGTAACACAGCATTTGGACGAGCTTGAGCAATTTTCTCCTTTGCTTGGGATAGGTTTGTCGCTACTTCTGCTTTTATTCCTCGCATTTGGGCTTCACTCACCAATTCACCAGCAAGTTGGCTGTCACTGTCAATAATTAATAACTTCGGACTTTCATCGTTGTGTGTTTGGGATGCTGAAACGAACTCTTGAGGTGTTTGCTCAATTTCTTGGCGTAAAGCTTTCACCAATTGACGTAACTGCTTACCCTTTCTAGTTCCAAAAGATTGACCGACTTGCAGTTGATGTTCGATAGTACGAGCTAACTGTGAACCCTTGCTACGACCAAAAGTGCCTAGTGAACCTGCGAGTGTATGAGCTTCCTGCTGAGCGAGAGTACGTAGTTCCGGACTTAGTGTCTCTTGCAACACAGCGACAGCTGCTTGTTCAAGAACAGATACCTGCTCATGAATTCTGTCTTTAAATCGATTCCAAACGCCGGCTAGTGCTGCTAATGTCTGCTGTTTGTGTTCTCCAATCTCACTCTTATCGCTTTTGGAAGTCGTTGCTTGTAGTGGTTTGAGTCGATACCCAATACCATAAACAGTCTCAATCAAATCAGGAGCGGCTCCTGCTGCTTTTAATTTGTGTCGCAAACCTTTGATCTGAGTTCTGACGGCTTCCTCTGTGGGTGTTTTGTCAAAAGACCAAACGCGATCAAGAATTGCACTACAGCTGAATACCCGTTGAGGATTCCGCAGAAACAGTTCTAACAGAGCATACTCTTTGGGAGTTAGTTCTACAGTGCGCGTCTGGTAACGGACTTCCAGGATACTGGGGTCAAAACGTAAGTTTCCCCACTCCAGCACAGGCGTGATGGTAGAATTGCCTCGACGCAGTAGAGCACGAACACGAGCGACTAATTCCTCACAGTCGAAGGGTTTGACGACATAATCATCTGCACCTGCGTCTAGCCCGATTGCTTTATCATGGCTGCTGTCTCGACCTGTTAGCAAGAGAATGGGCATTTTGAAATCGTGCGATCGCAGCTTTTGGCAAAGGCTAATGCCATCAAGCTTGGGTAACATCACATCCAACATGATTAAATCATACTCAAAGGCTTGTACCAAATCCCAAGCTGCTTGACCATCTGTGGCAACTTCAACTGCATAATTTTGATGCTCAAGGACGGTGGTGAGCGCTTTGGCAGTCAACTCGTCATCCTCTACGATGAGAATCCTCATTGTGGCTTCCTTTAATTTCTGCTTTTGATCGCGTTAATAGTTTGTAATCATTCTTTTGTGGTACAAGGCTTCGACAAAAACGCTTTGACATCAATATTCAGTTGCTTGTGCAATTCTATTGTTTGATGTGAGTCCGCCAATAGCAATAATTTTGATAAAAGAATTCATTTTTTGTAACGTACGGATAGTTATTGCTGACTTTTCACGGCATCTTTGGTTCGGAATTGAGTGTGGGGTGTGGGGTGTTGGCGATTGCAAAGGAGCAACAGACGTGACGAGCGCGTATTGCATAATTTGATTTCCCAGACTCTGATTTTTCCGTTGACCATTTTCATTAATTTAGAATTCTTGAGAATTCTATTGTGGAAACAACAACGCTGTTTCTGTTTCTTGGACTTCTCGTGCAAGTTAGCTGCCTTTCTTTGGTAAATGTTATTGAACTCTCAGCACTTTCTCAGACTTCCATCAGAGTAAATTCAACTTCAATCCTCATACTAATAATGAAATCAATCACTGAGCAAGTGAAAGTATCTTGAGAGGTTTAAAAATAATGAAACGCTTTATTGCAACCAGTCTATCTGTCATGTTGTTATTTGCCGCCAGCAATCCAGCCAATGCACAAACACGACATGGGAAAGAAGTATCTGTCAACCAAACTTTATCAAATAATACTTCTAGTCATTCTGCTCGTAAGTTAACACCTTTCCATCTTGTTTCTTTAGGCTATCAAGGATACTTCAAAAATCAAGGTATCCCTAGCTATGGAGCTTTTGTTTCTGAGTACCATCAAATGATGTTTCATGCAAAAGACCTCGTCAAAGCCGGTATTCAAGCTAATCTACTACCTGCTGAGATATTAACAAATCAAGAATATATACATGCAGTTGATAGCCAATTGATAGCTTTTTATTCTGGTTAATTTCAGTTTTGCATCACTACGAGTTAATCTCTTGTGGTGATGCCTACGATTATACTGGTAATCTTTTCTTGAACTTCAAACACGATTTTTGTAAAAAGTAAATGAGGAGGTTACTCACACTATGACAATTTCAATTCATGTCGGATTAATAAATATTCTACTAGAACCATTGCGTCAGTGGTTGGAAAAAATAGAGATTAATAATCATGAAATCGCTCATGTTTTGTGCAAAGTGATTCCACCTTACTGTCCTTTTGAACGAGATATTCAAGTTTTTGGCAATAAATTATTTCATATTCCACCCCTGTGTAAGCTGAATCCTCTCTACGAACAAATCGTTAGCCTTCGCTTCAAGTCTTTGTGTTATTTGGCAGATATATGTGGTGAGGACATAACAATTCAAAATGGACTGCGTCCCGCTGCGCTAACAAAATTCACGCATTAAAGACATTTTGAGTTGGGGATTTAAACCCCAACTCAAACTGAAACTACGTATAGACGTAGGGGTCTAACCCCCCTTTAATGTACGATAACCGCTGATTGCCGATAAGCAGATAGCAGATAGAGAAAAGGAAACATTTTGTATTAAGAAGAGGAGAATGACTATTGATGAAAGTCATTCTTCTTTATTTCTAGCTTGTTCAATATAAATTGATATTAGATTTCAAGTGTTGAAATGCGCGTTGATGAGTCATTCACATGAATCTCTTACAGAAGTTATTCCAAAAAATTACCAAAGTTATTCCAATAAGAATTGACCCATCTTCGCTGCAATTTCGCCTGACTTTTGGAATCACTATTATCTTTATACTTGCACTAAGTACAATATTGCGTAAGTTCAAGCGCGAAATTTTTGCACCTGACCTCTGCGTCCCAAAGACTGCGGGAAGGCGAACGCGAGTGCGTGTCGCTTTGCGACTCAGCGCCTATGCGTTTCAAATCGCTACGATTTTACGCAAAGCTGTACTAAGTAGTTTGACTGTGTGGATAAGTTGGGAAATGAAACAGTTTGTAATCTCCACTGAACCACATTCAGACATATCTTATAAATATACCAGGTTATTGGTATTTACTCATAGTTTGAGAGCAATGAGCTTTTTTGTACTCGCTACAAACGTTTGGTGGAGCGCATGGGAGGTAGGGTTACAGTTCGGTCAGAAGCAGGGGAAAGCAGCACTTTTATTGTGACGTTACCGACTTTAGGAGTAAAACTATGACCGCCCATATTCTCTTAGTGGAAGATGAAGTTAAATTAGCGCGGTTTGTTGAATTGGAACTAAGTAGCGAAGGTTACAAGGTCAGTGTGGCACATGATGGGATGACTGGGTTGGGGCTGGCGCGAGAGTTATCGCCAGATTTAGCAATTTTAGATTGGATGTTACCAGGGCTGTCGGGTTTGGAACTTTGTCGTCGCTTGCGTGCAACTGGAAACAAAATACCTGTCATTTTGTTAACCGCAAAAGATGAAGTGAGCGATCGCGTGTCAGGTTTGGATGCAGGAGCCGATGATTATGTGGTCAAACCATTTAGTATTGAGGAACTGCTGGCAAGAATTCGTGCCCATCTGCGTCGTACTCAACAAACAGATGAGGAAAAGTTGCAATTTGAAGACTTGAGCTTAAATCGGCGCACTCGTGAAGTGTTTCGGGGTAAACGTGCGATTGAGTTAACAGCAAAAGAGTTTGATTTATTGGAATATCTCCTTAGCTATCCCCGTCAGGTGTTTACTAGAGACCAAATTCTAGAGAAAGTTTGGGGTTACGACTTCATGGGTGATTCCAATATTATTGAGGTTTACATTCGTTACCTGCGTCTCAAGTTGGAAGAAAATAATGAAAAACGTTTGATTCACACGGTGCGTGGTGTGGGGTATGCATTGCGAGAGTAGGAAGAATGTAAGGTTTTTACAACTTGGCATGAAAACTGCTATTGACTTATGGAGTTATCGGTGTCGGTGTTGGTGTCGGTGTAGGCGTAGATGTCGGTGTCGGTGTTGGTGTTGGTGTATCTGTAGGCGTGGGTGAGGATGTTACTGTCGGTATCGCTGTAACTGTAGGTGTAGGCGTTGATGTCGGTGAGGATATCGGTGTTGGTGTGACTGTTTCTATAGGAGTTGGTGTAGGCGATGGAGGTGGGGCAGGATTTTCTGCTGTGATTGCAAGCGTATAATTTGACGTGTTTGACCCCGTAGAAACAACACTATATTCATAAAATCCAGTTTCTGGAAGTTTAACAGATAAAGTCCGTCGTGTTGAATCTTCCAAAAATTGCAATTTTCCACTAGGGGAATACACGGAAAGTAGAATTTTAGAATTCGCATCAAGCTTGACTTTCATCAATTGCTCTTCCTGAAGTCCGGCGATAAAAACTTTACCTTCTCCTGGTTTGAGGGTACCACTGACTCTACTACTGATCGCACCTTTGTCAAAAACTATTTTCTTAAAAGCGCTGCCAGCCAGGATAGCATGGAGTTTGTCGCTGACAAAACCTTGCCAGACTTGTCCAATGGGCTGCTCGATAAAATTCTTGCCGCGCTGTTCTGGAAAATACTGGTAAAACGCTGCATCTCCCAAGTCATATAGAGAACGGCTACCAACGTTGATTTGGTTAACTTCAACTTTAGCGCGATCGCGCTCTGCTTGCGTAAAACTACCCAATTGTTTACGTGCGCTTGAACTCAATACCGCGAGCTTTTCTAGCAATTCCTCTGCTATGCTGTCCCATTGTGCCCGTAGCTCTGCATCTTCGGGCTTATCTGTCAAGGTACGGTTGCGTAAACTTGGATTTTTCTCCCAAAAGACTTGATTGACTAAGTTCGTAAAGAATTTATTGTTGATACTCAGTTGTTGACGACGTTCATCTAATTTTTCCTTGCGTTGCTGTTCTTCTAGAGAAAGTTTTGGAACATCAGGCGAGAAAGATGAAGAATCAAATAATTGATTAGCTCCCCACATACCCACACCAATAGCAGTAGACATGACTACTGCGATGGCTATGATTTTATCAGGTGTCCACCAGCTTGTGGAGGGAGATGAGGAGCTAGCGCTGTGGGGAGCCAGTACTTGATGAGGGTTTCCCTCACGCTTGTTCTGGCGTCCGGGTTTCTCGACTTGTAGAGGCGCAGTGGCTTCCCGTAAGGGTGGGGACTGGCTTGGAGATGAGCCAGATGAGGGGGATAGAGCTACGGTTTGTTCTGTTTGCGCGGGTGGCGCTGATGCAGTGGGAAGAGGTTGCTGTGGGGGAGGATAGCTGATAGGTGATGGGGTTAGTGCTTGCAGAACTTGATGGGCACTTTGGTAGCGTTCTTTTGGTGTTGGCGATAGCATTTTATCCAACACTGTCCCGAAAGTTGGGCTGAGGTTAACTTCTCGTCGCCATTGCCAGCTGAGGGTATGATTATCTATGAGTTCTTGGGGCTGTTTGCCTGTTAGTAAAACGAGTATCGTTGCTGCTAAAGCATACAAATCACTGTGAGGCTCTACTAACCCAGTCTGCATTTGTTCTGGGGGAGAGTACCCTACTTTCCCCAATAGTGTTGGGAGTCCACCAGAAACAGCACCAGGTTGATAGTATTGCGAGACGACTGTTGCAGCAACTTGTTTGACACCACCAAAATCAATTAATATCGGCAGTTGGTCAATGCTGCGTAAAATTAAGTTGTCAGGAGAAATATCGCGGTGAATCACTCCTATGGAGTGGATATATTCTAAAACAGGTAGAATTTGCTGCATGAGTAGACAAACTTCCGCCTCTGTAAACAGCAAACCTTGCTGCTTTCTGGTATCTAATAAAGAACGGTAAGTTTGCCCTTCTACAAAGTCTTGTACCAGAAATAAGTACTCTTTCCCAACCAAGTTAATGCGGAAAAGTTCCCGGAAGCGAGGAATTTGGGGGTGTTGCAGCTTGTAGAGAACACTCGCTTCTCGCTGAAACAGTTCTTCGGCTTTCTGTAAAACGTATGGTGTTTGAACTTGAGGGGAGAATTCCTTTAAAACACAAAGTTCCCGGAAGCGGTTAATATCCTCAGCTAAATAAGTGCGTCCGAAACCTCCCTGTCCCAATTGACGCACAATATAATAGCGATCGCTCAAAGTTTGCCCACTTTGAATGCTTTGATTCACTGGGTTATCCAACTTTTCACCGCAATGTAGACAAAAGCGACTACCAGGCTGATTTTCATGTCCTTTAGAGCAATAAACAAGATTCATAGTCATTAGTCATTAGTCATCAGTCATTAGTTAAGTTGTGAAAAAGTCATACTGACTCCTAACGACAAACCATCTCCCCATTCTCCCATTTCCCCCATCTTCCTCTAGTTGGCAGATTCTAGTTTACCGACTTGGTCAGCAGCAAACGCATACCATATTTGACCAAGTGTCTGTTTATCCAGTTTCTCATTTTCATGTCGCTGTCCCGGAAACAATCTATCAAATTTTTTGTTTGTGTCTTTGTTGAGTTGCTCGATTGTGTATTCTCCAAATTGTCCTGCTTGTGCTTGTCGCCTCCAGTTGTCGTAATCTCGCGCACTATAGTTTCCCAGTTTACGACGCACGGATGTGCTCAGATTAGCTCGCTCTAGTTTATTTAACAAATCATCAGCTATGGCAAACCATTCGTTTCGTAAAGCAGTATCTTCTGAGTTACTCGTAAGAATACGTCCTTTTGCATCAGGATTTTTTGTATAAAAATCTTGATTGACCATTTGTGTAAAAAAGACTTCTGGTATTTCTAGCTGCTGACGGCGACTGATAATTTGGTTACCACGGTTTTCTTTGTTACTAACAGTTGGTTTTTGAGGAGAATCTGAATCCTCTGGATTTTTAGGTAATGAGATTGTTGGTAGAGAAATAGATGATACCGCATGAATCACAGCATTGACGACCGCCCAAGTCCCAGCCAAAGTCAAAACAATCACACTTGTGCTGATAAGACTGACAGCAAAAGGGCGAAGCCAAACAGGCAAAGGTAATGCCTGAGCAACCACTTGAGTTTTATTATGGAGCTTACCAACAAGAGTTTTGACACGTTTGCCCCCAGGAGCAACAACCATCGTTTTCAGCTTAGTCATACCAGTCTTTATAGGTTTGGTAGGTTTGGCAGTTTTGGCAGAGTTGACAGTAGGTGTGTAAGATTGCAAATCTTTGAGGACATCATCAGCTTTTTGATAGCGATCGCTTGGTTTATAAGCCAGCATCTTTTTCAACACAGCTTCTATCTTGGAGCTGACTTTGATTTGTTCTCCCCAACGCCAAGTTCCCTGATAAGAATCATACAGTCGTTGCGGTTCCTGACCAGTTAACAACACGAGCGTCGTGACAGCAAAAGAGTATAAATCGCTACTTGGAAAAGCTTTCCCCTGACGTAATTGTTCTTCTGGTGCGTAGCCCTTTTTTCCCAAAATTGTACGAATTCCACCGAGTTGAGTAAACCAAAAACCTTTAGAAGCTGGTAATTGCTTCACTCCACCAAAATCAATCAGTACGGGTAAATGATCACTATGTCGCAAAATGATATTATCAGGAGAAATATCGCGGTGAACGACATTGCAAGAGTGAATGTAAGATAAAACAGGCAACATCATCTGCAGTAGTTTGACAACTTCCTCCTCACTAAAGGTTTGCCCTTGAGTTTTGCGGTTTTCTAAAAAATCCCAGTAGTTGTCACCATCCACATAGTCTTGCACCAAAAAGAAAAAATCTTTGTTGCCCATTGTCACTTGTAGCGAGGTATGGAGACGTGGAATTTGTGGATGCTGTAGTTTTTTGAGCACACTCGCTTCTCGTTCAAACAGTTCTTTAGCTTTTTCTAAATCCTGTTGTTCTTCTACTTGGGGTGCAAACTCCTTCAGCACGCACTGTAGTTGAGATTGATTTAAATCCTCAGCCAAATAAGTGCGCCCAAAGCCTCCCTGTCCCAAGTGACGTATAATCTGATAGCGGTTATCAACAATTTGCCCCACACGAAGAGGTAACGGCTCACCACACTGAGTGCAAAAACGGTTACTCTCATTATTTGCGTGTTGTTTACTGCAATAAACATCCATGATGCTGAAGGATGAATAGAAGGTTTTTATAAATAGCTACAAAGTGGAAAGCCGCGATTACGCATATCTAACCCTTTATCCTTATTATTTTGTCCTGCTTTTGTTAAGAGTGAGGCAGAATCTGATATTTGATTTTATGGTGTCGAAGAATGATCAAGACATTTTATGTAACACTGAAAAGTTTTTATACTCTAACTTTTCTATACCATATTTTTATTTTATCTTATATAAAAGTTTAAAAATTTTTCTGGAAATGCCTCTTATTCATTTGAATCAAGTGTTAGAACTCAGATTGGAAATACAGCCTTCCTAAATAGGATGTAAACACCTTCTTCCTCTTCTCTTTCTTTTCTTGGCGTTCTATGCGCAGCAGGCGCACGCTACGCGAAGGCGTCTATGTCCTGCGGACACGCTACGCTAATGCGGTTCGTTTGTAAGAATTCAGCACTTCTTGAGTCATTCGTCAGAATTTGTAAAGAGTCCAGTATGTAGGGGATGTTCATTCATCAAATGTTCTTTTGATTCTTTAACTATTCTGACCGGAGGCGGAGCGTAGGCGTGGCTCCGCTCCTGGATTTTGACGGATGATTCTTACGTTCGTTTTTCTATTTTTTGTTTACGACCTATCTAGGATTGCTGTATGAATTTATCAATAAACTTGAAGTGAACGTCAATATTAATTGAGACGAATAACAAGATAAAATTCTTTTTATCTTGTTATTTATGTAAATCTTTATAAAAAATAGACGATCTGAGTTGAGAAAAAATGTAAAAAACTAGGAGATGTCTTCCAATGACAGAACGTGAAAAAATCGAATTGACGAAAGCACGAGTTGAATTAACAAAATCTTATTATCCTCTAGTATGCTTTGGATTAGCAGGCGTAATAATGGTAGTTGCTACGATAGCTACAGCCATTCCAAAATCACAATTAAATCCTGAGAAATGGGCTGCGATAATGGGAGTCGTAAGTAGTGCAATAACAGCAGGAGCGGGTATTGCTCAAGCACCTCGAAACAATGGAAATCAAAACGAAATTTCTTTTGCCGCTCAAGAACACACCACTGTAGAAAACAAAAATGGTAAATTGGACAAAGAAAGAACAGTTACTGGGGAATCTACTCGCAGCAACTAAAATTTCAGAAAATGTGGAAACAGTGCATAAGTTGATTTCACCTACACCTATATCAGAAGTAGAAGCAGGGCTTATATCCTCGCTAGTTCAAAACTCTACTAAGTTGAGGTGATTTATTCTACTATGGCATAATCCACACAATCAAAATTTTGTCAATGCGTAAGTCCTAGCAGTGTAGACGCGTTCGCGATCGCTTATGCTGAGCGCTTTGCGCTCAACGTGTCCCCTTGGGACGAACACGGCTTCCCGATAGCCCTTCGGGGAAGACCTCCGGTCTCGCTGCGCTAACGCCAGTCGCCTGCGGAGGAGCCAGTGCGGTCTTGGGGTCTCACGCCAGGTGCTACAACGGGGGGAACCCCAACGCCCTTCGGGTTCGCCAGTCGCCTACGGAGGGAGACCCTCCTGCAGCGCTGGTCTCACCAGATACCTACGGAGGGAGACCCTCC
>JAAUSC010000089.1 GCA_012031965.1 Scytonema sp. RU_4_4
CCAACCCCAGATAGAGCAACATAGGTATTATCCGTTTGGAGCAGCCTGTAATGATTAGCGATCGCTGGGTCGTTTTCTTAATTTCGACAATGCATATCTTGCTTTTTTTGTCAATGCGTAAGTCCTATTAACTATCCTAATGATAAAAGTCAAAAGTTTGGTGACTTAACGATGGCTGATCAATATTCCATTGAGCAAATCTCAGATCATCTAGAGCAAATCATCCAAGATGTTGAACAAGGAACTGCTGTGCAGCTGATCCGACAGGGAGAACGGGTAGCGGTGATTCTTTGCGCGACAGAATACGATCGCCTCTTGCATGAAAAGCTAGGTTTTGGGCAGGCAATAGAGCGATTCCGGCAGGAATACAATGTTGAGGAGGCTGATATTAATCCGGATGAGGTCTTTATAGTTACACACCCTGTAATATTATTTAATTTACGGCCCGCCTAGGCGTGGCTTAGTTTATGTAGCCCTAAACTTTAGCCTGCGGGAAATGTATCAAATCATCCCATGAATCAAATAGTCTGGATCGCAAGACACGCCAACCGTATCGATTTTGTCAACCCTGAATGGTTTCTCACAGCAGAACGACGCTACGATCCACCACTTTCTGAAGATGGTATGGTGCAGGCGCAGCAGTTAGCCAATCGTCTCAAGGGAGAAAACATTACCCACATTTTCGCTTCTCCATTCTTGAGGACGGTGCAAACAGCAAACGCAGTAGCGGAGGTTCTTGATTTGCCAATAAAACTGGAAATAGGCTTAAGCGAATGGCTTAACCCCGCTTGGATGACAGAAGAACCACAGCGACTCTCAACCCTAGCATTAGCAGAATTATTCCCTAGAATTGACATCAGCTACACTCCGCGCATTGCAGTCAATTACCCAGAAACTTATGAACAAATGCAGCAACGCTCAGGACAAACTGCTAGATGTTTAACAACAGAATTCTCCCCAGAGGATATTCTTTTAGTGGGACACGGTGCATCTGTACTGGGAGCGACAATTGGGTTAGTAGGTGAAATTGCCAGAACGCAAGTGAAGGCTTCCCTATGTAGCTTAGTGAAAGTTGTACGTCAAGAACCTGAGTGGTTACTAAAACTAAAGGGAGACACTTCTCATCTGACTCAGGTAGAAAAAGTCATTCGGTTTAATTAACAATAACTCACATGACATTACTATTGGCAGGAGACATCGGTGGCACAAAAACCATCTTACGACTAGTAGAGGCATCACAAAAGCCTTTATTACGAACTATCTATGAAGAACGGTACCGCAGTGGAGATTTTCTTGACTTGGTACCGATGGTACAGCAGTTTTTGCTGAAAGCTAACACACCGACTCCACAAAAAGCCTGTTTTGCCATTGCGGGACCAGTGGTACAAAATACTGCTAAGCTGACCAATTTAGTTTGGTTTCTTGACACTGAACGTCTACAACAAGAACTAGGTATATTCCAAGTTTCCCTTATCAACGACTTTACCGCCGTTGGCTATGGCATTTTGGGGTTAGACACGCAAGATGTACTGACTTTGCAAGCTGGCAAACTTAACCTTGAAATGCCTATTGCCATTATTGGTGCTGGTACTGGATTGGGACAAGGATTTTTAATCAAGCAAGGAGACCACTATCAAGTTTTTCCTTCTGAAGGTGGACATTCCGACTTTGCCCCCCGGACTGAGTTAGAGTTTCAGCTGTTGAAATATTTGTTGGATAAACATGATATCCAACGGGTTTCTGTGGAACGGGTGGTTTCTGGTATGGGAGTTGTAGCAATTTACCAGTTTCTGCGCGACCGCAAAATTGCTGCTGAATCACCAGAAATTGCCCAAATCGTGAGAACCTGGGAACAAGAAGCAGGACGGCAAGAAAAGAGCGTCGATCCAGGTGCTGTCATTGGTCGAGCTGCACTACAGAAGAGCGATCGCCTTTCGGAACAAACGATGCAATTGTTTGTAGAAGCCTACGGTGCAGAAGCAGGTAATCTTGCACTCAAACTTCTCCCTTACGGTGGTTTATACGTAGCTGGTGGAATTGCTCCTAAAATACTGCCTTTAATTCAACAAGACAGATTCATGCTCAGTTTCACCCAGAAAGGCAGAATGCGTCATCTTCTTGAAGATATACCTGTGTATGTTGTTCTCAATCAAGAAGTGGGACTCATCGGTGCTGCTATCTGCGCTGCTAGGTTATGAAAACGAGCTGCTTACGTAGTATTTGCACTTGAAAAGCAAAAAATATGACCCTCGCTAGCCCCTAAGAGGGGCTAGCGGGGCGAAGCCCTCCTTTGAATTTTGAATGTTAGCGTAGCATGCCGCAGGCAGCGAATTTTGAATTGGTATGAGTGGCTACTTCGAGCAGCTGCGGGGGAGGATCCCAATTTTGACAAAATTTGTGAGAGCATGATTTCTGTGCAATCAGCTTTCTTACTTTCATGCCGACAAACGACTCTGAATTGCAAATCCAAGCTCGGAGAGTTTTGGATGCAATTGCCTTCACACCCTTTGAGCAATGCCAGCCTTTGAGCCGCGAATTTGCCAACATTCCTGCTCGTCCTGGTATCTATGCAATCAGACACAAAACTGATGGGTTGCTTTACATCGGTAAAACTAAGAGTCTGCGTGGTCGCTTCAGTAATGGGCATAAGGCTTTTTTGTGGGCATGGCTCGACAAATATAGCGATGAAGATGTTCGTATTGCGGTGCAGCCAATTTCTCACTGGGAAAACCCTGCGCTACTATTGGAGCTAGAAGCAATTATTCTGAGAGCTACCGAACCTCCTTACAACGTCCAAATTCCACCCGAGAGGTGAACCTATGCAAGCTAAACTTCAAGAGCAACTTACGAGTGCTGATGCCGAAGTCATCTTAGGGCGTTTACCTAAGCGAATTCGAGAAGCTCTGATTGCTCGTGCTACTGAAATTGAGTATCCAGTCGAAGCGGTAATTGAAATGGCGATCGCCAGTTTCCTTGATACAGAGGCATTGGGTTTTGCAGATTGCAAACCAGGAAGAGGACAATAAAAAATGCAGTCTAACAACGCCCATGTACCTGATCGCTACGTGAAAAGTTAGTTCCCTGTGCTCCCTCTGCTCAAGAACTGCTGCCCATTTGTATTAACCTTAAAGTGAAACGGTATGACTCCTCTATTCTTCTAATATCAAATTGCTTTTAATCAACCGTTTTTGTATGGCAACAATCACAGCTTGAGTGCGATCGCTGACTCCTAGCTTGTTCAAAATGGCATGGACATGAACCCTAACGGTTCCAGGTGAAATGTGTAGAGTCTCAGCGATTTGTTGATTGGTTTTGCCAGTAGTCAAGAACGATAGGATTTCCTGTTCCCGTTGAGTCAGAGGAGTGGATTGTGTGGAGTTGTTTGCACTTTGAGGCTGGATAGAATGAGCACTAAAGATGGAACGAATTTCTTTTGTAGCAGTTTCATCCCACCAGGATGCACCAGCAGCTACAGAACGGAGTGCTAACACCAATTTTTCAACTGCAATTCCTTTAAGACAATAGCCTTGAGCACCCATTTCAATCAATCGCGCAATCATGGATTGTTGTGAATGGGAAGTCAGAACTAATATTGGTAGACAGGGATGTTGCTGTTTAATTTGACGACACGCCTCAATTCCCCCAATACCAGGTAAACCCACATCTAATAGCACAATATCAAGCTGATGGCGTTTGACTAACTCCACCGCTGTTTCTCCATCTTCCGCCTCTGCGACTATCTCTAACCCAGGTTCTTGTTGTAAGCGCATACGCAATCCTAAGCGGAAGAGTTCGTCATCCTCAACTAAGAGAATTTTTAGATTACAATCACGCATCTGGTAAGGGGAGAGATGTTTGAAATGGGTAAACGGGTAGTTTAAACCCAAAGATGGCTCCACCAAGGGCATCAGATGCAGCATCGGGATCTGGTGGTTTATTCTCTGCCCAAATTATACCGCTATGCGCTTCAATAATTTGGCGAGATAGGTAAAGTCCCAGTCCAGAACCTTTTGCTTGGCGATCGCTGTGTCCCTGATAAAATCGCTCAAATAAGTGTGGCAGTTCTTCAGATGTAATTCCTGCTCCAACATCCATAACTTTGGCAGTTTGATAGGAGGAACCTGGTTCCAACACAACTTCTACTTTACCACCTCGAGGAGAATGGTTAATAGCATTGGTCAAAAGATTGGCGAAGACTCGTTGCAGTTGAAAAGCATCACCATAAACCCAGAGAAACTTACGAAAGTCTGATTCACCGTAGTTGAAGGAAATGTAGACACGACGACTGGAGGCTAATGCAGTCAACTCACCTGCTACGTCAAGAGCAATTGCAACCAGATCAACAGGAGCTAACTGCAGCTTCAACCCCTCCATATCGTTGCGATAGACATCCAAGAGCGTTTCTACTATCTGCAAACTCGTTTGGTGGCTCTTAATCATGGTCGCTAAAACTTTTTTCTGGGCAGGAACAACAGAACCAAAATTTTCTCTTTGAAAAGCTTGTAAGGTTTCAATTGCTCCTAACAGAGGAGTTTTTAAATCATGGGTGAGGGTAGAAGCAAAGTCTTCACGCACGCTGTCTAGCTTCTGATGTGCGTGAAGCTTTGCTTGTTGTTGCAAGAGAACTTCTTGGTATATGCGATTGCGATCGCACAGAACACCTGTCACAACCAGTGACAAAATTGCAATTAATCGGCTAGCAATTGTAGAAGCCCTAACAGCGTAGAGACCTGGAACCCAGAGGTTCAGAATCGTTAGAATACAAGCACCTATAGTAACTCGCACTGTTGCAACTCGACTCAAACGAGGATTTGCTAGTAAAATGGGACCGATATAAAGGTAACCAAACACGTAGTCTGGTGGACTAGAGAACTCCAACAGCACGACAACTGTAAAAAATCCTACAATTAACCAGAATGTTCTCAAACGTGAGTCACTCTTAAAGGTAGTAAGTTTGAGTGGCAACATCTGGAAATTAAATAAGTACGGGTTTATTTATTATATGATACTTGCTCTAAAATCTAGTTATTTTTGAGTCATAATAGCTGTTTATTTTGCATCTATATTTAGAGATATATACATCATATAAAATGACTAAACGTTCTGAGTTATAAAGATATATCCTCTGACATATAAAAGTTATAAAGGACAATTTATACCTTGTTTTTTCTGAAGAAAAGCCTGATAATAAAAAGCTGAATAAACGCCTAAAGGTAAGGCAAAAACGTAATGATAAGTAAGTATAAAATTTTCCAAAAGTGCCTCAAGTGAGCTTTAACTCAATCAGTACACTTGTGTACAGTACACAGTTATCAAGCCTTGAGGAGCGGGATAACAAAGCGCTCCTCAAGCGATCAACTTATAGAAGTGGGGAACAGGAGACTCCCTTTAATAACTGATAACTGATAACTGATAACTGATAACTGAAGAGCGGCTATAACAGCGGCTCTATTTATATTTGGTAGTTATTTCATAGCTCTGCCTTTGAGTCTGCTCAAATTCCAGAACATTTCATAAACGACTTGCACAAAAGGATGCTAATACACTTATAATTTTTGGATTCATAATAGCAGACTATCTAAATAGAATTCGATTTGCTTCATATTGGAGTTAGATTAAGCTCATGATACAAGGATGGATTCAAATAGCATTAACGCTACTGATTGTGGTAGCAATAACTCCATTTTTTGGGCGATACATGGCGCGTGTCTTTCAGGAGCAGCGGACTTTTCTTGACCCAATTTTGAACCCAATTGAGCGAGTGCTTTACTCTTTGATAGGGGTTAGTGCCAAAGAAGACATGACAGGCTGGCAGTATGCACGAGCAATTGTGTACAGCAACGTAGTGATGGGGTTGCTGATTTTCTTCATCATTATAAATCAGGGATGGTTACCCCTCAATCCTACTAAGATAGGTGCCCCAACTTGGGACACCGCACTACACACAACCATTTCCTTCATCACCAATACCAACCAACAGCACTATAGCGGTGAAACTTACATGAGCTACGCCAGCCAAATGTGGGGGCTGGGCTATCATATGTTCACCTCGGCTGCAACAGGTATAGTGGTGCGATCGCCTTTATTCGGGGGTTGACAGGTAGAGCTTTGGGCAACTTCTACGTAGATCTGATTCGAGCAATCACGCGGATTTTGCTACCTATCAGTATTGTAGGAGCAATTGTTCTGATTGCGGCTGGTATTCCAGAAACCCTGGCAGGTCCTGTGGTGGTTCCGACATTAGAAAATCCTGCCATCAGTCAGGCGATCGCCCGTGGTCCGGTTGCTCACTATGAAATCATCAAGGAACTAGGTGAGAACGGCGGCGGTTTCTTCGCCATTAATTCGGCACATCCATTTGAAAATCCAAATGGCTTGACCAATCTCATTCAACTTGTCGCCATCCTCTCAATACCCACCTCGCTGATTTATACCTATGGCATTTTTGCCAATAACATCAAGCAAGCCTGGTTAGTTTATTGCATTCCATTTGCCATCTTAGTAGGCTTTATCATTATTACAGCAATTGGAGAATACAACGGTAATCCTGCCATAAACACGCTTTTGGGAAACGAGCAGCCAAACCTAGAAGGTAAAGAAGTCCGGTTTGGTTGGGTACAATCTGCTTTATATGCTGTGATCACAACTGCGACGATGTGCGGAGCCGTCAATAGCTTACACGATTCATTTATGCCTAATGGTGGTTTCGTAACTCTTTCCAATATGTTCTTTCAAATTGTCTTTGGTGGACAAGGAACGGGAACAGCTTATTTATTTGCTTACCTCATCCTGGCGGTCTTTGTCACAGGTCTGATGGTAGGACGCACACCAGAATTTTTGGGACGCAAGATTGAAAAGCGTGAGGTTGTGCTTGCCAGTTTCTTGATTCTGCTGGTTCACCCAATCGCCATTCTGATTCCAGCGGGAATTACTTTAGCATTTCCCGACCAACTAGCAGGGATTAGCAATCCTGGCTTCCACGGTTTTGCTCAGGTTATCTATGAATATGCCTCAGCTGCTGCCAACAACGGCTCTGGGTTTGAAGGCTTAGGTGATTCACAACCATCTCCAATAGCGATCGCAACTGGTGCAAAAACAACTGTAACAGCTTTGTGGTGGAACTTGAGCACCTGCTTCAGTCTCTTAGCAGGACGGTATATCCCAATCATAAGTTTGTTGCTACTGGCAGACAGTATGTCCCGCAAGCAAACAGTTCCCTTGACAGCGGGTACATTACGTACCGATACCGGACTATTTACCGGCGTCACCGCAGGTGTCATTTTAATTTTGGGCGCACTCACCTTCTTCCCAGTACTAGCGTTAGGACCAATTGGCGAAGCCTTCCAAATAGCCAAAGGCATTGGCTAGCAGTCATCAGTGAACACTTATGAGTAAACAGCAAAAACTGATAACTCATACCTGACAAGTGATAACTGATACTTGATAACTGATAACTGATTAATATATGCGAACCACGACTGACCAATCTTCTTCTTCACGTCCGCCTCGTGTTCCAAGTGGAACTCGTGACTCACGCAGACACACCCCTAAGACAGACATGCGGGGACTCTACCAGAGCGCAATTAAACAGTCATTCGTCAAGCTCAACCCGCGAATTGCCGTGAGAAACCCGGTGATGTTTGTCGTTTGGGTAGGAACAATCGTCACTTTCTTAGTGACTGTTGACCCTAACTTATTTGGCACGGTACAAGCAGATGCTAACCAGCAACGCTTGTTAAATGGGTTGATTACCTTAATTTTATTTTTCACAGTCGTGTTTGCGAATTTCGCAGAAGCCGTTGCTGAGGGACGTGGAAAAGCACAAGCAGATTCGCTTCGAGCAACGCGCTCAGATACCACAGCCCGTAAAATCAAAACTGATGGTTCCATTGAGGAAATCAATTCCACACAGCTGCGACGGGGTGATATTGTCAAAGTGGTAGCGGGTGACATGATTCCTGCTGATGGGGAAGTGACTCAAGGCATTGGCTCAGTGGATGAATCTGCGATTACTGGAGAATCTGCTCCTGTTCTGAAGCAACCCGGTACAGATATTGCCAGTTCGGTAACAGGGGGGACGCGGCTGTTGTCCGACGAGTTGACCATCCGCATTACTGCTGACCCTGGTCAGGGCTTTATTGACCGTATGATTTCCTTAGTAGAAGGAGCAGAACGTAGTAAAACTCCCAACGAAATCGCTCTAACAGTACTACTCGCAGTACTGACGCAGGTTTTCGTGATTGTGGTCTCAACAATTCCGCCGTTCGCTGGCTACATCGCCAACTTTATCAGCACTATCTACGGAGCAGAAGCAGGAAACAGTTTACGCACTGGTGCTAGTATTGCCATCTTGATTTCGCTATTGGTCGCGTTGATTCCTACTACCATTGGTGGTTTGCTCAGCGCCATTGGTATCGCCGGGATGGATAGAGTTGCTCAGTTTAATGTGATAGCCACTTCTGGACGAGCAGTAGAAGCTTGCGGTGACATCAACTCCCTGGTGTTGGATAAAACAGGTACCATCACCCTGGGTAACCGTATGGCTGATGAATTTATTCCTGTAAATGGTCATTCAGTTGAAGATGTGGCACGAATGTCCTTGGCTGCTAGTGTGTTCGACGACACACCAGAAGGCAAGTCAATCGTGGGATTGGCACAAAGGCAGCAAGTCGGGATAGACTTCGACACCAGCAAAGCAGAGGGTGTGGAGTTTTCCGCTAAAACCCGCATGAGCGGAACCGATTTCCCTGATGGAAAACAAGTCCGTAAGGGAGCAGTGGATGCGATTAAAGGATTTGTGCGTTCCCGTAACGGTCAAGTTCCCAGTGAACTAGACGCCGCCTATGAACGAGTGTCTCGGTTAGGAGGTACACCATTAGCTGTTTGTTCCGACAACGAAATATATGGTGTTATCTACCTCAAAGATGTTGTCAAACCAGGTCTGCGGGAACGGTTTGACCAACTGCGCCGCATGGGGGTTAAAACCATCATGCTCACAGGTGACAACCGGATTACAGCTTCAGTCATTGCCCAAGAAGCGGGTGTGGATGACTTTATCGCGGAAGCCACCCCAGAAGACAAGATTGAGGTCATTCGCTCCGAACAATCTGAGGGTAAGTTGGTAGCTATGACTGGGGATGGTACCAACGACGCACCAGCCTTAGCTCAGGCAAATGTCGGTTTGGCGATGAATTCTGGTACGCAAGCTGCTAAAGAAGCCGCTAATATGGTAGATTTGGACTCTGACCCCACTAAACTGATTGACCTGGTGACAATTGGCAAACAGTTGCTAATCACTCGTGGAGCATTAACAACATTCTCTGTTGCCAACGATATCGCTAAGTATTTCGCCATCATTCCTACTATCTTTGCCGCTGCTGGAATTGGCGCACTCAACATTATGGGCTTAAAAAGCGTCCAATCTGCTATCGTCTCGGCACTGATTTACAACGCTTTAATTATCCCAGCACTTATTCCCATAGCACTAAAAGGAGTGAAGTTCCGCCCCCTAACAGCAGACCAACTCCTCAGACGCAACATCCTCATTTATGGCGTTGGTGGGATTATTGCTCCGTTTATTGCCATCAAACTCATCGATATTATTTTGCCGTTGTCATAAGCGCTCAGCACTTAGCAATCAGCCTTTCATACGACTAACAACAGACTAACAACAAACTAACAACAAACAACTACCATGAAACTCGTTCGTATACGACCCACCATCCTCCCACCCAAAATTTGGATAAATGTACTTGAAGAAGTGACCGAAATTTGGTCTGCTTGGCGTAGACAAAAGCTACCACTGTATCTCTTCCTCGCGATGTGCTTCAACCTAGTGGTTTCGCCTCTTGTCTTAGCTGCTGACGGGCAATTATCCCGCACTCAATCCTGGGCATTAGGACTGCTAGGACTGGTCACTGTCAGTCTTTCTGTCTATCTCTTTTTCGTAATGTTTGTACCGGAGAAATTCTAATGAGTTTTGCACGTGATGCAAGTAGAGCTATTCGTTCTACAATTGTACTTTGGGTCATAACAGCAATCATTTACCCTTTCGTCATGATTGCTTTTGGGCAGATTTTATTTCCGTTTCAAGCAAACGGTAGTCTAATTAAAAATGCTCAGGGTAATGTTGTTGGTTCTGCCCTGATTGGTCAGCCTTTCACTTCCGACCGCTACTTCAATAGCCGCCCCAGCACCACCAATTACAGCACCGCCGATCCAAAAAAAGATGATGCAGGAGTACTGAAAACAGGGGTATCCGGAGCAAGTAACCTCGCTCCCAGTCACCCGGCGTTGCTAGAACGTATTAAAGGCAAAAATGATCCCAATCCAAGCAAGCGCATCGAAGGTGACCTCAATCGTCTCAAAGGCGCGGGCGTGCAGCCTACCGCTGATTTGGTTTACACCTCTGGTTCCAGCCTTGACCCCCATATCACCCCAGAAGCCGCTAGAGCACAAATTGCACGAGTGGCAAAGACACGAGGACTTCAGTCCACCCAACTCGAAACCCTGATTCAGCAAAACACTGATGGTCGTTTTCTTGGCATCTTTGGTGAGCCAGGAATTAACGTCTTCAAGCTGAATCTAGCTTTGGATGAAAGGTACAGCCAAGATAAAATAAAAAGTAGGAAATAATGGAGGTTTTCAAGAATGATTGCTTCTATCCCTTTTACCTATTTCAACAATTCATCTCGCGCAAGCGTGCTGTTAGGCATAGGGAAGTGTAAGTACTTCACTTTTGCCCCGTGATTCATCTCACCGCCAAATCAAAGATTGTGGCGGGAGCCTTCTCACGGAAACAGGTAAGATGACTTTTGTCAACGTTAATACGCAAATCATGTCTAACCCCTTGGCTTTTTCACCCGACATCACCTATACTCGTCCTGCTCGTTGCGGCAAGCACAAGATTTTTATTGGTATGGCTCCCGGTGTGGGCAAAACCTACAGGATGCTGGATGAAGCTAGCCGACTCAAACGGGATGGTATTGATGTCGTTATTGGATGGCTGGAAACTTACGGTCGCCCAGAAACGGCTGCTAAAGCCCTTGGTTTAGAGGTCATTCCACAAAAGAAGATAGAACGGGGTGGGTTAATATTCACTGAGATGGATACAAATGCTATCCTTGAGCGTCAACCTCAACTTGTTTTGGTGGATGAACTAGCGTATGCAAACGTTCCTGGAGCAGAGCGAACCAGACGCTACCAGGATGTAGAGACAATTCTGGCAGCAGGAATTGATGTTTACTCTACGATTAATATACAACACTTAGAAAGCCTCAGAAATCAGGTCACTCAGATGACTGGGATTATTGTGCATGAGTGCATTCCTGATCGTTTATTGGAAGAAGCAGACCAAGTAGTCGTTGTCGATGTGACGCCAGAAACACTGAAAGAGCGGTTGTTGGATGGGAAGATTTATCCAATAGAAAAGATTGAACAACAGCTACAAAATTTATTCACTCGTCCCAACCTGGTTGCTCTGCGAGAACTAGCACTCAGACAAGTCGCAGACAATATAGAAAAAAAAGAAATCCAGGAAGCAAACCGATTTAACTGCAACGGTAAAGCTAACAGCACTAACACCTGCAATATCCATGAACGAATACTGGTTTGTGTTTCTTGTGAGCCAAACTCTCTGCGATTGATTCGACGGGGAGCAATACTTGCTGATTATATGAACGCACCGCTCTATGTTTTGTTTGTCAACAACCCCGACCATTTCCTAACAAAAATGGAAACACTGCATATCGAAACCTGCAGACAACTTTGCCAAGAGTTTAAGGGTGAGTTCTTCCAAGTATCCAGTGGTAACGTAGCAGAAGAAGTTACCAAGATTGCCAAATCTTACCGAATTACTCAAGTGGTGTTAGGTCAAAGTCGTCGCTCAAGATGGGAGATTCTGCTTGGCGGATCTTTGATTAATAAACTCGTGCGATCGCTCACCCACATCGACCTCCATATCATCTCCATCGACAAATAACCAAGACTCTATTAGCTTCTCGTATGAGTTTCTCATTTCTATCAATCTCATTGACCTGCTTAACTATGTAAAAAAGTCAATTTTTTGAAAATGGAACCGCAGATGGACGCACCCTCGACGCAGATAATTTATCTGTGTGCATCTGTGTGTATCTGCGGTTCAAAATATTCATAAACCGGATTTTTGCAACAAATCCTATCTATTTAAAAATCAAATCCAAGCGCTGTTGAGATTGTTTGAGTGCTTCTGCTGGCGTACTTTTTCCCAACATAACAGCTTCCAACGCTCGTCCGATATTTTCCGAAATCCGATTGTAACCAGGAAAAATGGGACGCGATCGCCCATATTTTGCCTGTTCCAAAAACACTGTGACTGCTGGTTGTTCCTTAACATATGCCAAATATTTTGGATTTTGACGCGACTTCATATTCGCTGGTAAGTAACCAGTTCCCAACGCCCATTCTGTCTGAAATTCTTCACTCAAAACATATTCAGCAAAAGTAAATGCTGCTTTTTCCCTTTCAGGTGTGGTTTTGAACAAGAACAGATTTTCACCACCAGTCCCAGTCGCAGGACGTTCATCAACGGGTATCGGAAAAACGGCAAAATCTTTATTGGGAACATCTTGTTGTAAATATTCTAGTGTCCACGGACCTGTTATTTGCATTGCTACCTTACCAGCAATAAAATTATCTGTCTCGTAACCTCGTTCGGGTCCAGATAAAACCGCTGAACCATCAGTTATTAAATCGCGCCACAATTGCAAAGCATCAATAGCGCCTTTATTGTCTATTAATTTTACTGCTGCTGCCTCTGCTTGCTGCGTGTTACTACTAAACAACTCACCACCACCACTCCACATGAAAGTCATCCAGATAAACACCGAAAATTCTCCCTTACCTAAAGGCAGAAAGATACCGTGTTGATCTATCTTCCCGTCACCATTTGTATCCCTAGTCAATTTTTTAGCAATTTGGCGAAAATCTTCCCAAGTTCGGGGGAATTCAGTAATTCCTGCTGCTTTAAACAAACTAGGTCGGTAAAAAACACCAATATTATTAGTAGCAAACGGCACTGACCAAAATTTACCCTTGTATTCCATCGACTCAAACAAAGTGGGGTCAATTTCTGCTTTGACTGGTGAGTTTGCTAACATTTCATCTAGAGGAATAAGGGCATTCAATTCCATGAGTTGACCGCCAATTGTTGGGTTATACCACAACAAATCGGGAGGTGCATTTCCTACCACAGCTGATAAAATCTTTGGCATTTGCTGATCCGATTGCCCTACATAAAGCGATTCGACTTGGATATAGGGGTGGGTTTGATTAAATCGGTCTACCAGCTTTTGCAATATGTCTCGATTTGGAGGTGGATTGACCCCTTGCCACAGAGTTAGATGAATGGCTTTATCTTGGTTGGTACTTTGAGATATGACTTGACATCCAGTTAAAATCAGGATGCTCATTATGAGTACAAGCAATAAGCTTCCTTTAAGGAAAAGGCGGGTCATAGAAAGTTTGATGAATTTCATCATTAAGTTCCCACTTTTTGGAAAAACAAATGAGTATGCAAAGGCTAGAATCTAGCTATATCGTATCTGGTGAGTAGATAGTATTGTTAATTTCCGAATATGGCAGGACACAGTAAATGGGCAAATATTAAACGCCAAAAAGCGGTCGTGGATGCAAAAAAAGGTAAGACTTTTACCCAATGGTCGCGTGCGATTATTGTAGCGGCGAGAAGTGGGGTTCCCGATCCAGCAGGAAATTTTCAACTGCGCACAGCAATTGAAAAAGCAAAAGCGGCGGGTCTTCCTAATGAGAACATAGAAAGGGCGATCGCCAAAGGTGCAGGTACACTCTCAGGTGATGCCTCTAATTTTGAATCTATTCGATACGAAGGTTATGGTCCTGGAGGAGTTGCTATCTTCGTTGAAGCCTTGAGTGATAATCGTAATCGTACTGCTGCAGACTTACGTGTTGCTTTTAGTAAAAACGGTGGTAATCTCGGTGAAACAGGTTGCGTCAGCTGGATGTTTTCTCAAAAAGGCGTTTGTACTGTTGAGGGAATCGTTGATGAAGAACAGCTTTTAGAAGCATCTCTTGAAGGAAGTGCCGAATCTTATGAGATGACTGAGGAAGAAACTGCTGAGGTATTTACTGAAGTCGCGAATTTAGAAAACCTAAGCCAAACCCTAAAAGAAAAGGGCTTTAAGGTGACTGATGCTGAACTACGCTGGATTTCCAGTAACAGTGTAGAAGTGACCGAGCCAGATCAAGCACGCTCACTTCTGAAGTTAATCGATACTTTAGAAGGTTTAGATGATGTACAAAATGTCACTGCTAATTTTGATATGTCAGAACAACTGATGGCTGTGATGGCTTGAGTATATACCTAGTTGGTCTTTTAATAGACAAAGCTGTACACTTGTTGACAAACCTACAGGTGTTTTTATGTTTAAACCAAACGAATTTGCAAAAAAGCTTGGACTATCTGTCAAGACTCTACAGAGATGGGACATATCTGGGAAACTTCCAGCGAAAAGAACCTTATCCGGTCATCGTTTCTACACTGAGGATGATTTATTAATAGCGCAGGGATTAAAGCCAACTGAGGCAAAGCGGAAGGTAGTTGTTTATTGTCGAGTATCTTCCAGTGATCAAAAGCCTGAACTTAAAAGCCAGGTATCTGCAATGGAAACTTTCTGCCTTAATCGTGGTTTAGCCGTTGATGATTGGGTGTCAGAAATCGGTGGTGGACTGAACTTCAAAAGAAAGAAGTTTTTGTCAATCATGATGTCCATGCTTAAAGGTGAAATTTCGACAATTGTCATAGCCCATAAAGATAGAATGTGCCGTTTTGCTTTCGAGTTTATTCAGGAGTTAGCTACATCGGTTGGATGCGAAATTGTAGTGGCTAACCAAGAATCCTTATCCCCACAGCAAGAACTAGTGGAAGATTTAATGGCAATCATCCACTGTTTTTCTTGCCGCTTGTATGGCTTACGGAATTATTCCAAAGAAATAAAAGAAAATCTCAAAAAGGCTATTGACAAACCTATACAAGATATAACAGATTTAGACAATAAAGACATTCAGTGTTGAGATCGAGCAATGCTTTTATCCATCAAAACAAAGTTAAAACTGAGTAAAACCCAAGAAACGATAATGAGTAAACATGCAGGTATTGCAAGATTTACTTACGTGCGATTCGTTACTAGCTGAATCCCGGTAATCAGTCCGTAAATAAGCTAGTCAGTCTGGAAACAGATTGAACTTCGGACAGGATGAAGGTGAAAACCCTTCCCCTGGCTAAAGCGTGTTCGCGCAGCGTTCGCTCTGCGAATAAGCTTGCTGAGGGATAACCGCTCCCATGCTCCCATAGAAGCAAGAAATAAATGTCTAGACTTGTTTAGGATTTATATAGCAGCTTTCATATAACATCTGACCGAAAGATGCACTGGTTATTAATAAAAAGTTTTTGTCTGAAGAATTATGTCCAATATTTCCTAGTATTACATCAACGATCGCATCTGCAAGAGCAAGATTCAGGCTTTTTGCCTCAGCGATCGCCCCCAGAACTACAGCGATCGCGTTTTTTGCTGCAAGTGTTAGGCTCAAAACTCGGAGTTTTCAGGGTTTTTTGGAATACTGTCCATTTAGGGTTGGAAAACGGAGTTATGATTGTGAAATATAGTCACGAGTTGGTGGAAGCAAGTATAGTAGAAATTTTTCAACACATATGCCTCAGTCGCTCACTACAATTTCGCTTGCAGAATTTCTCGCTCAACCCAATATTGAGGCTTCCCCTGCATGGGAATTAATTGATGGGCGAGCCGTGCAAAAAACAATGCCAACCCTCTTTCACTCACGGCTACAACGCAACTTAGTCAATTATATCAACCATCGCACCGATCAATTTGAAGCTGTGCAGGAGCTACGCTGCATCGTACCTCCCTACTCACCAGTGCCAGATATTGCTATCATTGCCTGGGATCGCCTTGGCGATGAGGACGGCCCATTCGATGGAGCGCCAGATTGGTTAATTGAAATTCGCTCGCCTGACCAAAGCACCTTAGACTTACAAAACAAGATTCTCCACTGCCTCAGTCACGGAACGCAACTAGCCTGGTTAATCGATCTTACTCGTCAGCAGATATGGGTCTGGCAAGGAGATGACTTACCCATAGTCTTTGCGGGAACAGACTGTCTACCCAGCTTAGGTATTCTCCCTGAACTTACAGTTAACGCTGTGATGGCTATGACTGGCCGACAATAGCTGGTAATCTTGGCGCCAATCGCAACCACGTTCTAGAAATGTGAACGCGATCGCTAATTTTTACGTCCAGTCTTCTATCCCCCAAAAACGTGATTCTCCCAAGAGGAACTGGTAGGCGATCGCTGCCTTCCGTTACACTCAAAAATAGCTATAACTACAAAATAAATCCCAAAGAAGCATATTTACTATGAAGTGGCGAGTCATTCTCGAACCCGATCGCGAAACCGGAGAATGGGCTGTTTGGTGTCCTGAATTACCTGGTTGTACATCCGCAGGTGATACGGAAGAAGAAGCTTTAGAAAATATCCGCGAGGCAATTCAATTATATCTGGAAGCCGATCCAATTCAATTAGCACCAGGAGCTATATCCCGCGAGGTTACGGTAGGATGACTCGTAACCGACGAATGAATGCGGATGAGGTTGAAAGAATTTTACAAAACTACGGATTCGAGCTGATTTCTCAAAAAGGTAGTCATCGTAAATGGCGAAATGACGATCGCCAACTACAAGTAATTGTGCCTTATCACAAAGGTCGGAATCTGCCAATTGGGACTTTGCGTAATATCATGATAGGTGCAGATATTCCCGAATCTGAGTGGAAAACTGATTAGTAAAAAGTCGCTAATTTTTACGTCCAATCTTCGATCCCCAAAAACGTGATGCTCTCAAGGGGAACTGGTAGGCGATCGCTGCGAAAATATTGCTAAAATTTGAGATGTCTATAGAGGCGATTTGATCCAGATACGAGGCGATCCGATGCTTGAAACCACCATCCTCGAACACCTCTAACAAGAAGTTGTCATTCTCCAACTGTCTGTAAAACACGACGATACAATCGTTCACTGACCCAAAACTCAGCATTGGTGATCAAATCATCAAGAACAACTTTTACCTGAGCAATTAAACCTCGATGCTTTGCTTCGATCAACACTCCCAAAATTCCTGTAAATCGAATCTGATAGGCTTCCGCAAATTGCCTCCCCAATTCTTCGTCAATTAGTAACCAATCTGCCTGCTGTTCAACTGCGAGAGCGATCGCTTCTGCTTCCCCTTCATCTAACTGCTCCAGCAAAGATGCAACAAGTTCAGAATCATTTACAGGCTGAACGGTAATCCAATCAAAGGTTTGAACTTCCTTATATCCTGGTATCGTCTCACCGGCTGTTGTCAGTTCTCGATAAACCGCTGGAGGAATAACAATTTGACCATAAAGTTGCTGCAACAACTCCAGATGACCTACGGCTGCCAAATTAGTAATGGGAGATGTATCACTGACTACAATCACAGACGACCAGCCTCTCGCAGATTTTGCAGATCCTTCTCAAAATCTTCTACATCGTAGTGAATTGGAATTTTTCGAGTTGCCAGTTCATGCTGAAATTGGCGCAGCGTCATCCCTGCTAACCGACTAGCCTTCCCAATACTGATTTTCTTTCGTTGAAAGATCATCAAAATAACTTCTAGTAACAGTTCCTGCTCAGAGAAACCACTCGCTCGGATCACATCGTCTGAAATGATTAGGCTCATCTTCTTGACCTCATTTTTTAGCCTGTACCCTTCAGCGTAGACCAATTCCTGTAAGAATTCATCTAATTCACCCATTACTACAACATTCGAGCTTTTTGTTGCAGCGATCGCCCCTAAAACTACAATATTCCAGCTTTTTACAACAGCGATCGCCCCTGAAACCACAAGATTCGAGCTTTTTGCTTGAGCGATCGCCCTTTCATTCAACTTTGTGCCTAACGACTGCTGAAACGCTTGATAGTCTGGGGATTCCAAGCCCAGTTTCAACCCTGTGACCACTTGAGCTAAGTCGCCTGCTAACAGATGATTGACGGCTAACCACAACCCTGGAAATACTTGACTTCGCAGGATACCATCGGCATCAATAGGTAGATTCCCATAGATTCCATCCTGCAACACAAACCAATCAAAGGCTTGATCGAGCACTCGCCACACCAGATATTCCTGTACCCCATTGCGGCGATAGACTTGCTTTTTATCATGCAAATCATAGGACGCACTATTGGCAGCAATTTCGACAATCAATTCCGGCGCACCCTCAATATAATCATCCTCTGTGACGCGAGATTGTCCCCCGAACGCTTCTTCAATTCGCAAACAAGCATCGGGTTGCGGCTCATTGTCAGTATCTAGGCGCACCGTGGGGTTATCCAGCAGTTCAATGCCAGGAGTTGCTTGCCAGTAAGTGCCTAGCCAAGTCATGATAGCAGCATGGGGTTTTCCGTGTTTTCTGGCTCGGACTGGAGATCCCATAAATACTCTGCCTTCAATCAGTTCTGCTTTTTTATGGTGCGGCATTGCCTGGTATCGCTGCTCAAATTCAGCACGGGTAAGGCGATCGCCATTCTCCAACGGCGGCAATGAGGCAGACTGTTTTAGGGATGTAACCATCAGCATGTCCTCTTGATTCATGATTGACTGCTCCTCTTCAGCGTAGCCCAACGCCTGTAAGCATTCATCTAAATTAACCCAATTGCTTGATTACTATAACATTTGAACATTTTGAATGAGCGATCGCCCCTGGAACTACAATATTCCAGCTTTTTACAACAGCGATCGCCTTTTTTTATGACCGATTAGGACAAATAATAACTTAAGTTGCGGGTTATCAAGCTGTGGGTGCTTTGGACTTGAATAGCGTGCGATCGCTCAGTTCTTCTTTAAGTCATCTAAAATACCGTGCGCGTGTCCGGTATGAATCCTCAAAACGCTTATACATAAAATGCTTTTTCTGTCCACCGCAATTATTCTGTTGTATCTTACACTATTTTCATCCTAGGTTAGTTAGATTCCTACTTAAAGAAAAACTTGATAATTACCTTACAAAAATCTGAGCACAATGCTACTGTATACACCTAGCGAAATTGACCAGATTCAACAAGAAGGTTCACTACATTTACCTTATGAATATGCCGTAGCAAAATCGAAATAAAGCAGAAAAATAACGGCTTAGGAGAATTAATGATGCTAGAAAAAGAGAGTTTAAAATTACTGACTGAGGCAATTGAGGAAATTGTCGTTTGGACTCCACGAGCAACCAGTGCTAGTGCAGCTTCGCAACTTGCCAAAGAGATTTTTGCCGAAGCAGCAAAGGAAAATCTCCACTTGGCGATCGCCCATCTTCCTATAGACTTTTTTGCCAATACCTGTTCCGAAATGGAGCGCGACCAAGAGCATGTTACCTGTCTGCGCTCGTGTTTAATGAAACCAGAACACCTTGATTGGCTAGATGATATCTGGCAGGTGCTTGAGCGGGTAACAGACAAAGTACTCCATAGGAGAATGGCACTTTCTTCAGACCGTCGCTAAACTGCAGCGGTAAACCACTTTCATTTCATCTGTTTTATTTTACAACGAACATAAGTAAATTTACATATTGGAGAACCGATGAATCAACAACGTGAGTTCCCTGATTGGGAGAAGTTGTATCAGGAAGGTCAAATAGAATCAATGCCTTGGTTCAACCCGAATCTTGATTCGGATCTAGAGCAAGCGTTAATCAAGCTTTCTATTCATACGGGAGTAGCATTGGATCTGGGTACTGGTCCAGGTACGCAAGCTATGGAATTGGCCCAACGAGGTTTTCTCTTAACTGCTACCGATATCTCAGCCACAGCAATAAATCAAGCTCAAGCTAAAGCTCAACAAAAGGGTTTGGATATCTCTTTTAGACAGGATGATATTCTAAACAGTCGTCTCCCTCATGAAGAATTTGATTTTGTCTTTGACCGTGGCTGTTTTCATATCTTATCTCCCGAACGCAGACAAGATTATGTTCGCGTTGTACAGAGTTTAATAAAATCCAAGGGGTATTTATTTCTTAAATGCTTTAGCCACTTAGAAAAAAGTGAGTTTGGTCCTTATCGATTTACACCAGAATCTATCAAGCACATTTTCCTCAACAGATTCCGTGTTATATCTGTTGAAGAAACTGTCTATCAAGGTACTTTAGACCCAGATCCACAAGCATTATTTTGTATTTTAGAAAAATCTTGATTTTTTCATGAAAGGCGCGACAAGAGCAGCAAACTTTCAGTTTTGAGTTGAGCGGGGAATGTTGAAGCCACAAGTTTTTTATTTTTAGGCTGAAACAGCCCTACCTAGTACAACGCGGCGGAAATAAGGCTACCATTAAAAATTACTAAAAAGCTTATGCTATAAGCCTTTTGACTTTTGACTTTTGACTTTTGACTTTTGACGAACGCCAGCGGTACTAGTTCTCCCTCTCAACTTGCCCTCTAACGCCCCCTTGCGTCAAAATAAGAATGAAAACGCTGTAATTTATCTTAACAATGGCGCAAGCGCAGCTTTCTCAAACCCTTTACCTTCCCCAAACATCGACACATACACGGGGATATGATTACGATTTGGTCATCGTCGGCGGTGGGATTGTTGGCTTAACCTTAGCCTCTGCATTGAAAGATTCTGGGTTAAGTGTACTGCTGGTGGAGGCAAAAGTAGAATCAGCAGCAGTAGCCAAAGGACAGGCTTACGCGGTGCATATGCTTTCGGCGCTTATTTTCCAAGGAATTGGAGTTTGGAACAAAATATTGCCCAATATCGAGACTTTCCGCCGTGTGCGTCTTTCTGATGCTGATTATCCCGGCGTGGTGGAATGGGAAACCAAGGATATAGGCACAAAAGATTTAGGTTACGTCGCAGAACATCAAGCACTGTTACATCCCTTGCAGGAGTTTGTCAAAAATTGTCCCAATGTGACATACCTGTGTCCTGCCCAAGTGGTTAATATCCAGTATCAGCAGGACGTGGTAACGATGGATGTTAAAATTGCAGACCAAATGCGGATGATACGGAGTAAATTAGTTGTAGCCGCAGATGGCTCACGTTCCCCTATTCGTCAAGCTGTTGGAATTGAAACCCGTGGCTGGAAGTATTGGCAGTCTTGTATTGTTGCTTTTGTGAAACCAGAAAAATCTCACAACAACACAGCATACGAAAAATTTTGGTCTAGTGGTCCGTTTGCGATTTTACCTTTGCCAGGAAACCGTTGCCGAATTGTTTGGACTGCTCCTCATGAAGAAGCAAAGGCTTTATGCGCTTTGGATGATGAGCAATTTTTAACAGAATTAACCAAACGTTATGGGAATCAGATGGGCAAGTTGGAATTACTAGGCGATCGCTTTATTTTTCAGGTACAACTCATGCAGAGCGATCGCTATGTTCTCCACCGACTCGCTTTAATTGGCGATGCAGCACACAATTGTCATCCTGTAGGCGGACAAGGCTTGAATTTGGGCATCCGGGATGTTGCTGCTTTGGCGCAAGTGTTGCAAGAAGCTCATACTCAAGGTGAAGATATCGGTAACATTCAAATTCTCAAACGTTACGAACGCTGGCGTAAGCGGGAGAACCTAACGATTTTAGGTTTTACCGATTTGTTAGATCGCATGTTTTCTAACAACATCTTGCCAATTGTGATAGTTCGTCGTCTTGGGTTATGGATGACGCAACGAATACCCGTGGTAAAAGTCTTTGCTCTCAAGCTGATGATTGGCTTGAAGGGAAGAACTCCTAAATTAGCACAGCAGTCAACTACCCCTAAGAGCCTAACGGCGCTCGGTAGGGGCTTGCAAGAACCAGCTTGCAACGTAAGAAATGACTAGCCCACGAGATTTGTTCTGTTACGGACTTCCGAATGTTTCACGCCACATCCGTGACTGTCAGCACAGCCGCCCAACGGAGTGGCTCCCTAGTTCGGATTATCTCCAAGCCTACTGGTTGTAGGCGCTTGTAGAAAGGACATGCTGAACAAGTTGGGCTAAGGGACGAATAACTTTACTCGGAGGTTTATCACTTTATGCGAGTACCAGTATTAGATAAAAACGGGAAACCACTTATGCCAACAAAACCTAGTCGAGCTAGGCGTTGGCTCAAGGAAAGTAAAGTACGGGTTGTGTACAACGACCTCAATGTTTTCTGCATTCAACTACTAGTAGAACCGTCAGGTTATGACCAACAACCTATTGCTTTCGGGTTAGACACTGGTAAAAAGTTCACTGGCGTTGGTGTTCAGTCCGCTAAGTTTACTTTGTTTATGGCACACCTTATCTTGCCATTTTCGGATATCACAAAAAAGATGTCAAGACGACTAATTTTGCGACGTGCTAGACGAGGTAGACGTATAAATCGCAAGATTGCATTTCACAAAAGGGCACACCGTCAAAAACGTTTTGATAATCGTAAACAGAACAAATTACCACCCAGTATTAGAGCCAACAAAGAATTGGAATTGCGGATTACCAAAGAATTAGTAAAACTATTTCCCGTTACTCAAATTACCTACGAATATGTAAAAGCTAGGGGCGATAAAGGATTTAGCCCGGTTATGGTTGGTCAAAAAGTGATGTTGCAATGGCTGGAGGAAATTGCACCGACAAGCATTCAGGAAGGTTGGCAAACTTCGATTATTAGACAGCAGTTAGGCTTGGCTAAGGATAAGAAGAATAAAGAGAAACAAACTCCGGAGACTCACGCTCATGATGGAATTGCGTTAGCTGCTAGCAATTTTATGAAGTTCGAGAAATTCCACACCACTAACAGTCGGGGGTCTCATTGGGTGGGGAAAGTAATAGTTACGTCTGCACCCTTCCGTGTCATTGCACGTCCTAACCTGTTTCGTCGCCAACTCCACTTTGAGAATCCGGTTTCGGGCGCGCCCAGTAATAGGAAGCGAAAAGGCGGAACAATTACTCCGTTTGGTTTCCGTTCTGGCGATTTGGTTAAAGCTGAAAAAGCGGGAAAAGTTTATATCGGTTGGGTTGGTGGCTATACCCAAACATCCAAAACTAAAAACATTTCAGTCTATGACCACAATTGGCACAGACTTGGACAATTTAGCCCGTCAAAAGTACAGTCAATCAAACGAAGTACACGATTATGCGTAGCATCCTAAATCATTGGACGGCTCCGTTCCTTCGCCGTCCTGCTATCCCTCCCCAGGCTACTCCACTAGTTCCTAAGAGGAACCGCTACGCTGCGTTCCGTTGAGCCTGGGGACTCCCGCGAATCTGTTGAACATTGAAGATGAATTGTCAGAGCGTCGTATTTCATCTGTGGCTCATTTTTTATCTAGACAAAACAAAGACAAACGTAAAGGAAGTCATGCAAAAATTATAGGTTAGCTATGAGTCATTATGTTTCCTAAAATACTCTGCTAACAAATTAAATTGATTGCTACTTGTACGATTTTGGCATCTTCCATTAGAGGGATAAAAATAGAAATATGGGTTTATTCAAGACTATCACAATTGATAACATGGAAAACTTAAAATAGTATATTTCTTAACTCAGTATTTTACTTTATGTTTGGTCAAAACTATTATTTTCCTCATCATGTCTATAATAAATTAGCCTTTTTTAGTACTCAGTAATTAATAATGTTCAGTATTTAGTGTGAAAAAGAAAGATGAGATATGTAGGAGTCGTATGTCTTGGTTCTTAAATCTTTAACGAAGATTACTTACGCTAACAAAGTGTCAATTATTCGTAAAATTTCAAACCGACATCTCATTGTCGATCCCGAAAATAAAAAATACAAAAGTTAAAACTGAAGACGTTGACCACTAGTGATGTTAGAGTGGCAAGAAATTCATGTGAAATTTTCAGCGGGAATCGATGCTGAAGAAGCTACAAACAAAGCATATTTCTCTAATTGTGGGTGCCGGACTATTTGCCTTCTTAGCTGGGGCAGTCGTGTCAGCTCCCGAGATAGGACAATCCGTAGGGCAATGGCTTATACCGCGCAAGACTCAGCCTGAAAAGCTTTCGGAAGAAAGCAAAGCAAAATCACCTGTTTTTGCCTTGGTGTCACAATCTCCACAAAAGCGTGGTGCAAAACTAGAAGCGCTCAAGGAGGGCTCACAATCAGCAGATCGAAATCGCGCTCGTTATCTTTTAGCAAGTGACTTGATTGAACAAAAGCAAGCTCAAAGCGCACTGGAGTTACTAAAAGGACTAGACAAAGATTACCCGCTTCTTGCGCCCTATGTGTTACTAAAACAAGCGCAGGCAAATGACATCTTAGGAGAAGAAGGCAAAGCCTCGGATCTTAGGCAGAAAGTGCTCAAAGAGTATCCCAAAGAAGCAGCGGCTGCTAAAGCCTTATATCTCATCGGACTCAGAGAGTATCAGGACAAAGCGATCGCCGAATTTCCTTCTCATCCCCTGACTCGGGAAATTATCCGTAAACGGTTGCAGGAAAATCCCAATCAGCCACAATTGCAGTTAGTTTTGGCAAAATATGCCTATGACCAACCAGGGACTTTAACTGCATTAGATCAGCTGGCAAAGAACCCCAGCCTGAAACCCGAACAGTGGGAAATCCTTGGAACAGCTTACTGGGAAAACAATGAATTTGGCAAAGCAACGACAGCATACGCCAAAGCGACTCGCACACCCCGCAACCTGTATCGTGTTGGTAGGGGATGGCAGATTAGTGGAAAACGAGCGGAAGCCCTTAGTGGCTATCAACAGCTTGTAAAAGCATTTCCGGATGCACAAGAAACGAGCACAGCTCTGTTACGCTTAGCAGAAATGGCAACAGTACGCAAAGACGCTTTGCCCTATCTTGATCAGGTGATTAGTAAATTTCCTGACAAAGCAGGTACAGCACTAGTACAAAAAGTCAAAATTCTTCAGGCTCAAGACCCAAAAGCAGCAAGTGAAGCTCAGAAGCTACTGATTACCAAGTACGGTAACTCTGAGGAAGCAGCAGAGTATCGCTGGAAAATAGCACAACAAAAAGCAAAGGCAAAAGATTATAAAGCTGCATGGCAATGGGCAGAACCGATTCCTAAAAATAACCCCAACAGTATTTTGGCTCCCAGGGCTAGCTTTTGGGTTGGAAAATGGGCAACAAAACTAGGGAAAAAAGAGGAGGCAAAACAAGCTTATGAGTATACCCTCAGCAATTTTCCCCACTCTTACTATGCTTGGCGAGCAGGGGCAATTTTGGGACTCAATGTTGGTAATTTCAACTCTGTGCGCCGGATGAATCCAAATTTGGTTCCATTTCAGCGTCCAGTACCAACCGCTGGTTCTGAGACATTAAAAGAATTGTACCTGCTTGGTCAAGACCGTGATGCTTGGTTGCAATGGCAAACTGAATTTCAGAACAAAATGCAGCCAACAGTAGCAGAGCAATTTACTGAGGGTTTGATGCGGCTGGCAAAGGGAGAAAATATCATAGGGATTGATAAAGTTGCTAAATTGGAAGACCGAGAAACGCCAGAAGAACAAGCACAGTATCAGGAACTGAGCAAAAAAGTCACCTATTGGCAAGCTCGTTATCCCTTCCCCTTTCAAAAAGAAATTGAGCAATGGTCCCAAAAGCGTCAGCTAAATCCTTTGCTCGTAGTTGCTTTGATGCGTCAGGAATCACATTTCGAGCCAAAGGTTCGTTCCACAGCGGGTGCGGTTGGTTTAATGCAGGTGCTACCAAGTACAGCAAAATGGATTGCCCCACAAATTCAGTTAGATAGCAAAAAAATTGATTTACAAAATCCCAACGACAATATCATGATGGGGACTTGGTACTTGGATCACACTCATCAGCAGTATGGTAATAACTCCCTGCTGGCGATCGCCAGTTACAATGCTGGTCCTGGTAACGTTTCCAAATGGTTACAAACTCTACCAAAGGGAGATCCAGATGAATTTGTAGAATCAATTCCCTTTGATGAAACGAGAAATTACGTGCGTCAGGTGTTGGGTAACTACTGGAATTACCTGAGACTGTACAACCCAGAAATTTCCCAGTTGGTAGCAAAATATTCAGCCGTACACCCACAACTACCGCTTCAGTGATATTCAAGAGTAGAGACGCGCTGAATGAAAGCGTCTCTACATCCACTTGCTTCCCAGATACAATAGTCACAGATGACGCCTTCTAGCTGACTCATGACACCTTCACAAAACGTAGATACAACTCCTCCTAGTGTTGATTTTGAAGTACATAGCGACTCAAAATCAGAAATAGATTCTGTAGATCCTCTCGATGAGTTACCCGGTGAAGTCGAAATGTCAATTTTCGATCACCTAGAGGAGTTACGACAGCGGATTTTTTACTCGCTCATTGTTGTCGCGGTGGGTATTGTCGGCTGCTTCCTCGCTGTTAAACCGATTGTTAAGCTGCTAGAAGTGCCTGCACAGGGGGTAAAATTTCTGCAACTAGCTCCCGGAGAATATTTCTTTGTCTCAATGAAAGTTGCAGGCTATAGTGGATTGCTTGTGTCTAGCCCGTTTGTGCTATACCAAATTATCCAGTTTGTTCTCCCTGGACTGACTCGTCGTGAACGTCGCTTACTAGGACCTGTGGTTTTGGGGTCAAGCATTCTGTTTGCTGGAGGGTTAGTCTTTGCCTATCTTTTGCTGGTACCAGCTGCTTTGAAATTCTTCATCAGCTACGGTGCAGATGTCGTAGAACAGTTGTGGTCGATTGACAAATATTTTGAATTTGTCTTGTTGCTGCTATTTAGTACTGGGTTAGCATTTCAAATCCCCATCATTCAAACGCTACTTGGTGCTTTAGGAATTGTTTCTTCTAAGAAAATGCTTTCTGGTTGGCGCTACGTTCTTTTGGGAGCAGTTATTTTAGGAGCAATTCTCACACCTTCAACTGACCCCTTTACCCAAAGCCTCTTAGCAGGAGCAGTCCTAGGACTTTACTTTGGTGGTATTGGTCTAGTTAAGCTAATAGGAAAATGATTAAGAAAGGCAGTCCCGATGAAAAAATTTCACCCTCCGGGGATGTCCTCCGGACACGCTGCGCTAACGGCAGTTCCTCATGGGGGAAACCCCCTCTGAGCGACTGCCTCACCGCCATGCATGAAAAAGATTTCTTCCTTTCTGGAGCGCGCAGCGGGGCGCAGCCCGTTCTGTTAGTGGAGTGCTCCGCAGTCCGTTCTGGAGCGCGTAGCGGGGCGCAGCCCGTTCTATTTTCAAGCTAGAGGGTAGTCCTGATGAAAAATTGGCAGTTCTTCATGGGGGAAACCCCCTCTGAGCGACTACCTTACCGCCATGCATGAAAAAAATTTCTTCACGAATGAGTTGGTGAGTTGGTGAGTTCTATAGC
>JAAUSC010000285.1 GCA_012031965.1 Scytonema sp. RU_4_4
ATTCCCATGCTGAGCACGGGAACGAGAGGTTAGAGGGGTGTGACCCCTCATCAATTCGCCAACAGCATCATTTATTCATGGGGTTTCCCCGTGTCTCCGTGTCCCCTTGTCCCCGTGTCCTCTTCAACCCCTCCTGCCTAATTCTTCATCCCCGTTGTCGCAATACCCCGAATAAACTGACGCTGACCGACAAGGAACAACAGCATGACTGGTACAGTAGCTATTGTCACCGCCGCCATCATTAAGGGCCAATTATTTGTAAATTGCTCTTGAAACTCAGCTAATGCAAGCTGTACTGTCCTCAATTCTGGTCGTGTTGTAAACACCAATGGTTTAAACACATCATTCCATTCTCCAATAAAAGTAAACAGAAACAGGGTTACCAAAGCGGGACGAGCTAAGGGTAACATCACACGCCATAAAATTTGTAATCTGTTCGCACCATCTATAGCGGCTGCTTCCTCCAACTCAACAGGAATTGTTAAGAAATATTGCCGCAACAGGAAGATACCAAAACCATTGGCTGCTGTTGGTAAAATCAGCGCCCAGTAGGTATTTATTAAGTGTCCCCACTTCAACACCAGAAAGACGGGAATCACCAATAATTGGAAAGGAATGACTAGTGTAGCCAGCACAATGAGCAGTAGGATTTGCTTTCCTCGAAATTTCAGCCGTGCTAAGGCGTAACCTGCGAGTGCTGAAGTGATAATTTGAAAGGCGGTAACAGCGATCGCTACTAAGGTAGAATTAGCAAAAGCAAGTAAAAATTTACCTCGCTCCCAGGCATCGCGATAATTGACTAAAGACCAGCCATTTTTAGGTAAAACACTAGGAACTGCTCCAGGAGGTGCAAAGGATGTCAACAAGACCACAACTAAAGGTAACAAGACGATAACAGCACCTAGCAGTAGGACTCCTAGACTCCAGGAAATTTTAAACGTAGCTCCTAGGCTTCTCTTCGGGAAGCCCCCCTTTGGAGATGTATGCTCAGAGCGCTGAGCGCGAAGTGGACGCTCTTGCAACGCATTTCGGATTTTGGATTGGTCATCCATCATTCGTTCCCTGTTTCCCTCATTTCCTGGTTCTTCTGATGAATTAGCTTGAACTAATGCCGCCAGCAAAAGCTAATCTATAACATAGAGACTTGTTAAGTAAAATTAAACCACAGTTAATGTTGTCCTCAATTTCTGAGGTTAACTCAATTTTTGTATCACATGATTCACAGCACGGGAGTGAACGTACCATGCAGCAGCTTGTCGAGCAATCTGAAATTGACTTCAAGAGCGAAATATACAAAGACGCCTACAGCCGCATTAATGCGATTGTGATAGAAGGGGAACAAGAAGCCCATGTAAATTACATCAAACTCGCAGAACTGCTGAGCGAACATCAAGATGAGCTGCTTCGTCTTTCTAAGATGGAAAGCCGCCACAAGAAAGGATTTGAAGCTTGTGGACGCAATCTTCAGGTCACGCCGGATATGCAATTTGCTCAAGAATTTTTTGCCCAATTGCATCAAAATTTTCAAAATGCGGCTGCTGAAGGTAAGGTTGTGACTTGCCTGCTGATTCAATCTTTGATTATTGAATGTTTTGCGATCGCCGCATACAACATTTACATCCCAGTCGCTGATGATTTTGCTCGTAAAATCACGGAAGGAGTGGTAAAAGATGAATATAGCCACCTCAACTTTGGAGAGGTGTGGTTAAAAGAACACTTTGAAGAATCCAAAGCTGAATTAGAACAAGCAAATCGCCAAAACCTCCCAATTGTCTGGAAAATGCTCAACTCTGTTGCGGACGATGCCCGCAACTTAGCGATGGAAAAGGAAGCTTTGGTAGAAGATTTCATGATTCAGTACGGAGAAGCCCTCAGTAATATCGGTTTTTCCACTCGTGATATCATGCGTCTTTCTGCCTACGGCATCAAAGCAGCATAAACAAGGCAGAGAACAAGACGCACCGACGTGGAAAGCAAAGAGGATTCGGGGAGAAAAATGTCTCCGTATCCCTGTTTTCCTGCGTTAGTATGTCCTCTATGAGTTGCTTCTCATTCTCCGTCACTTTGTGTGTAGTATTTTGAAGGGTTTGTTGTATCTTACCCGCCCATTCCACCCTTTTAACGAAGGACACGCCTTACACAATCGTTCATGTTTGGTCTAATCGGACACCTTACTAGTTTAGAACACGCGCAAGCAGTAGCCAAAGAACTAGGCTACCCAGAATATGCCGACCAAGGGCTAGATTTTTGGTGCAGCGCTCCGCCCCAAATTGTCGATAACATTATAGTTACCAGTGTTACCGGGCAAAAAATTGAAGGGCAGTATGTAGAGTCATGCTTTTTGCCAGAAATGTTGGCAACTCGTCGCATCAAGGCTGCAACACGCAAAATCCTCAACGCTATGGCTCACGCTCAGAAGCACGGGATAAATATTACAGCTTTAGGCGGATTTTCTTCAATCATTTTTGAAAACTTTAATTTAGAGCAATTCAAACAAGTCCGCAATATTAAATTAGAGTTTGAACGCTTTACTACGGGTAACACTCATACGGCATATATCATTTGCCAACAAGTAGAAAAAGCGTCAAAACAAGTAGGCATTGAACTATCAAAAGCAACTGTTGCTGTCTGTGGAGCAACAGGGGATATTGGTAGCGCTGTTTGTCGTTGGTTAGATGCCAAAACAGATGTTAAGGAACTTTTGCTCATAGCACGTAACCAAGAACGACTACAACAGCTACAAGACGAACTGGGGCGTGGAAAAATCTTGTCTACGGAAGAAGCACTTCCCCAAGCTGATATTGTTGTTTGGGTTGCTAGTATGCCAAAAGGGATGGAAATCGACCCCAAAGTGTTAAAGCAACCTTGTTTGCTTATTGATGGTGGCTATCCAAAAAACCTAGCAAGCAAAATTCAGCATCCAGGTGTGTATGTCCTAAATGGTGGCATTGTAGAACATTCCCTAGATATTGAATGGAAAATTATGAGCATCGTCAATATGGATGTTCCAGCACGCCAGTTATTTGCTTGTTTTGCAGAATCAATGCTACTGGAATTTGAGAAGTTATACACTAACTTCTCTTGGGGGCGCAATCGGATTACTGTAGAAAAAATGGAGCAAATCGGCAACGTATCGAAAAAGCACGGATTTAGACCACTGCTGGTTTAGCAAATAAAAAGTAAAAAGTTAAAAGAGCAAAGAAATTCTTTTAACTTTTGACTTTTTACTTTTAACTTTTTCTCTTCACTGTTCACTTTTCGATCAAAAAATGGCTACTACTGAGCGTAAACTGCTACTGTTGGATTTTGAAAAGCCGCTCGCAGAACTGGCAACTAGAATTGAGCAAATTCGGCAACTTGCAGAAGAAAATGGTGTCGATGTTTCTGGTCAAATTCGTCAGCTAGAAGCGCGCGCCATGCAACTGCGTGAAGAAATTTTCAGTAGTCTATCGCCGTCTCAGCGACTACAAGTCGCTCGTCATCCCCGCCGCCCCAGTACCCTTGATTATATTCAAGCTATCAGTGATGAATGGATGGAGTTGCACGGCGATCGCTGTAGTTCAGACGACCCTGCTATTGTTTCTGGTGTGGGTCGTTTAGATGGCAAACCTGTGGTCATGCTGGGTCATCAAAAAGGTCGCGATACAAAAGACAATATCGTCCGTAACTTCGGCATGGCTTCCCCCGGTGGTTATCGTAAAGCGCTACGATTGATGGAACATGCCAACAGGTTTGGGATGCCAATTATTACTTTTATTGATACACCTGCTGCTTGGCCTGGAGTGGAAGCCGAACGTCAAGGTCAAGGGGAGGCGATCGCCTACAACTTGCGGGAGATGTTTTGCTTTGATGTCCCTATCATCAGCGCAGTTATTGGTGAGGGTGGTTCTGGCGGTGCTTTGGGTATTGGGGTAGGCGATCGCCTTTTGATGTTTGAACATGCAGTTTACTCTGTTGCCCCACCTGAGGCTTGTGCTGCTATTTTGTGGAGAGATGCTAGCAAAGCTCCCCAAGCTACAGTTGCTTTGAAAATGACCGCACAGGATTTGAAAAACTTGGGAATTATCGACCATATATTACCTGAACCCATCGGCGGTGCTCATTCTGACCCTCTAAGAGCAGTTACCACTCTCAAACAAGCCCTCTTGGAGAATTTAGAAGAACTCAACCACCTGAGTTCTGGTGAACGACGCCAAATGCGCTACGATAAATTCCGGAAAATAGGTGTTTTTACTGAAGTTTCCCATGCATGAAATTTCAGCTACTTGATTAGTATAGCGGCAGTGCTATAATTGCCTATGGAACTTAAAGATTTTTAACAATCTTCTAAGCCATAGGTATTTCTATTTCTAGTCATTAGTCAAAAGTATTTTGACAATGAATTGCAGACTGTATGCTGTGTACTTGTCAACACCCCTGCCTAAAGGCGAGGGGCTTCTAGCCTCAAACTTTTAGGATTAGTTGACCAGACTAAGTACTTCGTGTACTACGTTAACGGCAAGTGTTTGAGTTCCTACCTTGGAATGCGAAGCTAGTTCCAAGCTCTAGAAATCAAGGATTAAACAGATTTAGAGGGTTAAGTCAGTGTCTTTGATATAGTACCGACCGTTAACTTTGTCGTTCGCGCAGCGTGTCCCCTTGGGACTCAGCTAACTATCCCTTGAAAGCGAGGCTCTACGGAGCAAAACCGTTGTGCGTACAGAGAGAAAGATTTCAGTTTGTAATTGCCCAAACGAAAGTAGATTGCAAAACTACACGGGATTCAGTACCTCCAAGGCGGCAATGGTTCATAAAGAATGTAAAGCTGTCCTAGAAGGACGGGGTTTCTACCCAAATTTTCGATGAGCAGTAATCTTCTTTGCAATGCAAAGTAGCAGTTGTTGAAGAAAATTAATCGGATTTTTAGATTTATTTAATCTATCCAGACCACAAGACTCATATAACAGGGTAGCGACGCGGTTATCAAACCGCTAAAAATTGGGAGATAGCATGAGTGTTGAGCAGAAACGACGTGCCCTAATTACTGGGGCAAGTAGTGGAATTGGGAAAGCAACAGCTTTAGCGTTTGCGAAAGCTGGGATAGATGTTGCCCTGGTGAGCCGTTCAGTGGATAAGCTGAGGGCGGTGTGTGAAGCTGTATCACATACAGGGGTAGAAGCGAAAGCTTATGAAGTCGATTTAGCTTGCCTCACTCAAGTGCAAGAAAAAATGCAGGCAATAGCTCTTGACTTTGGAGACATAGATATTTTGGTCAACAATGCTGGCATGGGTTATACCGCTGCTTTGAGTGAAACTCCTTTAGCTGACTGGCAGCGAGTGATAGATTTAAATCTCACCAGTGTGTTCCAGTGCATTATGGGAATTTTGCCCAGAATGCGAGAGCGTGGCACAGGCACAATTATCAACATTACCTCAATAGCTGGAAAACAAGCATTTCCTGATTGGGGAGCTTACAGCGTCAGCAAAGCTGGTTTGATGACTCTTTCTCAAACTCTTGCACAAGAAGAACGTACCCACGGTATTCGTATTACTGCTATCTGTCCCGGTGCAGTTAATACAGAACTATGGGATACAGAAACTGTTCATGCTAACTTTGACCGCTCAAAAATGCTAACTCCAGAAATTGTTGCTCAGTCAATTCTCCATGCTGTCTCATTACCGCAACAGGCAGTTATTGATGAATTGACTATCATGCCTAGGGCTGGCGCTTTATAAGTTCTGAGTCGTGAAGTGATGAATGCTGAGTCATTCTCACTTCAAAACTTAGGACTTTTGACTCGGCACTTCAGAAATGACTCTCTCAACTACAGAAACTTTAACCAAGATTCGACATCATGACTATTGCTCGTTCCAACGGTACCAATCGCTCACAACAATCTCCTCTGATTCCTGATTTTACAGAAGCTATCACCACAAGACCAGACCGCAACACCCATAACGGGCGGCAAGCTGATTTGCATCCGCAAACAGAGGAGCAAATGGAGCAGATGACGGACGCCGTGCGGACTCTTCTGGTAGGTGTTGGAGAAGACCCCGAACGTGAGGGATTGCTGAAAACACCCAAGCGAGTCGCAGAGGCAATGCGGTTTCTCACCAGTGGCTATAATCAATCTTTAGAAGAAATCGTCAACGGAGCCATCTTTGATGAAGGTCATAATGAGATGGTGTTAGTACGGGACATCAATGTTTTTAGCTTGTGCGAACACCATATGTTGCCCTTCATGGGCAAAGCTCATGTTGCCTATATCCCTAATCAAAAAGTTGTGGGATTGAGCAAGCTTGCCCGTATTGTCGAGATGTATTCCCGCCGCTTGCAAGTGCAAGAGAGACTCACTCGTCAAATTGCTGAAGCAGTTCAGACAATTCTAGAACCGCAGGGAGTTGCCGTTGTGATGGAAGCTACACATATGTGCATGGTTATGCGGGGTGTACAAAAACCTGGTTCCTGGACTGTGACTAGCGCAATGCTGGGCGTGTTTCAAGAAGAACATAAGACACGTGAAGAATTCTTCAACTTAATTCGTCACCAATCATCGTTCTTTTAACAGTTAACAGTTATCAGTTAAGTAGCTCAACCTAACCCTCTTTTATCACTCTCGCCAAAGTATAATTAAGGGCGATCGCAAAAACTGAGACAGAGAGTATGGTTGAGCCTCGTCCACCCGCGCCCACAGTAAAATTTGTGGACGAATACTGCCAGTTGT
>JAAUSC010000090.1 GCA_012031965.1 Scytonema sp. RU_4_4
AACTTTTGAAAGAAACGCCTCCTTCCCTTCTAGCTTGAAAGTACATAAGTAGATAGGTGGAAATAAAACACCAACTATGTTAAGAAATGTAAAAACGCCTCAAATCCTTACTAATGAACGCGCTTGTGCTACAAGTCGCTTAACCCGGACGCCCTTCGGGGAAGACCTCCGGTCTCGCTGCGCGTTCCGCCAGTCGCCAAGTGAGGGAAAACGCCAGATGCTCTACTTGGGGAGACACGCCAGGTGGCACTCTCGGAGGAACCTCAACGCCAGATACCTACGGAGGGAAACAAGGACTGCAGTACTGGCTCCGCAACGCACTGGCTCCCCAAGACGAGCCACTGCGTTGGACGGGTTTCCCGGCTTGAAGCATGTGGCGTCCGCACTGGCTCCCCTCATCAAGTACTGGCTCCCTCCGGGGATGACCTCCGGTCACGCTGCGCTAACACAGTCCCCTACGGCGGGAAACCCGCCTGCAGGGCTGGTTCACCGCAACGCACTGGCTCCTCTGCGCCTGGAGCGGTTAATTCAATCAAAACCTTTTTCACAACTCAAATAGGATTGCTATACATATTGTCCCATTAAAGATTTGTGGGCAACTATTGGTGCTCCTGGGTGCGGACGAGAGTGAGTCATCTTTTTCTCCGCTTTTCTATTGGGAGTACCAAATGGTTATGTGCGTCAATTTTGGCAGTAGTGTAAGGTACCGTACCAGAATCTCTGCAACCAAAGGCAATCGCACCTTCGCTTTGGTGTGAACGGCAATCATTATAACCCATGCCTTAGAAGGCAATGACACCCCGTTTGGCGACGACGAACACTGTGAGGTGATTGTGCGCCAAGTAAGTGTCGGATGTCGATCAATGACATTGTTGTCATTTGAAATATCAACAAGAGCATTCAGTTTGCAGATGCTTTGAATTGTGTATCTCGCCGTGCATCAAGCGTATTCAGTTTAATTAACACATTCATCTTTTGAAAACAAGGAAGGTAAATTATGCCTCTGTTTACTGGAACACCCGGTCCCGACAATATCATAGGCAGTTCTGGCGATGACACCATCTATGGTAGAGCTGGCAATGACACCCTTGATGGTCAAGACGGCGCTGACTTAGTGTATGGCGAGGAAGGCGATGACATCCTCTTGGGCGAGGACGGTCCTGACACCCTTGATGGCGGGAGCGGTATTGATTCGCTCTATGGCGAGGATGCTAATGACATCTTGTATGGCGGGTTAGACAATGATTTCCTCTATGGCGAGGACGGTAATGATACCCTGTTTGGCGACGCCGGCAATGACTTTGTTGATGGTGCCAACGGTAATGACTTCCTCGATGGCGGAACTGAGAATGACACCCTGTTTGGTCAGGAAGGCGATGACTCCCTGTATGGTGGGGCTGGTAATGACTCCCTTGGCGGGTTCGTCAGTAACGGCGGTAGCATCACCGATGCCGAGTTTGGTAATGACTTCCTGGATGGTGGGGACGGCAATGATACTATCGATGCTTGGTCGGGTAATGACACCCTCTTAGGCGGGTTAGGCGTTGACTCTCTCTTGGGCGGGGATGGTAGTGACTCCATTGTTGGCGGAGAAGGTGCTGACACTCTTGATGGCGATTTGGGCGCTGACACTCTCAATGGCGACACGGGCAGTGATATCCTCAATGGTGGAGGCGACGGTGATATCCTCAATGGCGGAGCCGACAATGACATCCTCAATGGCGATCTCGGCAATGACATCCTCAATGGCGATGGCGGTAATGACATCCTCAATGGCGGGGATGGCAGTGACATCTTTAATGGCGGAGATGGCAATGACACGCTGACTGGTGGTTTCAACAGTGACACGCTGACTGGCGGTGCTGGTGCTGACACCTTTATCTTCAATGCCTCCAATGAAGGAATTGACTCGATCACAGACTTTTCTGTTGCTGACGATACTATCCTTGTCTCCGCTGCTGGTTTCGATGGTGGATTGGTGGCTGGTGCTCCAATCACAGCCGCCCAGTTCCATATTGGTGCATTGGCAAACGATGACTCTGATCGCTTCATCTACAACCAAAGTATTGGTGCTCTGTACTTTGACGTAGATGGTACAGGTAGTACTTCACAAGTAGAGCTAGCCAGACTGTCTGGCAATCCTTCCCTGACTACCAGTGACATTGTTGTCTTCTAAGCGATCAACAAGAGGATTCGGTTCGCAGGTGCTTAATCGTAGAGTGACACGGAGCGTTTGATGTTTGATGACGTCTTATATTTCCTCACTCTGCGTCCCTCTCCCAAACTTGGGAGAGCTGAGAGTTGCGAAGGGCAGCTAATTAACAGGGCTTTGAATTGTGCATCCAGTGCGTTCAGCTTAGGTAACAAAGTTGTGTGTTAAAAACAAGGAAGGTAAATAATGCCCAATACGGTTCAGTTAAGCTTTTTCTCTCCCCCTGTTCCCCGTGCTTGCCTGGCTCAGATAATTTTCCTTAACTAAACTGTATTGGAGTATAGAGGAGTCATAGTGATGGTGCGGCTAATGATTGCGATTATTCTGCTGTGGCTATTAACTGCGTGTACTACGAGTGTTCTTGCACCAACTAGCCAGTTAGTGGAAAAAGCAATTGCACTTGAATTAGAGCAAACCCAACAGCAACTCAACCAACAGCTAGATTTGAATTTTCAGGGATTTGAAATCCATCGGTTATCAATGACTCACCGAAAACCTCTGACAATTCAGAATTTACCCACGTACCGCGTTCAGGGAACCTACAACCTTACGTTCAAACTCCCAAAACGACGTTTGACACAATCTCAAAAACCTTTTGAAGTTTACCTGCAACTCCAAACAGAAGGTAAAACTTGGCGGTTACTAGTTCCCGAAGGTAGTGACAAGGATTCTAAATCAGTTTGGCACAGTTATTTTATTCAATGACTGATTTAGTATAAATATGATTGATGCTGTGGTTAGACTACCTACATCAACCATTAGCTAATCTTGTGTGTGTAACTCTAAAAACCATCACAAGCATCTGTGCTTGACTTTCAATCCCTCGCCAAGATTAAGGTAATACTTTTATCGCAGACAAAGATGTATTTTAACTTCTTCATAGGTTCCAGTCTTGGAATTATGGTTCTAGTGCTGCTGGGTTTTAGCGTGCTGCAATGGTTCCATATACCTACTGGTAACTTTCTTGACTGGGTGATTGGGGGAGCAAGTTTTTGGTGGTTGTTGGTGATTGTGACTGTACCGTGGAATGTTCATTTTCAGGCAAAAGAAGTCCTAGCAGAAGGCGCACAATCGACTGAAAAAGGAATTCCAGTGGATGAGAAACAACTGGAATATGTCAAAGTTTTGGCACGGCGATCGCTCTTTATTGCTCTTGGATTACACTTACTTTCAGCTATTGGTCTTTACGTTCTCGCCGTCACTGGTATTAGTGCAGTCGGCTATGTTAGTTCTGGTGCTGCTTTGCTATTAACTGGATTACGTCCAGCCATCAGTGCTTATGAGTACTTATATGCACGATTGGTTATGATTCGCCAAGAATGGAAGTATCCACGTGAAGATGTTGTGGAACTTCGTTTCCGTTTCGACACTGTAGAAGCAACCGTTAAGCGCATAGAAGAACAACTTAACCCAGAACAGCCCTACTCCTTAGCAGCAAACCAACAAATTTATTTAGAAGAAACACGTAAAGAATTAGCCAGAATTGCCGCTAGTGTAGAAGAATTACGTGCCACGAATCAAATCGAACATGAACGTTTAGCAAGAGAAGCACGAGCGGCGATCGCCCAACTTTCTACAGATGGGCAATTTTTGGATCATGTGCGCGAGATTATCAGGTTTTTTAAAACTGCATAGTTTCAGAATCCTCTTGTGAGGATAGGGTGAGATAGGGCGATACTCCCAGAGGGAGCATCGCCACTTGCGATCGCTTTTTCGTGTAGGACTGCTAAGTGTTAGCACTGTTTTTGAATTTATCAAAAAGTATAAAATTAAACTATATATCTCAAGCCGCATAACATTTCATGCGTCGTAGTGTACGCAGTTTATGTCGGCTACTTAATCGAAAGAAGATTTATGTTTCCATGAAAAAGCAAAAAAATCAATTTAGCCACCTCACAGCAATAGAAAGAACTTACCTATCAGTACCTGCACAGTTTTTGTTAGATAAGAATCTGCTTCAAGATAAAATTTTAGACTTTGGTTGTGGCTTGGGCAATGATGTTAAATTATTGCGAAAAAAAGGATTTGATATGACAGGTTATGACCCTTATTATTTCCCGCAATACCCTGATGAGAAATTTGACACAATCATTTGCTTTTATGTTTTAAATGTTTTATTTCTTGAAGAACAAGCGGATGTTCTCATGAGAGTATCGAACTTATTGAAGCCGGGAGGTAAAGCGTATTATGCAGTGAGAAGAGATATAAAAAGAGAAGGCTTTCGAGAACATTATATCCACAAAAAACCTACATATCAGTGTATTGTCAAACTTCCTTTTCAATCAATTTATTTAGATGAATATTTCGAGATTTATGAATATAAACATTATAACTTACAAAGAAATTCATCTAATAATTGTATATTTTGTAATCCTCATAAAAACCTAACTATCCTAACCGAATCAGCAACTGCCTATGCTATATTTGATGGTTATCCCGTGAATAAAGGTCATGTTTTGGTTGTTCCAAAACGTCATGTTAGTAATTATTTTGAGCTACCGTTCAAAGAACAATCTGCTTGTTGGTTTATGGTTAACAGAGTGCAAGAAATTCTTAGTAAAGAATTTGAACCCGATGGTTTCAATGTGGGAATGAACATCAATCGAGATGCAGGTCAAAATATGATGCACGCCAGTATTCATATTATCCCTCGTTATCAGAGTGATACTGTTGGTGCTAAAGGTGGAATAAGATATGTGATTCCTAAAAGAAAATAGTTTTTAAAAAGGAACTCTTAACGGGCAACCGGTAACAGACAACAGGGAAATCCCCATAAATCAATCAATTCAGGGGATTTGATAAGGAGCCCTATTGATTAAAACCGAGACTGAGCAATTACAATAACCCTGCCGACTCATAGAGCCTTTTGAGCATGGCCATAATTTTGTTACCATACTCCAAGTCCGCAGACCAACGTCCTGAAAGTTGATTGATTGATGGGGCAATACCACGAGTCACAAAGCGAAATCTCGGATCAACCATTTCCTGAACTAATGGTTCTAAACTGGCGTAAGCTTTCAAGTGCTGAATTTGCGCCCGGACACCAATTCTAGCACTTTCAAACGACGCCGTATTTGGACCACCACCAATAGTACCCAAACCTGCAAAGTTATTTTGCTCTGATTTGATGTCGTCACCAAAGCGTAAAAATTCAGTTTCTATGCACATTTGGCAGAAAGCAATGTCATAGTTAACTCCTTCTAGAGTTGCTTCCTCTCGATAGAGTTTGGGCAAGTCAGGAAACTGCACGATCGCGTTTTCATTGTTGTTTTTCAGAAATAGCTGTAACTGCACTTCTGATGTGTAACCGTGTAACATAATCTTGTCAATTTGACTAACAGGAATTTGCACAATCGAGCGCAAATTCAGAGTGCGATTTGCGCTATCCCAAGAAATAGAAACATGAAAGTCTTGCAGTTCAATAGCTTTGACGTAAACAATTCGGCGATAAGTTACGCGGGTGACATTGGGCGCTTTTGACAAATCAATCCGCAAGCGATCTGCTAAGTCAATGGGGATATAAGCATTACCGTTAATGAGTATCCCTTTCTCTGGGTAAAGTTGCCCGTTAATGTTGATACTGATTGTCGGATATGTTGAATCTGCCCCCCCTCCTGAACCAGGATCAATAGCACGACTCCAAGATACGAGTCCATCAGCAATTCCCAGTGCAAAGTCACGGCGACGAGTTTGCAGCAAAGCGCGATCATCTGGGCTGCTGAGAAAGCCAACTTGCAATAATAAAGAAGCAATTGCTGTTTGACGACAAAACGCCAAACGTCCTAAACCCGATGCTGAATCTGGCTTGACTCCCCGATTTGCTAATTGAGGAACGCGGCGCAATAGCCCCACCAGTAACAGATCGCCATGAGTTCTACGCTCATCATTGTTGGCAATATAGAAAACACTTGCCCCACGTACAGAAGGGTTGCTCGCAGCATCAGCATGAATTTCTATGGCAATATCTTTTTGACGAGCGCGAGAATTGATCCAAGTGATAGTTTGTTGGGCACTTAGATCATCTGGAACAGCCAAGACTTCAAAATTACGCGCTCTGAGTTCAGTGACTGTCAAATCCCGCAACAAAATCATTTCCTTGGCTTCTGTTGTCCCACCGGCGATTGAGCCTGGATCTATTCCTCTTGCTTCTTTGCCACCGTGAGCTGCTGAAATAAAAATACGTCCCATTTTCAGTATTTCCTCTTATACAATTAAGCAATTAGCGATTCTAGAGCGTCATTCTTAGTTTGGCATCAAGAATATAATATTCATCAGAACTATTCGTCCACTCTCAAGAGTCAATGCTCAAAAGTCATAACTTTTAACTCTTAACTCTTGACTCCTAACTCTTGACTAGTATGCACATCCCCCGCTTGCATCCAGACACAATTGACGAAGTTAAACAACGAACTGACATTGTTGATGTCATCTCAGAACATGTTGTCTTACGCAAGCGCGGAAAAGACTATGTAGGTTTGTGTCCCTTCCACTCAGAAAAAACTCCCAGTTTCACTGTCAGCCAGACTAAGCAGATGTACTATTGCTTTGGCTGTCAAGCTGGGGGTAATGCTCTTAAGTTTCTGATGGACTTGGAGAAGCGCTCTTTTGCTGAAGTGGTATTGGATTTAGCGCGGCGTTATCAAGTCTCAGTGAAAACACTTGAACCGGAACAAAGGCAAGAGTTGCAGCGTCAGTTGTCTTTGCGCGAACAATTGTATGGAGTTCTTGCTGCTGCAGCACAGTTTTATCAACACGCTCTGAGATATAACGGGGAAAAGGCACTGGAATATCTGCAATCCAAGCGTCAACTGAGGGAAGAAACAATACAGCAGTTCGCTATCGGATATGCTCCTGCAGGTTGGGAAACACTCTACCGCTATCTGGTTGAAGATAAACGCTACCCAGTACAACTGGTAGAAAAAGCGGGTTTAATTAAACCACGTAAGGAAGCAAGTGGTTATTATGACGTGTTTCGCGATCGCCTGATCATTCCCATTCACGATGTTCTTGGGCGTGTGATTGGTTTTGGTGGTAGAAGTTTAGGAGACGAACAACCAAAGTATTTGAATTCACCAGAAACAGAAGTTTTTATCAAGGGAAAAACTTTATTTGCCCTAGACAAGGCAAAAGCAGCGATTTCCCAGCAGGATCAAGCTGTTGTGGTGGAGGGATATTTTGATGCGATCGCTCTCCACGCAGCTGGGATCAATAATGCGATCGCCTCCCTTGGTACTGCTCTGAGCTTAGAACAAGTACGGCAAGTCTTACGCTACACCGACTCCAAGCAGTTAATCCTTAACTTTGATGCTGATAAAGCTGGAACAAACGCCGCAGAACGAGCAATTGGGGAAATTGCCGAACTCGCATATAAAGGCGAAGTCCAGCTTAAGATTCTCAACTTGCCCGATGGCAAAGATGCTGACGAATACTTGCAAGGACGCGAGCCAGAAGATTATAGACAATTATTGGCAAATGCTCCACTTTGGTTAGATTGGCAAATTCAGCAAATCACAAAAGACCGTGACTTGAAACAGGCTGCTGATTTCCAACAAGCGTCTGCTTTGATGGTGAAATTACTAAAAAATATAGCTAACAGTGATACACGTAACTATTACATTTCCCACTGCGCTGAAATCCTGAGTTTAGGAGACACTAGACTCATACCCCTAAGAGTAGAAAATCTTCTCACGCAAATTGCTCCTGATAGTACATATCGTAAGTCAACACCAATTATCAAGCAGCAACCTGTAGCAAAACAGCAAAGTCCTGCACCTGGTGAAAGCAATCTTTTAGAAGTTGCAGAGGCTTTATTACTGCAAATTTACTTGCACTATCCAGAATATCGTCAGCTTATAGTTTCTGCTTTAGACAAGCGAGATTTGCAATTTAGCCTTTCTCATCACCGCTTTTTATGGCGGCAAATTTTAGAGACTTCCTCTGGAATAGAGCATGATTTAATATCAATTGTGCAAGATACATGCCTGGAGTTTCCTGAGGAGATGGGATTGGTATTTCACTTATTTTATTTGAATGAAAAAACCCAAAAAGAAATCATTTCACGTCACGATAAATTAATCCAAGCAGCAACTGCTTGCATGGAACGAGTGCTGCGTGAAAAGCGCTGTCGTCACTTTTGGGAACTTTGCCAACAAACTGATCCAGAAGCGGAACCAGAAAAATGGGAATCGTATTGCAAGGCTTTTTACTTAGAAAAACAGCGACTTCAGGAATTAGAGCGCCAACGACAATTCTCCCTCTCGGAATTGCTGTAGTTTTTATGTATTATTTATGTATACAAGCAGAGAGATACTAAGTATAATTTTATTATTAGTTACCTCAATGCTGTCTTTTCCTCATGAAATCACTTGAAGCGTATAACTGGAGTTAATTTGTGTTTGTTATGCTCCTCTCTGTTACTGTGTAAAATGCGCCATAACGCTCCGTTTCCAGTAGACAATTGACATAACTACTGGTATCCCGTATATTATGAATGATGCAGATAACTTTGAATGGGACGATCAAAAAGCTCTCGTAAACTATGCCAAGCACGGTGTGAGTTTTGAGGAAGCTTCTGAGGTATTTAATGACCTCTTCGGCATTGAAAAACTGGACGACAGAGAAGCATACGGTGAGGAAAGGTTTATCCGTATTGGCATAGCAGGTAACAAGCTTCTGATGGTTGTGTATACGGAACGGGGCGAGAAAACCAGAATTATATCAGCACGCGAGGTAACAAAGAATGAACGAAACGACTATTACCGCGAGAATGCACAAGGATGGGACGATAGTTGAGGTGTTGGCTGACGGTAGCGAGCGACCATTTCCAGAAAAGCCTATGCGTCACATGACCGAAGAAGAAATTCACGCGGCGGCTCTTAGCGATCCTGATGCACAACCGCTTACGGATGAAGATTTAGCCCGTATGAAGCGGGTATCCCGTGTAAAAATTATCCGCCGTGCATTGCGATTGACGCAGGAGGAATTTGCAGCGCGTTACCATATCCCGCTTGGCACCTTGCGGGACTGGGAGCAAGGACGCAGCGAACCAGATCAGACAGCAAAGGCATACCTTAAGGTTATTGCCGCCAATCCCGAAGCTATCTATCAGGCATTGCAGTTTACCCCACATTGAGAGGCTTTACCCGTTCTACCTGCCATGTTCTCAAAAATGACCGTTTTCAGTAGATAATCCCTGTTATCTATTGATATGCACTAAAAAACAGAGTTTATCCTTAACATATGAATTTCTTTGTGGAGTTTGATGTGTGTTTTTACCGTGCTGATTTGGCTTTCGAGGTGCATCCAAGGAAAAAATAGTTCTTCTTCATCCTTGTTCACTCTTTAAGAAACTCGCAGAATCTACATCCAAAAATAACGTCGCTTGCTGCTGCGTGCGGAGAATAGAAGCGGGACAATCTGTAGTAATATCCACCTCCAACATCTGTTTTACAATCTTCGCTTTGCGTTTTCCTGGTGCAAGACAAATGATTTTTTTGCCGAACAAATCATTGGGATAGTAACAGTAAAAGCGTACTGCGGCACACTTTCCAAACTGGAAAAATACCCTGTATTAACTTGTTGTTGACGGTTTACAGTATCCAGCTTCACAAGTTTCAATATATGGGGATCGTAAAAATCCGCTACTGCTGGATCATTAAAAGCTAAGTGTCCGTTTTCACCAATACCAAGACAACATAAATCAATGGGTTGTGCTTGCAGAAGTTTAGTGTAGCGATCGCACTCTGTCAAAGGTTGCATAGCATCACCTTCTATATAGTGAAATTCTTTAGGACTAACCCGCATTTCAACTCGTTCCCGCAGATAGCGCCGAAAACTAGCCGAACTATCAGCAGAAATGCCCAAATATTCATCAAGATGAAAACAGGTAATCCGCGACCAATCTAGACTACCATTAGCTATCAAAGTATCAAGAAATTTCATTTGGGAGTTGCCCGTCGCCAGCAATAAAGCTGCAGTATCCTTTTGCTGGAGAGTCTGCTGTAAATGTTTTTGTGCAATTCCCGCTACATCCTGCGCCAGTTCAACTTCAGAGTTATAAACTTGCACCTGTAGAGCATCGATGCGAAAAGAATTTTTGGCGGTTGACATCGGAGTATACAGAAAATTTTCACACAAACTCAAAGAAAATGAGTAAGGACAGAGTTACCGATCTGCCCTGACTCTTATCAGCTACCATAGGTTGTCATTTGAATGCTCAATTATAATTTCCTCTTTTTAGGAATGCAGACAGAATGACAAACTAGAACAAAACAATGTAAAATCTGTAAAGAAACTTTACAAGAGTTTACACCTTAAATACCATGCTAGCTGCAATTCTCTTTGACCTAGATGGAACGATCGCCAACACTGACCCCATACACTACCAAGCTTGGCGGGAAATGCTGATAGGCTACAGCATGGAAATTGATGAGACATTTTATAAATCCCACATTAGCGGGCGAACCAATCCACAAATAGTAGAAGACCTCCTGCCACAATTATCACCAGAAGAAGGTGCAAAGTTTGCAGAGGAAAAAGAGGCTCTTTTCCGCCAAAAAGCCAAGACTATTCTTAAACCTTTAGACGGATTTTCAGAAGTCATAGCATGGACAGATACGCATCAACTTAAACGTGCTTTGGTGACGAATGCTCCTAGATTAAATGTTCAATTCGTGCTACAAGTCTTGGAAATAAAAGAAGTCTTTCATACTGTTGTGATAGCAGAAAATGAGATAGCTGCAAAACCAGATCCTGCACCCTACCAAGTTGCACTAAACAGGTTAGGTATCACAGCAGAAGAAGCAATAGCATTAGAAGATTCTCCCTCTGGAATTCGTTCTGCTGTTGGCGCTGGTCTTCGCACTATTGGTGTGACAACGACTCAGGAGTCAAAAGTTCTCCAGTCACTTGGAGCATTTATGACAATTCCAGATTTCACTGATTTACAGCTGTGGACACTGCTGAACTCGTCGGTAGAGGAAGATGTAGCTTGTTTGGGTTGAAGACTACAAACTAAGTCAGCCTCTACCGCACAAGTCTAAAACGGAAACCAGTTTTAGAATCGCAAGACTGGTTTGGATTACAAGGTTCTACTTTGACTAGAAAAACTCCACCCTGGCGATCGCCTGTCTGCGAAAACCGAATCTTTCCCGTTGCTCCTGAAGCTGAAAAATTTGGATTAGAGAGAGCTTTTTGTAACCCCTCACGAGTGTTACCTTCTTTCAAGCCAGCAATAATTGTTTGAAGTGCATCATATGCAGTCGCAGTTCGCGGACTCACTCCTCCGCCCCAAAGCTGAACGGCTTTCTGAGCAAAAGACTTGCTTGCAACAGCATCATAGTGCCAAGATACAGGCAGCATCATTCCTTTGACATCCGCTTGTCCATACTTTAGAGTTCTTTCAGTGTACATCCCTTGGAATCCGAAGAGTGGTAATCTACCTTTATTCTCTCGTGCTACTTCAATAGCTGAATTCAGTTTGTCTGCTCTAGAAATGAGTAGCAAACCTTCTGCTCCATCACTGATGGCTTGACTGAGAAAAGCACTAGGCTGAAAATCCGGAGCGCCCAAATCACAAACTGTGCTGGTAATGTTACCTCCATATTTTTTAATAGAATCAGTGTATTGTTGCACAATTCTATGACTTATTTTTTCCTGATTTATTGTAAATGTAGAATCACTACAAACAGCTATGTTGGTGAGGCGAGCTTGTTGAACGATATGGCGAGCGATCGCATCACTGAAAACATCAGAAGTTGGAGTCGCATAAAAGACGTATTTTGTCGGGTTAGATGGCTTTTTTGGATTGATTGGTGAAACTAGAACCAAACCACGCTTATTATAAATTGATGGGTCGCGGCTAAACCCTACAACAGCTACAATACTGGGGTCATTAATCAGTTCAGTATTTAACTGTTTGATAGTATCAAAGTTATCAATACTCACAATCTGAAGTTGCAACGGTAGCCCATTAATTCCTCCATTACTATTCACTTCATCTTGAGCTTGAGCGACCCCGCGTAAAGTCTCTTCTGCTTCATTTAAGGAAATACCAATCGATACAATGACAGCAACCTTGAGGGATTTCGATTTCCCAATTTTGGCATTATTCAAATAAATTAATGTCTCAGGGTCATTACGTTTAGCTTGTAGGGATAATTGGAATTGACTAACAGCAGTGCTAAAATCACCAGCTTCAAATGCATTGCTTCCAGCTTCTTTCTCAGGGGGTCTTCCTTCTCTAACAAAAATTTTCTCACCTAAACTCATCCGGTTTTTTAAAGGTGAATTTATATAAGATGGAGCAGATGGAGTAATTGAAGCACTATTTGGTTGAAGTTGCCCAGAAAACTCTTTCTCTGAGTGAATCACTTTACCCAATAACCATAAAATAGCTGCTATTAGTAATCCAGCCAACCCCAAAGAAATAAAGAGCCGAATATTTTCTGTGTTATTTTTCATCATAAAATGACCTAACCCCAACAAAATTTATCTCTAATAGGTTAGAAGTATTTAGAGATAAATCTGTTCAATATTTTGGAAAGAGTTAAGAGAGTAAATGTCAGTAATGCAGCAAGAATGACCAGCAAGATTAGAACCAGAAATCCATCTATACCTACTTTGAGAAGATTAACAACGTAAAAATTTCTGTATATCAATACAATAAATAATGTCGTGATTCCGGCAACGAAAAACAAATAAGTCTTTTCAAAAATTGAGCAAGGCTGAGCAAAGATGAATCCTACGAAAATGAGCAGCCATAAACCAGAACTCATCCAAATAGTTCCCACAGAACTCAGAAGGGCGATCGCCAGAAACGAGCTCCCTGAACCTGCCATAATTGCCCAAGGCAATAATTTCTCTGTTGAGTACTGCGCTGGAGACTGTGGTGCTTCCTGTGGAATTTGTTGCGTTAGTGTTTCTGGTTGAAGAGGCGAGAGTATTGTATGCAGGGAGGTAGACTGTGGTAAGAACTCATAAGACAAGTCTTGTAAAACAGCCTCTGCTGTCTGATAACGCAGTTTATAGTTCTCTTGCAGCAATTGATCAATAATCAGCCCTAATTCCTCACTGATTGGTTGTGTTAAATACTCCCGCCAAATAGAAGTCCAGCTATAGCCCTGTTTCATCCATATCTCCCAAGGCGAAACCCCAGTCAACAGATGAAAAGTCGTTGCTCCCAAGCTATAGAGGTCACTGGCAGGATAAGCTTCTCCTGAGTACATTTGCTCATAGGGTGCATAACCAAATGAACCAATACTCGTTCCTGGTTTCACATGTACTGTTCCAGTCTTTTGCTTTGACACCCCAAAATCAAGGAGTACGAATTTACCATCACTTTCACGACGAACGATATTTTCTGGCTTAATATCTCGGTGAATCACCTGCTGCTGATGTATCACTACCAGCACAGGTAATAAATCTTGCAAAAATTCTTGAATTTTTGCTTCATCAAACACACCCTCCTGTCTTAATTCCTGAAGCAGATCGTTTCCTTCGATAATCTGCTGCACCAAATATAGGTAGTTATCTTCCTTAAAATAGGCATATAGGGTGGGAATTTGAGGATGTTCACCTAAATGTTGTAGACGTTTTGCTTCTTGGTGAAATAACTCAATCGCTTTTTGGCGTGACCAGCTCCCTTGAACTTGTGGTGCTAGTTGCTTGACAGCACATTTTTCATCAAGCTTATCTGCATCCTCTGCAAGGTAGGTACGAGCAAACCCACCACCCCCTAATGGTTTGATAATGCGGTAACGACCCCTGAGTAATGAAATCAACTCTGCCCCGCAATTCCCACAGAAATTTGTTTCTTGTGAATTTAGAGGATCAGAGCATTCGGGATTTAGGCAGCAAATCATAATACTATTGCTGTCTTTGTCTTACTGTCTTTTGTTAATAGTAATCAATATACATCCAGTTTTCCGAATTTTCTGGATTTAGGATATGAGAATTTAACAAATCTCAAATCTTTACATTGTTGAAACCAGAAAGCCCAATGCCTACGTCACGCTGCAAATAGCGGCTTTTAGTCGTGGGGACGGACAGGTACTAAGTACAGCATTTCATTAATAAGGGTTGGAAATGCTGGAGGCTGATGTTGGGTTGCGCTCCGCTTCACCCAACCTACGACAAATTGAATTTCGTACCCCTTTTACGGTGATGTGTACTAAGTGAGGGAAATCCTCATCAAGTACTGTCCTCAGCCTGTAGAAGATGGACGTCGATAAATCTGTACTTCATTCAAACCAGAAGCGCTATATAACTCTTAAAGAGCTTCAGGTGGAGCAAGATCAGATCCAACGATAATACTAGCACTACTAGATAGCCCTGGTTTAGAAATTGGTTTTGTTTCGTGCAATGAGTTAGTGAATGATGAAGAAGGTGGAGTTGCTGCATCTTTATTAATTTGTTTGTCTGCATTTGCTTGTTGAGATGCCATAATTGACAATCCTCCTACTGATCCAGCGACAAGGGCTGCATAACCTAAGTAAAAATGCACTGGATGCAGTGCTATTCCTAATCCAAAATTGCTTTTATGCTCATACCTATAAGGTAAAATTGCTTTTACTGGCTCTGGTGCAGGCAAGGAAGTTGCTAAATTCGTGCCATTTAGTCCAAGAGCATTAGCCATGACACGGATAAAACCACGAACATACACATCCTCTGGTAATAATTCTCCATGACCCTTCTCCAGCGCCTCCATATGATGAAGAGGTACGTGAGTATAAACATGAAGTTGGCTCAAAGAAAGACCTTTGGACTCACGAGCCAGCCGTAGTTGTTGACCAATTTGACGCAGAGTTTCCACGCGCTGTTCGGCTTCTATTTGCTTAGCTAGTTCAGCTTGTCTGCGTTTTTTACCAGGATTAAGCCATCCAATTGATTTTTTTATTTTGGGAGGGTTTTGTTTGGCTTTTGCAGAACCATTTGCTGTATGACTTTCTACTTGAGATTCTGATGGTAAATGAGCTTTGCCATCAGTTTCGGTCGTCGTTTTTTGGTCAACAACACTGGTTAAGCGTTGTGATAAACCATGTAATGAATCATTGGTGGAATTTGTCTTTTCAGTCGTTGAGATTTCACTCGTGCTATCTTCTTGTGGATGATTTTCTTGAAGTTTATGATACTGTTGTACAAATTGACGAAATGCTAAACGAATTGCTTCTCTACCGACTGCTTTAAACAAAACATTAGCTTGCTCAGTTGAAGAACCTAATAACTTTTGCAAGATTGCTACAGCACGACGATAGACTTTACTCTGATGCAGATCAGCTTCTATTGCACCTAATAGCGTCCGCAATTCATCTTGAGAAATTTCAATAGTTGGATTTTCGAGAATTTTTAACATATATGATGTAGTAGCCATTTGTAGAGATCCCCTTGTGGCAATTAAACAAAAGAAAGTTATCCCTGTATAATCTCTTCTACAGTGTGCTGACTGTTCCGGATTGTTACTGAAGTTATTTTTTTCTGATTTTAAGAAAAATAATAAGAAAAATAAAAAAAATGCTAACTGGATAATATTATTTTTCTCCATGAGTTTTATACCAGGAAGAAAAGAAATTTAAACACTTCAAGATTGGTATAACAAAATCACCTCAGTTTTAAAAGTTTAGAGGTCATACTAAAATTTTTACGAATGCTTGTGAAAAGACTCGTATGAAAAGTTACTTCATTTTTTTCTGATATTTGCCAATCCTAACTGTTGATACTCAAGTTCTGCTATAACTTGCGAAAAATGAACTGTTCAGTGACAAAGACAGTCCTCAGTACTGAGTAAGGAATGCTGAGTAGAAGGAAATACTAACAAGTTTTCAGGCAACTTTTCGGACAAGTTTTCAGGCAACTTTTCAGGCAACTTTTCAGGCAAGTTTGTACCCCGCAGCGAAGAACTCAGGACTCAGCAAGAATGACAAAAGACAGCACTGCTTGTAGATATATAGAATGAGCAACTTCTGCCACATTGCTATGTCCTGCACCAGGAACGATAACTAATTTTTTTGGTTCAGGAGCAGCAGCATATAAGTCTTGGGTCATGAAAGCAGGTACTACGACATCATCAGCACCGTGAATAAATAAAACTGGTATTTTTAAATTTGGCACCTTCCCAATCGAATCAAACCGCTGTGTCAGGATCAGATCGACTGGAAACATCCAAAAATTGTTCCTGTGAGCAATGACTTTTCGGATCGAAGTAAAAGAGCTTTCTACAATTAAGCCAGCAGCGTTTGGATTTTTGAGAGCCAAATCAATAGCGATCGCACCTCCTAGCGAATGTCCGTAAATATAAATTTGGCTGGGTGGAATTTGTTGCTGGTAGACTAGGTAATCCCAAGCTGTAGCTGCATCTTGATAAACCTGCGATTCATTGGGAAAACTACCTTTACTACGACCATAACCACGATAATCAATCAATAACACTGAAAACTCTAGTTGAAGGAATCGATGTGCGTGAATGACATTTGCACCAATGTTGATACCATTACCGTGCAGGTACAGCAAAACTTTGGCATTCGATTGGTTTGCTTCTATCCACCAACCATGAATGTGTTCCACTTTACCTGCTCTAGCTGATACAGGTAACCAAACATCTTTATAACCTAAGCTAAGAAACTCTGGTGTCGTCTTAATAATAGGAGAGGGAAAAAAGATGAATCGTGTTTGCTGGAGAAAAAGAAATATACATACAGCAAAATAAGTAATTGCTACAACGACTCCTATCCAAATTAATACTGGGAACAGTAATTGCACTAGATGTTGCAGCTTGTTTGTTCTCATGTAAATATTTATAAATACAGTATTATTAGCCTAACAAAGCAACTTTATCAAGATAAATTTATGAATCAATTATCAAAAATGATTTAAAATAACATGAATTAATAAGTAAAACTTTTTACATCGGTTGAAGTCGTTTTTTATTGAATGATAAAACACTAACAAAAAACAAGGAGAAGATAGTGAAGCTGTTAAATGAGGCTCAAGAAGAGCAATTGATGGAAATCATCGCACATCTACGGCAAGTACGAGAGGAAAAAGCGATACGTCTAGAAGAACTAGCTGCTTACACACGTATTAGGTTAAGTTTCTTACAAGCTATGGAAGAAGGGCGATTTGAAGAATTGCCAGAGCCTATTTATGTCCAAGGGTTTATCCGTCACTATGGAGATGCTATGGGGCTGGATGGTGCTGCTTTAGCAAAGACTGTGACAAATATTTGTTTAACACCTCAAGAATCAAATAATGAAAATCAGGTGTTACATGAAAAACCAAGCATATACGTACCTCTTGCTGTACCCTACGTCCTGTTATTAGCTGCTGCTTCTTTCGGACTGTTTTATATTCTCAATCCGCAACGTTCAGTTGAATCTTCTAGTCAAAAAAAATTGTCACCAGTTGCTTCCGAACAAAAAACGGAATCTGCTCCTAAGACTGCATCATTAGCGTCATCTTCTAAACCAAAAGCGAGTGTACCTGTCACTTCACCGACAACCAAGGCTTTATCGTCTGTCGCAACCACTTCCAGCCCAACCGCATCTCCCTCAGCAGAAGCTAGTGTACCTGTTACATTACCCGTACCTGAGGTTGTACCGCCTGTCGCAACCGCTATAACCCCAACTCCATCTCCCACAGCCGAGACGACTTCTCCTGTTGAAGTGACTCTTGAGTTTCAAGACAAATCATGGGTGCGAGTGAAAGTAGATGGTAAAACTGAATTTGAAGGGGAGTTAAATAAAGGAGATAAGAAAACCTGGACAGCCAAACAAGAGTTGACTATCCGTTCTGGAAATGCTGGTGCAGTATTGGTTTCTGCTAATAAGAAGCAACCAACACCATTAGGAAACATGGGTAGTGTAACGCAAGTCACATTTACTCCAGAAACAGTTAACAACACACCAGAAACGGTCAATAGTCAGTAGACATTAGAAGTTAAAAGCTAGCAGTTAGGAGAAAAACTCATAACTCAAACCTCAAACTCAAACCTCAAACTCAAACCTCAAACTCATAGTTGTGGCGTCTGTAGATGCCAAGTTGTTGATTGCTCATAAGCATAAGCGACTTGAAACAGTTGGTCTTCTCGCAATACATTGCTGATAAGCTGCAAACCAATTGGTAACCCATTGCTATCAAAACCGCATGGGACGCTTATACCTGGTAAACCAGCAAGATTGACGGGAATAGTCATCAAATCAATTAAGTACATACTTAATGGATCAGACGTTTTTTCCCCTGCTTTAAATGCAGTGGTGGGAGCTGTAGGACAAACTAAAACATCCACTTTTTCAAAAGCTTTTTCAAAGTCTTCCTTAATCAGGGTGCGAATTTTTTGAGCCTTAAGATAATAAGCATCGTAATAACCAGCCGAAAGGGTGTAAGTTCCAATCATAATTCGGCGTTTCACTTCTGCGCCGAAACCAGTCGCACGGGTGCGAGCATACATTGATATCAAATTATCTGCATCAGGAGCACGGTAGCCATATTTAACGCCATCGTAGCGAGCTAAGTTTGCCGATGCTTCAGATGGAGCAATAATGTAGTAGCTTGGTAAACCATAGCGGAACCGAGGACAAGAGATTTCTTGAATTTCTGCTCCCAACTCTTTTAATTGTTTAATCGCCTTGTTGAGCGCTTCTTCAACTTGCGAGTCCAAACCTTCACCAAAAGTTTCTTTGATGACACCAATTTTTAGCTTTCCTTTCGGAAGCTCTGGTTTTAAGTTGGCGGTGTAGTCAGGAATTTCGACTTTCAAGCTGGTGGAGTCTTTGGGATCGTAACCGGCGATCGCCTTCAATAATATCGCTGCATCTTCTACTGTGCGTGCAAATGGTCCAATTTGGTCTAAAGAGGAAGCGAAAGCCACCAAGCCATATCGAGAAACAAGTCCATAAGTGGGCTTCATTCCCACAACACCGCAAAAAGACGCTGGTTGTCTAATCGAACCACCAGTATCAGAACCCAGAGAGACAACACATTCTCCTGCTGCGACTGCTGCTGCTGAACCACCAGAAGAACCTCCTGGAACCCGCGACAAATCCCAAGGATTAGCTGTGAGTTTGAAAGCAGAGTTTTCTGTAGAACCTCCCATTGCAAACTCATCCAAATTGGTTTTACCCACCATCACCGCACCAGAATCTGCCAGTTTTTGAGTGACAGTTGATTCATATGGCGGTACAAAATTTTCGAGAATTCGAGAGGCGCAAGTGGTAGGAATTCCCTTGGTACACATATTATCTTTGATCCCAATCGGAATCCCTGTTAATATGCCGATTTCTTCCCCAGCTGCGATTTTAGCATCCACTTGCTGCGCTTGCTCTAATGCCCTCTGGGCAGTCACGCATAAAAAACTGTGCAATTTTGGCTCTAATACTTGAATGCGATCTAGAGCTTCTTGAGTAATTTCAACGGCTGAGCGTTCTTTCTTAATTAACTGTGTGTGCAACTCGCGAATGGACGCCATGATTGCTCCCTATTACGACTCAAGTCCTTGATTTTAGTACACTTTGAGATTTCTGCCCACTTAATTAAGATGTGCAGATATTCTGCTTATTAAATGTAGGTTGGATTAAATTAATATTTATTCCTGTCAAAATGGGCGTTATAGGCTTTTATCATTCTAGAAATTAACTGACTTTATAGCTTTTAGGACTGCAAAAATGGTGAAAATAATAACTCGAAAACCAATAAGCACGCAAAATGTCTATGACATTGGGGTGGAGCGCGACCATAACTTTATTATTAGAAAAGGCTTAGTTGCTTCTAACTGTTTCAATAAATCTCATTCAACAGCATATGGATATGTAACATATCAAACTGCGTACTTAAAAGCGAACTATCCGTTGGAATACATGGCGGCGCTGTTGACGGCTAACAGTGATGACACAGACAAGGTGCAGAAATATATTTCCAGCTGCGCAAGTATGAGTATTCACATAGAGCCGCCAGATATCAATCGTTCTGGTGTGGATTTTACACCGTCAGGTGAAAACATTTTGTTTGGATTGTCCGCTGTTCGTAATGTCGGACAGAACGCAATAGTCTGTATTTTGCAGGCGAGAGAGGAAGGAGGCGAGTTTAAGTCCCTAGCTGATTTCTGCGATCGCGTGGATTTGCGTGCTGTCAACCGCCGTACTTTAGAAGCGCTGATTTCTTGTGGAGCCTTTGACAAAATTGACCCCAATCGCAACCAGTTACTTCACGATCTGGAACTAGTATACGACTGGGCACAATCCCGTGCCAGAGACAGAGCGACTGGACAGGGAAATCTCTTTGATTTGTTAGGCGGTGCATTTTCCACTGCTGCGACGACCAATAAAAACCTAAATAGCTTTGAAGTCGCTCCCAAAGCTCAACAAGTTCCTGATTTCCCTCCACAAAAAAAGTTGCAGATGGAAAAAGAACTTTTAGGATTTTATGTTTCGGATCATCCCCTCAAAGCTATTCGCAAATCAGCACATGTTCTTGCTCCAATTAATCTTTCGCAGCTTGGTGAGCAGAAAGAAGAAAGTCACATTTGTGCAGTTGTCATGCTGAATGGTGTTAAAAAAGTGATGACAAAAAAAAGCGAACAGATGGCGATTTTGCAAATCGAAGATTTAACGACACAATTAGAAGCGGTTGTCTTTCCTAAAATTTACGAACAGATTCATTCTGTGCTCCAAATTGATTCTCGGTTAATTATTTGGGGGAAAGTAGACCGACGCGAAGAGCAAAATCAACTGATTGTTGAAAATGTAGAACCAGTAGAAACAGTACAGTTGGTGATAGTGGAACTCAATCCCCAACAAGCAACCACACTTGAAGAACAACATCGCCTCAGAACAATTTTGCAAAAACAATCAGGAGACAAAGAAAAAGCAAAAGTTCCAGTGATAGGAATTGTACAAGCGGGAACTTCGCGCCAACTTGTCCGTTTTGGACGACGATTTTGGGTGCAAGATTCTAGAACAACTGTTCTGGCTCTTCAAAACGCTAGATTTTCTGCTTATGCACAATTGCTTGCTGGTGTCTAATGAAAGAGTTAGAGATGATTTATAAAGTAAACCTTAAATTGTAGGGTGCGTTAAAGCAGCGCGTAACGCACCATATAGCAGTTTTCAGAGGGTGTTTATAAAATAAATCTGTCATTCTGAGTGAAGTGAAACGGAACGTTAGCGCAGCGTGTCCGCAGGACATAGAATCTAGATTTTGCAACGTAGTTGAGAGATGCAACACTTGTGCTAAGTAGGTCAACCTAATTAAATGTGAAATGTCATTGCGAGTGAAACGGAGTGGAACGTTCGCGCAGCGTGTCCCCTTGGGACTCAGCAATCGCAAAGATTCTATTTTACGTTTTTCAATGTTGACCTACTTATCGCTACGCTCAGCATGACAAATCAAGGCTTTTGCCGAATTTATAAACACGCTCTCAGTTGGGTGCAATACATCAAAGAATTAAGGAACCGCATCCTCAACGTGAATGGATGCAGATAAATCTGTACTTGATTCAAATAAGAAGCGCCATATGTGCTGGTGCGTTACGGCTAATTCTTGCTCTCTCAAACGCTCAAATCCTTACATAGCCGTAACACAACGGCAATAAAGCGGGAGGAACATCCACACCGCTTTTTGCCTCCCCTACTTAATATTTACTCCCACTGAGTAACCACTACGACTCAAAAGTCAGCATGGAACTTGAGTACATGTTTTTACGTAAAAATACTTTAAACTAATGTTCTTATTTGACTATAAAAATATCAGTAGTTTACCTTGACTAACTGATGATTAAACCCTTTTTTCCTTACTTCTGCGGATGAACACTCCATGACCAGCGTGGTATATTTTGATTCAATAAGTGTATGTAGTAATCAGGGGAGGGAGCAAAAACTGCATGACCGCAGATGAGGTGAATCATTTTGTTGCATATTGTAAAAAAATTCAACCCCAATCTCAGGAAGAGATTAAAAGATTTTTTGAGGGTGTTGTTAGTTTTCCTTATGATAAGGAACTGTTATTGCAAGCTTATTTATTTTTGAATATCAAACAGATATTCCCTTTATGCTCTGAGTTACTGTTATTTGAAAAGTCCCCGATTGCTGATTATACAGATTTGGGAAAATGTGATTTTGTGTATCTGACTTCATTAGGTCAAATCTTGATAATAGAAACAAAATTTATTGATACAGAAGCAACAGGGGCGACTGAAAGAAAAAGAAGAAATAAGCACAGAAATAAAGTCTTTGAGCAAGTCATAACTTTGAAAAGCAGATTTAGTGAGTATTGGAATATTAAACTAGAGCAATTAGAGTGTGCTGTTTTTACAACAGATCCAGAAGTTGCTTGGCGAGGAAATGGAGTGAATGTTGTCACTAAATCAGTTTCTATGGATAAGCTCAAATATTGGAGAATAAATTTTCAGTTGACCGAACTTGAGGCTCTGCCTCAATATAATAAACCTCTTGCATAAGTCAATAATTGTCTGTTTTCATCCGCATTTATCTGCGTGCATCTCTTGTGCATCTGCGGTTTTCCATCCACAAAGAACGTAGACTTTTGCAAGAAGTCTAATCATTAGGAGGCTGTTCAAAACGCCTATTATCTCAGCGCAGCACAACTAGCAGGTGTTGGTGAGGAGCGTTGTGGACCAGTCTTGGTAGGGTCATAAGCGACCAGCGTCACCTCACCTTTTTCATTGAATATCCATCCTCGTGCCGGTACTATGGGTTTGTCAGTTGCACTGGTGGATGACTGCTTTTGTGTTGTACTTGTTGAATTCACCTTACTGGCGACAGGTTTGACTAAATCAACCCGCACATTATCACTGCTGAGGATTTTATTGGGATTAGATGGAAATCCGCCACGTCCGGTAATGATAAATTCACCACCGCCGCGCAGACAGGGATTTTGAGCAATCTGCTGTGCGGGGTCGATGACAGTTTCTGATAATTCAAATAACCCTTGGCTGGGGTTGATATCAGGTGTATTCAGTTGCACCGTACCACTGAACTGCGGACCAAGGGCAGAACTGGCAGTGATATCACTAAATTCTGTTTCTTGCTGCCGATACTCAATACCAAAAATACCACCTTTGGTATTGATGCTTATCCGACCACCAAAGCTCTCTTCTGACTTGGCAGTGATGTCACTATTTTCCTCTGGAAAGGCGACGAGATTATTAGTATTAATAATGATATTGCCGCCAGTCGCTGTACCAGTGGCATTGGTGGTTATTTTACTACCATCACGCAACAACACAAAATCACGAGCGTTTAAGTTGATATTTCCCTGTCCCCCTACAGTGTCAGCGCTGATGGTTGAGCCATTATACAGACGGATAGAACGAGCAATAACTTCTATGTCGCCAGCAGCACCATCGCCATAACTGCTAGCAGTGATTTGAGCGCCATCTTTGAGGGAAACAGAAGCAGCCTTGATGTTGATGTTACCACCATTGCCCACACCTGTTGATGTCACAGTGCTGAAGATGTCCCCGTTGACAAGCTCAACCGAATTGGACGCTCGCACCGATACACTACCTGCATCCCCTTGTCCACCAGTACTGGCGGACAGTCTGGCACCATCGGTTAAAGAGAAGGAGTCAGAGGAAATTGTAATATCTCCCCCATTACCCGTCGCCCCCGTTCCCACAAAGCTGAGAATCGCACTGAAAACTTCATCCTTTATCCCAGCGATCGTTACAGGACCTGTGACATCAACAGTGACATTGCCTGCATCGCCCCTTCCGGCTGGCTGAGTGGAAGATGCTTGACTAACCAGAGTTTGTAGTTGGGCACCATCTTTGAGTGAAAGTGAAGCAGCGTTGATGTTGATATTGCCACCATTGCCCACACCTCCTGCTTCCACAGTGCTGAAAATCGCACTGCGTAATCCGTCCTTGACCCCAGCGATCATTACAGGACCTGTGACATCAACGATGACATTGCCTGCATTCCCTTGTCCAAGTGTACTGGCAACCAGTCTGCCGCCATCGCTTAAAGAGAAAGAGCCAGAGGAAATAGTGATGTTCCCCCCATTGCCTGTTGCTCCTGTTGCCAGCAAGCTGAAAATCGCACTGGGGAATCCGTCCTTGACTCCAGCAATTGTCACAAAACCAGTGACATCAACAGTGACATTGCCTGCATCTCCTCTTCCGGCTGGCTGAGTGTCAGATGCTTGACGAACTGAGGTTAGCAGTTGAGCCCCATCTTTAAGAGAAAATGAAGCAGCATTGATGTTGATATTGCCACCATTGCCTATTCCTCCTGCTTCCACTGTGCTGAAGATGTTCGCATCGACAAGCTCAACCGAATCGGACGCTTGCACTGACACATTACCTGCATTCCCTTGTCCAAAAGTGCTGGCGGCTAGTTGCGCACCATCGCTTAAAGAGAAGGAGCCAGAGGAAATACTAATATTCCCCCCATTGCCTACCACCCCCGTTCCCACCGAGCTGAAAATCGCACTGGGCAATCCGTCTTTGACCCCAGCAATTGTCACATTCCCTGTGACATCAACAGTGACATTGCCTGCATCCCCCCTTCCGGCTGGCTGAGTGTCGGATGCTTGACGAACTGCGGTTACCAGTTGAGCGCCATCTTTGAGGGAAAGTGAAGCAGCGTTGATGTTGATATTGCCTCCTTTGCCCACACCTCCTGCTTCCACAGCGCTCAAGATACTAGCATCGACAAGTTCAACCGAATCGGATGCTCGCACCGACACACTACCTGCATTCCCTTGTCCACGAGTGCTGGCGGCTAGTTGAGCACCATCGGTTAAAGAGAAGGAGCCAGAGGAAATAGTAATATTTCCCCCATTGCCCGTCGCTCCTGTTTCCACCGAGCTGAAAATCGCACTGGCAAATCCGTCTTTAACCCCAGCAATTGTCACATCCCCTGTGACATCAATTGTGACATTGCCTGCATCCCCCCTTCCGGCTGGCTGGCTGTCAGATGCTTCACGAACTGCGGTTACCAATTGAGCACCATCCTTGAGGGAAAGTGAAGCCGCTTGAATGTCGATATTGCCACCATTGCCCACACCTCCTGCTTCCACAGTGCTGAAGATGGTAGTGTTACTGCCTGCAAGCTCAACCGAATCGGAAGCTCGCACTGACACACTACCTGCATTCCCTTGTCCAAATGTGCTGGTAACCAGTTGAGCGCCATCGCTTAAAGAGAAGGAGCCAGAGGAAATACTAATATTCCCCCCATTGCCTATCACCCCCGTTTCCACATCGCTGAAAATCGCACTGCCCAATCCAGCAATTGTTACATTTCCTTTGACATCAATAGTGACATTGCCTGCATCGCCCCTTCCAGCTGGCTGGGTGTCAGATGCTCCAAGAACTGAGGTTACCAGTTGAGCGCCATCCTTGAGGGAAAGTGAAGCTGCTTTAATGTCGATATTGCCACCATTGCCCACTCCTCCTGCTTGGACTGTGCTGAAGATGGTAGCAGTATTTGCAAGCTCAACCGAATCGGACGCTTGCACCAACACATTACCTGCATTCCCTTGTCCAAATGTGCTGGCACTCAGTTGCGCACCATCGGTTAAAGAGAAGGAGCCAGTTGTGATATTGATGTTACCACCATCGCCTGTTGCTCCTGTTAGTACATTATTTGTCACTCCTGCGCCCGATGAACCATTGAAGGATTTGGTGTTGATGAAAATGTTACCTGCATTGCCAGAAGCACCATCAAGTGTCTGGTTGAACACACCAGCCTCAACTCCACTCTGCCCGACACCAGAAATATTGAAATTATTTGCATTGACGGTAATATCGCCTGCATTTCCCTCGCCTTCGGTTCCTGCGACTAACCGTCCACCATTGGTTGCACTAAAATTATTTGTATTAACTGCAATGTCTCCTCCTCCATTTCCCCGCACACTCACTCGTGCATCATTCGCCAGAGTAATATTCGACAGCGAACTATCAGAAGAGAAATTAAGTTTAAAAGTATTACCAGTAACGTCTAGTCCGACAGTTCCCGCCCCAGCCAATCCTCCTAACTCGACTCGTCCGCCTAAAGCTGTCAGTCTTCCGCCATCTGAGTTGATGTCACCGCCTACTAGTACCAAGGAATTCCCGGATGGAACTTGAAGACCAACAGGATTGCCACTACTATCAACAGCTGTAGACTGATTGGACTGATTGGTGATACTTCCTGGATTATCCCGAAATCTCAAGCCATTAGGAATATTTATAGTTAACAGTGGTGGTGCTTGAAGGTCAGTTGCACTAAACTCAAATCCATTGTCAAATATAAAACTATTCGCCGTACTCCCCAAAAATGAACCACCAATATTCAATTGGGCATTTGGTCCAAAAACAATCCCCGCAGGATTGAGTAAAAATAAGTTTGCGTTACCTAGTGCTTTAATCAAACCATCAATATTAGAAACAGAACCACCCGTCACCCGGCTAATAATATTTTGTATATTCGTTGCATTGTTGAAGTTAGCCGAGCCACCTGTGGGAACAGAAAATTCTTTGAAGCTGTGAAAAAGGTTTGTTCCCCTTGTTGTACCATCGTTGATGTTGAAATTTTTGCTATCAGGGCTGGTAACTGTGGTCGATACAGTTCCATCCGCAGAAACTTGCGCTATTGCTGTGGTGAGTGGCGCAAGAGTTGCTATGGTTGCTAGAGGCAAGGCGAGGAAAAAGAGTGGGTGACGCGCCTGTTTCATACTCAGTAGCATACAAGTTGAAAATTATGAGGTTGAGAAAAATACTGTCATGAGACAAGTTAAGATTCTCTTAGAGTACTAATAACAGGTTTGTAAGCTCTAGTGGTTGTTTGTAAGATTTGTTGACAAAACGTTGTAATTATTACAGATTCAATTTAGAAGTCCCAGCGCGGATAGTAGACTTTTTAAGTTATTTTACTTATTGACAAAATGACCATAACCTTAACATCTCACGGTTGCTCGGAACCTCACCCTGCCCTATCGGGAGCATCCCTCTCCTTAATAAGGCTACGGTGTACACACAAGTGGTAGCTGTAAGGGTTTCAAGTCTTCTAGACCCTTTAAATTGTCATTACGAGTGCAGCGATAGCGGAACGAAGTCATCGCATCCATCCCGTGGTTAAAAGCGATTGCTTCGTCGTTCCTCCTCGCAATGACA
>JAAUSC010000091.1 GCA_012031965.1 Scytonema sp. RU_4_4
CTAGATAGCCAACGTTGGTATCTCGCCATCCACAATGCTCAGCCTCGTGCGACATAGTGTGGGAATGAGAAATAAAAAATTTCATGAAATCTTTTCAAACGCGGTCGGGCAGTCCTTGCGAAATGTGGACGTATCCAAACTGGGATATTTCAATGCTTGCATTTAGGTATCTAGAGAGGACGGATGTTCGCGCAGCGTGCCCGAAGGGCTTAGCAAGAATCCCCTCGCATGACGGCAGGGGAGTGTCAACTCTGCATTAATAGAAGCTTCTGCTACCATTGCCTCAAGCTCAGGGTTGGTACGAGTGATCTTGTCAATAATTTTAATCGCATTAGAGGTCTTCGCCATTTTCTTGCTGCTCTACTTTCAAAAGTCGTGTCAGCCATTTAAGGACAGGAACTTCCTCGTCTTCTTCCTGGTAGAAAACAACGTGAGTTTCAGACACAGAACGCCTTCTAAATATATCAATATTGTTATAACAAATCAACTCTGAAAACGAGATGCACAGACTATATTAGGGTATTCGCCCGAGTGAGAGTATGCCGAGATAACGGCAAATGTTGTTACAAATTACAACTGTAGGTGTGAGGGAAGAATCTATTTCCAGGATAATGACTAATTGACAAAAACAGTCTTATCTTAGTTTGTCACGAATGGATTGAGCACAGCAAAACCCAATGCTTTCGAGAATACTAATTTTTAGGCAATCTTTGGAGACTAGCTGGAAACTTTCTCGTGTTTTCACGCAAGTTTAGATATTTAAGTCACAATTGTACTAGTTTTGACAAATAGAATAAATGAATATGGCATCAAAAAATTTACAAGGAATCAAAACTCAAGCAAAAACTCGTCTTCTTCTAGCTTTGTGGGATTTAGGAGGAGCAAAGCAGGAAGTGAAGAAAGGCCAAGTGACAAAGCGAATTGTACCGAAAGGTAAGAAGATAGCAGATTATCAAAGTATTTTTCAGGAATTGGAGAAAAAAGGGGCGATCGCCATTTCCAAAACAGGTTACTCTCTAGTATCTCCTGTAGGTTTAGAAGTACTGAGTGAGTGTTTGAAAAGTCCAGAGTGTAGGTTTGAAGGCAATACTGTCGGTAGTTGGGTGGCTCATGCGCTGCTGAAGTGGATAAGTCAGATGAGTGGTGCGGTAGCTGCAACTGCATCAGCCAATGGGGTCAAGAGTGGGATTGAATCTTACGACGAGTTTAAACAAGTCGCGTTGGAAATCTATGACAAACTGAATCAAGATTACAACCTGAATGATTTGGTGCCGATTTATCGGATTAGGAGGGAAGTAGGCGATCGCGTTAGTCGTTCTGAATTTAATGAATGGCTGCTGGAAATGCAGGAGAAGGACGTTTTCCAGCTCATGGCAGGAGAAATGCCAGACATTACGCCAGATAAACGTGAAGACTCAATCACCATCCCCGGAGGTGGATTGCGCTACTACGCCAAGCGCTTGACTTAATTATATTGCCGTGAATTCGCCGTTGTAGTTGGTTACCTCACACCGAATCACTATGGAAAATCCTCCTATTTCTCCGATAGAAGACATCAACACCGCCATTCAAAGCCACAATCCATTTACTAACGCTGGTATTGTCAAAGAACAGGATGTCTGGGGGAAAGGATTCCCCGACGTTCCCACCCTAAATGCCCACGCTTCTGATACGGTTTTTCAAGCAATTGAACTGGTGCGTACCAGTCAATTTAGCCAAGAGAAGGTGACATCAATTGCCATAACTGCTCAATACGGAGTCGGTAAAACCCATCTCCTCAGTCGGATTCGCCATCGTCTGGAACGCGAAGGTGGTGCTTTATTCGTTTATGCAGGTGTCAATAACTATACAGACTTAAACCAGGTTAAATACCAATTCCAGCAAACATTAGTAGATAGTCTGAGCAAAACAGGTAGTCAAGGGGTCATGCAGTGGCAAGAAGTAGCCACTGCGATGGCGAACGAAGGCTTCAAAGCCATTAATCCCAATGCACCAAACCTTTCTCCTCAGGAACTTGTCAACAGATTTGACAAAGTATCTGGTAATTGGTCGGCTAAGAACAAGAATTTGATGAACACCCTCACCAAGCAAGTTCTCAAAGCAAAACCAAATGTAGATCCCTATATTTTGCGGGCTATTTTGTGGACGCTTTCAGAAACTCAGACATCTTTTGCTATCCAATGGTTATCTGGCTATGAGCTAGCAAAGTTTAATGCTGATGCTCTAGGATTACCCAATCCTAGCAAAACCAACCAAGATAGAGAAGCTGAAGCACTGAAGAATATTCAGCAAATCTTGAATTTGGTGAGTTACTACAACCCCGTCGTCATTTGTTTTGACGAAATAGATATCACAAACAGTTCTACTGAGGATGGATTGACAACTCCACAGCTAATTGCTGATTTAGTAAAGCGTTTACATGATACTCTCGAACATTCAGAACTAGGTCGAGGGGTTGTTATTCTCACAGTAATGTTCCCTGATACCTGGAGAAACCAGATAGAATTGATGCCTGGAAGTGGTGGAATATCAGATAGAGTTTCAAAATATACGCAACGCAAACCGATAGATTTAAAATACATGGGTGGCGATTCTATGGTTGAATTAGTCACCCTTTGGCTGAAAGAGTTCTACGGAGCAAGGAGTTTAACTCCTCCTAATTCACTTTATCCATTTGAAGAAAGTAAACTGAGAGAATTTTCCAAAGGAAAGCCAACCGTCAGAGAAGCTTTGAAATGGTGTGCAGAGAACTTTAAGGTTGATGAAGATACACTACCCAAAGACCCATTTGAGCGATTTGAACTGGCTTTTAAGAAGGAGACTGAGGTAGACCTTGGAGATTATCTAGAGGAAAAGCATAATTCTCTAATTGTTGATGCTTTGCGTTTTGGCTTTCAGACATTGAAAGGTCAGACATTAGAGGGAGAGACTGAGACAGGTGAGACTTTGAAAGAAGTAAAAGTCGAAGATGTTACTGAAGTTGAGCCAAAATCAAAAAATCAGGGATGGATAAACTTTAAAGTTATTGGTAAAGAAAAAGACAAAATTTTCAAAATAGGCGTTGCAGTTCTCCAGCACTCTCATGGACTCTCAGTAGGAGCAGGAATGTTGCGTTTAATTGACTACAAAAAATTCGATATAACGCGAGGTTGTTTAGTTCGGTCTAAAGAAAAAACAATTCGTAAGAATTGGGATTCATTCGGATATCTCAATAAACTTGTGCAAGAACTGGGCGGAGAATGGGTGTATTTGAAAGCAGAAGAAATCAGACCTCTCATTGACCTGTATTCGGTTTATCAGAAGCGCGATCGCTATAAGCTAAACGAGGAGCAAGTCTTGGATTTTTCAAAACCGCTAACTACAAAAAATCCTTTGCTGCGAGAAATATTGAGCGCTCCTTCTGGTGAAATAGATGAAGAGAGTATTGAAGGAGACGAACTATTAAACGACTTCCTTAACCCCTCCAGTATAGAGGACACAGATGACGCTGACGATCTAGGTGAGTTGTTTAATTAAGCATGAGCGAATCGTTTTTGATTTACAATGCCCTTTGTCTACCTGCTCCGGACGTTGAAGCATTAATCCAAGGACGAACAATTGCCGCAACGCCTCGGAAATTCATTAATCCGGGGCATAAATTTGCTTTGTATCCAGCCAATGCCTCAATTAACGCTCTACCGCCTGAGCATCATTACCGCTCAAGCTTTTTGCCTATTGCCCAAAAGGTTTTTGCAAACTTAGGTTCTGAAATAGTTTTGATTAAAGCTTGGGCTAGGTGCGAACTGTGCCAAATGTTGGATGCTTCTGAATCATTCGAGGCTGTTTCAGGGTTAACTGTTTGGACGACAGAAGCATTACAACAAATTCTACTGCAACGTCGTTATATTTTTCTTGCTTACCTGCGCGTGTATCTACTACCTCAGCAGATAGAAATGCCAGTGTATACTCAAAGTCGTCAGTTTGTGCCTTTACCAAATTCTCTGACAGTTTCTCAAGCATACCCCGTGTTGAGCGATCGCACATTTGCCATCCGCAAACACCAACTAGAAACACTTCAACCACCGCCACACCCAGAATTAGAAGACTTGCAAAGTGCTATTGCGTCCTTTGCCATCACCAACCCAGCCGCTAAACAATTAGATCAGGATATCAAAGCGTTTTTAGGTTGGACTACTGAGGAACTCATCCAGCAAAGCGATCCAGATTTAGCTTGGATAAACGACATTGCAGCGTTAGGCGATCGCAGCATAGAACAAGATGAAGGCAAAAGCAACTACCAAGCTGGAACAGACTTTGAAAACATAGCACGCCGCAGCCTTAAATTTGTAGGATTTAAGGTTGAATCTGATTACAAAGGCGGTGCTGGAGGCTTAGATTTGTTTTGTTCAAAACCGTATTCCTTGGTTTGCGAATGTAAGGCAGGTAAAAGTATTCCTGATCGTACAGTTGAGGAATTAGACAGAATTGGCAAGAGACATCTTAAAGAAAATTATGTGGAGGCTGTTCGGTTAATTATTGGTCCTGGTAAACCGACTAAACAACTTCAAGAATCGGCTGCAATATCTAGAATCAGTATTATCAATGCTATGACTTTACAGAAATTAGTTGAACTACAAGCAAAATATCCTGGTTCTGTTGATCTGATTGAACTAAAAAAATATCTTGACCCAGGGGAGATTAACTACAAAATTGATGAGTACATTGAAACAGTTAAAAGACAAATCCAGTTGCGATCGCAAATTGTCCAAGCAGTCAAACAACTTTTTGAGCAAGATAACGAAAGTTTAGAAGCTACCAGTCAAAGTTTTACGGTAACAGAGATTCGCGCTCATTATAATGCCATTCAGAATCCTAGGCTAACTGATGAAGCAGTTCACGATTTCCTGATTGAACTTTCCTCACCCTTAACAGGCTACTTGGGACGAATAAAAGGTAAGGATTGGAGGGGCGATCGCTTTTACTTCCTACGCGACTTACCAACTCCTCCAATTTAGCTCTTTGTCTTTTCTTCCTATGTGCCTCTTTTCTCAGCAAATAGAACATTCATCCCAAAGTCAATATTCCAGCTTGATAATTAACCGCCAAGGGCAAAATCTTTAACCACTCTGAACCTAACAATACCTCTGTTATTTCATCTCCAGCAAAGATTGGAATTTCATACTCTTGCGCATCCAACAGCACTTTGCCTAAATATCTTTCAAACATAGTTTCTCCCTGTGCTGTTCGCAAAAGTTCATCACCAATATAAGCCCAGTCTAAAGCTTCTAAGTCTTGTTTGTTAATAGCCATAAAGCCTGTGAAACCAGTATCTAACATGACATCCACAGGTAGATTTAATCCATCAGCAGTAATCAATTCAATTTCAAAGAATAGCTGCCCCTTGGTACCAAACATACCCTGCATCATATAGTGCCAGTGGTTCCATCTTCATTCAGGCAGAAAACACAGTGCTCAACGTCTGGATACTTTTGAAGGGCTTTTCTATGAGCTTGCATATTATCTTCATCAATGAAATAATCTCCACTATTTGGCTCAACAGCAATATACCAGCCGTAGTATTTATCTATTAGTTCAGGACGCACGCGCTCAAAAATTGTCCAACACCGTTGATGAAATACTTCTCTTTCTATTTTGCGCTTAGCTAGTTCTTCTGGTGGTATAGTGATTTCTGGAAAGATTCTTCCTCGACGACGTACAGGTTTTTGTGATGTTGATTCAGTCATAGTCATATCCTTGTTTCTTAATTTCATTTTAATATGAAACTGCCAGTTATATAGTAGTTATCATTTGATAATACAAAAGTTTTGTAAACATTTTTACTTTTATCATCGCTAAATATTTAGTCAATTTAGAAAGATTTCTCTATATTCCAATACGGTTCAGATAAAATGATTAGCAGCGCTCTTCGACCTATGTAGAGACGTAGCATGCTACGTCTTTACACGCATGAAATTGTTACAAATAATCCTTAACTGAACCGTATTGCTCTATATTCTTCCTTTACGTTCTTGGCACGCCAGTCGCCTCTCCTTACGGAGACGCTGCGCTAACAACGAGGGGAACCTCAGCACGGCGCTGGCTCGTCTTAGCGTGTGCTTTGCGCTTACGTTTTAAAATAGTATTTACCTACCTCAAGCCATCAATCAAAAGCAAAAATCTTCTTCTATCAAAAACACTTCTAAAAACTATGCAAACTTACCAAGAACAGGGATACTACTCTCCAGAAGAGTATTTACAGCTAGAAGAAAACGCCGAGTATAAAAGCGAGTATATTAACGGTATAATAACCCCTATGGTTGGTGGAACGACGAATCATAACCGGATAGCAGGTAACTTTTATGCTGCATTAAACTTTGCTTTTAAGCAGCAAGATTATGAAGTCTTCATGGGTGATGTACGTCTGTGGATACCGCAGAAGCGAATCTACACCTATCCAGACGTAATGGTTATAACTGGTGAACCGATATATTGGGATAATCGCACTGATACTATTACTAACCCCATAGTCGTTATTGAGGTTTTGTCAGATTCAACTGAAGGTTATGATAAAGAGGGAAAATTTCAGATTTACAAGACAATTTCCTCATTTGCTGAGTATGTTTTGATTGACAAAACTCGAATCTATATTGAACAGTATTCTAAAACAGCAAAGAAGCGATGGTCCCTTTTTGAATACGACGAGGAAGATGAAAGTATCACTCTCACCTCAATACCGTTTCAAATTTCTTTAGCAGATGTGTACAACAAGGTGAAATTTGGAGAGAAACAAAAAAATTAGGGTGGGTTAGCAACCCACCCTTGACGTGATTTAACCTTAATAACTTACACTGGAGTCGCCCCATAATTCTTTATTCGGTTTGTGACTTCCAAATTCTTCAACGCTGCTTCTGCTGCTTCTAAGTCATAAGGAAATGGTCGTTTATGAGGAACATAATCCCGCTGTTGAGGTGGTTTATGACGCAGTACTGCATTCACCAAAACACATGGTTCTGAACTCAAATTAATCGCCCCGTGTAAGACTCCCGGCGGAATTCTTACGACGACAGAATGGTCTTCACTCAAAGGAATATACTGGTATTGCTTATTAAGCAATGTCACAAGGACAAACTGTCCTTTAACAACTAGCAATTGGTCTGTATGCGTTTTGTGAACAAATAAATCATCTATTGTATTGGGTGGAATTTGTACCAGCATTGTTTCATGACTAGCTTGAGCAGTAAAGAACTCTACCATCCCTCCCTTGCTGGATTCTAGCCTACGGATTTCAATTCCCCTGAATTGACTCATATCAGTATTCCAAAAGAGCATCGTAAAAATTGAAGCTTTCACTTCAATCTTAGATGCTCTATCATAAAATATTGTTACTTCGGCAACAAAATTGCCCAAAATATGATACCGAAGCTACATCAGTTATCAGTTATCAGTTATCAGTTATCAGTTATCAACTTCACTGTTTACTGATAACTGTTCACTGAATTAGCTAATAGAAACCTTCAAACTGCTGGGTTGTCCTAGATTTCCTTGCAACACGATTTTGCGCTGATTTGCGTATAAATGACGCACAATCTTGTAAATTGCTTCGATTTGGTCTGTTGCACCTGCTTTTTGAGCAATTTCCTCCAGTGAAAGGGCTGTTTTTTCTGTTTGCAAAACTTCTACGACTCGTTTTTGCAACTCAAGAATTGCAGCAGCGGCTTTTTTACCAGCTTCTACACCTGGTTGATGGTAGGCGTTGATGTTAACTAAGCTGGCATAAAAACCTACAGCGCGCTCGTATAATGCAATTAAGGCACTCACTGTCCGGGAATTCACTTGGGGAATAGTTACGGTAATTGAGTCGCGCTGGTTTTCATAAAGTGCTTGTTGGGTTCCTTGCAAAAAACCAGAGAGATAGTCGCCTGTTGTAATTCCTGGTTCAAGTTCTGAAGATGGATCTTTCCGGTCTTCCAAAACTTCAATGAAGGTGGCAAAGAAATTCGGCACACCCTCGCGCAACTGCTGAACATAAGCGTGTTGGTCGGTTGAGCCTTTGTTGCCATAAACGGCGATACCTTGGTGAACGACGTTGCCTTCTAAGTCTGTCTCTTTACCCAAGGATTCCATGACCAGCTGTTGCAAATAGCGACTGAACAGAAGTAAGCTGTCTTTGTAAGGTAGGACAACCATGTCTTTTTCGCCCCGTCCATTGCCAGCATAGTACCAAGACAAAGCTAACAATGCGGCTGGATTCTGTTTGATGTCAGGGATGCGGGTGGCGTCATCCATCTCTTTTGCACCCTCTAGCATGGCGAGAATATCAATGCCTTGCAACGCCGCTGGTAATAACCCCACAGCAGATAACTCTGAGGTGCGTCCTCCCACCCAATCGAACATAGGGAATCTTGCTAGCCAGCCTTCAGATTTTGCTTGTTCGTCCAGTTTACTACCGGGCATAGTAATGGCGATCGCATAATTCGCAAAGTCCAAATTTTGTCCAGCGTAAGCTTTTTTGACTTCAAGCATCCCATTGCGTGGTTCTGGCGTTCCCCCAGACTTGGAGATGACCAAAACCAAAGTACTGGCTAGGCGGTTTCTCAAATGGATCAAAATGCGGTCAATTCCTGCTGGATCGCTGTTATCAATAAAATGAATCGCCAGAGGAGGGAAGTCTGGCGCTAAAGCTTCAGCAACAAATTGGGGACCCAAAGCAGAACCACCAATACCAATGGAGATAATATCGGTAAAACGAGGCGCTTTGGGAGGATGAATTCCACCCGTGTGGACTTTTTCGGCAAACACTTCGATTTGCTCTATGGTGTCTACGATTTCTTGTGTGAGTTCTGGCGTTGGGGCTAAATCAGGATTTCGCAGCCAGTAGTGTCCAACCATGCGGTTTTCATCTGGGTTGGCGATCGCCCCCTTCTCAAGTTCCGCCATATCTGCAAAAGCTTTTTCAAACTTCGGCTGCAACTTCTCTACGAAGGTATCATCAAACCGCATCCGGCTCACATCCAGGTACAGTCCCAATTCTTCATGGAAATATAACCATTTCTGGTATCTTTGCCAAAGTGCCGTAGCGTCCATAGGGAAATCTCAAGTAAAGTGATTTTCAAAAACAAGTTTAAGCCAAGGTGTCAGCAACCCCTGTCTATCTTATACAGTTTTAAGTGTTGGCTTGATTCTTCACCTTAAACATCTAGCATAGGTATGACCCTCGCTGACGCTCCAATTCAAAATTAAAAATTAAATAGTCTTGACTTTTATGCGTGAATTTCTGGAACGTGAATTTTGAATGCCTCCGCAGGGGGTTGACACGCAAGAATTTTACAATAAAACGAAGAGACAAAAAGAGTGGGGCAAGAAACTGTCACTTAATTTCTACTCACCTCTGTTCATAGCTCATCTTTTTGATGAGCTTGTTCAGTAATCAATTGCTCAACAAACTCTCTTAGCCGTTCTTGCCAGTTGGGGACGGCTTTAAGTTTTTCCCTTACTCCTGGCAAGACTTTGAACTGTACCGGGACTTTATCATATGCCACTTGATTATCTGGCTTAAACTTTGTTCTTGGCATTTTTTCTGTGAGATATCTGATATACTAGATATTATAAGGCAGTTTAATCAGTTGAAAGGATAGCTTAATGCTGTTAGGTTTCAAAACTGAATTGAAACTAAATAATCAACAGCGCACAGCATTAATGAAACATTGCGGTGTAGCACGGCACGCTTGGAATTGGGGATTGGCTTTAACCAAGCAAATTTTAGACCATAACAAGGCTAATCCTGATTCCAAGATTAAGTTTCCTACTGCTATTGACTTGCACAAGTGGTTAGTGGCACTGGTGAAATCTGAAAATGAATGGTACTACGAATGCTCTAAATCCACGCCACAACAGGCTTTAATGGCATTGCGTGACGCATGGATGCGTTGTTTTAGCAAAAAAGCTGGTGTTCCAAAATTCAATAAAAAAGGTATACGTGACTCTTTCACCTTGGAAGGTACAGTTAAAATCTTAGGCAGTAGTAAAATCCAAGTACCTGTGATTGGTGTTCTCAAGACCTATGAACGACTGCCACAAGTACTAACTAAATCTTGCACAATATCTCGTCAAGCAGATAGATGGTTTATTAGTTTTCGATTTGATTCGGAAGCTAATAACTTAGGTAATACAGATGTTGTAGGCGTTGACCTTGGTGTTAAAGCACTAGCCACTCTCTCTACTGGTGAAGTGGTTTTAGGTGCAAAGTCTTACAAAAAACATGAAGCGAAACTGTCGAGAATGCAATGGTTAAATCGCCATAAAATCATCGGTTCAGCTAATTGGAAGAAAGCACAATTACAGATAGCCAGACTGCACAGAAAGGTTGCCAATATCCGCAAAGATACATTGCACAAACTAACAACATTGCTTGCCAAGAACCACGGCACGATAGTAATTGAAGACCTCAATGTATCCGGTATGATGGCTAATCACAAATTGGCTAAGGCTATCGCCGACATGAGCTTTTTCGAGTTTCGTCGCCAGTTAACCTACAAGTGTGAACTATATGGTTCCAAGCTCATTGTGGTTGATAGGTGGTTTCCATCTAGCAAGACTTGCTCTAACTGTGGAACCAAAAAAGAAACGCTCGGACTGAATGAGCGAGTGTTTGAATGCAGCCATTGTGGTTTTGTCATTGACCGCGACTTAAACGCTGCAATTAATTTGAGCAAAGCTGTCAGTTAGACAGTGTTAGCCTGTGGACTGGGTGAAGCCGACTTCTCCAGAATGAAGCAGGAATTAAACTCAACTCAAACCCCATTGAATAGCTTTGATAGGTGTTGATTAGGTTTGAGTAGGCTTTATATAACGGAAATAACTTATAACTAATGAACGACAGATGCACTTAACGCACTTAACCAGCAAAGGCGCACTGTCTCCTAATGACTTATGACTTATGACTTATGGTGCAATATCTCATTTTCTTAACGATTTCTACCTCAATTTTTGCTTTGTTCGGTCTGGGACTGAACTTACAATGGGGCTTTACGGGTTTGATTAACTTTGGTCATGTTGCCTTTATGACGCTAGGCGCATACACCACTGTGTTGTTAACCTTAAAAGGAGTTCCTTTGTTGCTGTCAGCAATCATTGGAGCAGTTGTTGCAGCGTTATTGGGCTTGGTAATTGGTTTCTCGACTTTGCGCTTGCGAGAAGACTACCTAGCAATTGTGACTATTGGCGTTGGCGAACTGATTCGTCTTGTTGTGAATAACCAGGATTTACCTGTTGGTAACGAGTGGAAACCTGGAGCGTTTGGTGTGCAAAGCTATCCTATACCGCTCGCAACTCTTGTACCCAATCTCTTCATCAAACTTTTGTTGATTGGGCTGTTGACGCTCCTTGCTGGTATGACTTTATGGCAGTTGTGGCGTTGGATTCGTACTTCTAGAGTCTCAAATACCTCTCATTCAGATAACAGAGTCGGTAGTCAGCAACAATTTCTATCACACTTAGTTATAGGGATTTTCTTTGCACTGTTAACAGTGGTAATTTATATATCTGGTGTTATTGGTCTATATGACTACAACGCCGCAGCAGGTTTGATGCTGATGTCACTGATAGTATTAGCTTTTGTCTTCTGGCGATTGGAAATTTTAGTGCGATCGCCCTGGGGTAGAATCCTCAAAGCCATCCGCGAAGATGAAGAGATTCCCAAAGCATTAGGAAAAAACGTCTTTTGGTACAAACTCCAATCGCTGATGCTAGGAGGTGCGATCGCTGGTATCGCGGGTGCTTTCATCGCATGGCAACTTTCTGCAATTTACCCAAATAATTTTGAGCCGATAGAAACCTTCAATGCTTGGATAATCGTCATTTTAGGCGGTTCTGGCAATAGTCTCGGCACAATCTTAGGTGCGGTGCTTTACTATATTTACTATGAGGGCACTCGCAACTTAGATAAAATTATCCCTCTCGATTCAGACCGTTTGGGTGCATTGCGGATCATGATCATAGGTCTTATCTTGATGGTCCTGATGATTTGGCGTCCTCAAGGTATCTTAGGGAAAAAGGAGGAACTCACCCTTGGCAAATAACGAGTCATCCCAATTTCCTCTGTTGGCTGCAACTGGACTTTGCAAAAACTTTGGTGGTATTAAGGCTGTAGATAACGCCGAAATTCAAGTGCCAAGTGGTAGTATCACAGGATTGATTGGTCCTAACGGTGCAGGCAAAACAACATTATTTAACTTACTCTCAAGCTTCATCCGCCCAGACAAAGGACGAGTCACGTTTGATGGTGAACCCATACAGAACTCGCAGCCACACCAAATCGCTCAAATGGGTATGGTGCGTACCTTTCAGGTTGCCCGAACTCTGTCGCGCTTATCAGTGCTAGAAAATATGCTGCTAGCAGCGCAAAAACAAACAGGCGAGAACTTTTGGCAAGTCCAATTCCAACAACCCAAGATTGCACAGGAACAAAAAGAACTCAAAGAACGGGCACTTTTGCTGTTAGAGTCAGTAGGATTGGCGCACAAAGCATATGATTACGCCGGAGGGTTATCTGGGGGACAACGCAAGCTGCTGGAAATGGGAAGAGCACTTATGACCGACCCTAAGTTAATCTTATTGGATGAACCAGCCGCTGGAGTGAATCCAAGACTGATCGATGAGATATGCGATCGCATTACCGCTTGGAACAGGAATGGCATGACTTTTCTGATTATCGAGCACAATATGGATGTCATCATGTCGTTGTGCGATCGCGTTTGGGTGCTAGCCGAAGGGCGAAATCTGGCTGACGGGACACCAGAAGAAATTCAGCGTGATTCAAAAGTTTTGGAGGCTTATCTCGGCAAGTCTGAATAGAACAGGACTTACGCAAAAATAACGCAATTCTGTCATTGCGACCGGAGGGAAGCAATCGCAAAGCCTTATTTTTCGTCACGAGTGCGTAAGTCCTATAGAATTCAGTCGTGCTGAGTCTTGAAGAATTATAGGTTGGGGGGGTTGAGCGATCGCTCAACCCCCCAACCTATGTTGGTTTCTGTTTTTAGTCCCAGAACAACAGGTTTTAGACATTTATTCACCTGTATCTATAGAGCGGATTGAATCATTTGTGCGTATTGTTTTTTAGGTTTCAAGCCCGCAATCTGTGCCAATGTTTGCTGCTGTTTAAGTAATACTACTGTTGGGGCACTTCTGACACCAAAATGAATAGCCAGTTCAGGCTCTTCGTTCATATCGAGTTCAACCAAATGCAATTTACCTATGTTATCAACAGCTATTTGATGTAGTACAGGTTTAAGTGTTTTACAGGAAGGACAGTAGGGAGCCACAAACTTGACAATGATTAGCTGATCAGATTCCTGCATCAACCATTCAAAGGCTGCTCGCCCTGCAAAGAAAGTTTGATCAACAGAAAAAGTTTCTTGCATATTTATCTCCTAATAATTGGCACAAATAATTGGCACAAAAAATCCTGTCTAGACAGCGAAAGTAACAAACGATCGCTGCTCTGATAACCACCGCTCAGCTTCCAGGGCTGCCATACAACCCGTGCCAGCTGCGGTAATTGCCTGACGATAAACGCGATCCTGAACGTCTCCAGCCGCCCAAATGCCAGGAATATTAGTGGCTGTACTCTTACCCTGGGTTTTAATGTAGCCCGCTTCATCCAGTTCTAGTTGATCCTGAAACAGTTGCGTGTTGGGAGTGTGACCAATTGCGTAGAACAACCCGCCCACTGGCAAGTTGGAAACTGCGCCAGTTTGTGTATTGCGGATTTGGACGCGGCGTAGTACCTTATCACCATGAGCGCTGATGGGTGAGCTATGCCAGTGGATGTGAATTTGGGTGTGATTGAATACACGCTCCTGCATCGTCTTGGAAGCCCGCAGGCGAACGCTACGCACCAGCAAATGAACCTTACGAGCATATTTAGTCAAGTACAGAGCTTCCTCAACAGCCGAATCCCCGCCACCAACCACAGCAATTTCTGCATTCTCAAATAAAGGATTTGCCCCATCGCAGATAGCACAGGCAGAGATACCGTTATTCCAGAACTTCTCCTCACCGGGCAAATGCAATCTTTTAGCAGTGGCTCCCGTACAGATGATGACAGCGCGAGCTTTAACTTCTAGCAGATCAGCAGAGGCGATCGCAAAAGGGTATTGAGTAAAATCCACCGCAATCACATCATCTGTGATCAACATAGCACCCCAGCGCAGTGCTTGCTGGCGCATCTGCTGCATCAACTTCGGACCCTGAACTCCTTCGGAGAAACCAGGATAGTTCTCCACTTCAGTGGTGGTCATCAATTGACCTCCGGGTATTCCCCCGACACAGAACCCTTCAAATACCAAGGTCTTGAGTTGAGCGCGTCCCGCATAGATGGCGGCGGTATAGCCCGCCGGTCCAGAGCCAATAATGACCAAATTCTCGACCATGATTGACCTAACCTCCCAAGAACCATTGAGTACCAGTAAACAGGTAGTACGCCCCAGTCAAAATCAGCGCCAGACTACCAAAGCGGATAATCCCTTCGGAATGTTTTAACAACTGGTTGCTTTGTTTCGCCAGTCCTGTAAATAAACTCGCTAGAAAAATCAGAATGGTATAACCCAGAGCATAGCTAACCATCGTCAGCGTCCCCAATACCTGCGAACCTGTTGCTGCTGCCCCTGCCAGCACAGCAAACAGCACCGGACTAGCACAAGGGGAACTCACCAGGGCAAAGGTCAACCCCACCCCATAAGGTCCAGCCTGGGGAAGATTCACATTCATCTGCGGTAGGGGCAGCTTTACCACCCCCATCAACCACAGACCCATCACAGCCATAATCAGTCCCACAACAATATTGATATAGCCCCGGTACTCCACCATTACGGCTCCAGCGAAGGATGAGACCAAGCCAAACAGACTTAAAATCGTGACTGCCCCCAGAACAAACAAGCCAGCCTTAGTAAAAGCATCCCAACGGGATTTAATTTTCAGTGTGCCGATGTAACTGAGGTTGACCGGCAAAAGCGCCAGAATACAGGGGGATACACTAGCAATCACCCCACCAGCAAACGACAGGGGCAATAGTATAAAGGGATTTGCCGTGTCCTGCTGGTCAAACCACTGCTGATAACGGTTTTCTACAATGGAAATGACCCGTTCAATGGGATGACTGATTATGGGTCCCAAGGTCAGAACCAGAACGAGGGATAGCAATCCCAATCCACCATAGACTATCCATTTTTTCCGCGAGCTAGAATGCCGGGAAGAGGTTTGCTCAGTTGACGACTGAGGTATTTGTTTCATGGGAGTTCTCCTGAAGCCAAGAAGAGATAGAGTCGCCCCTGAAGGTAGGGGCAAAGCTATAACTCAACTACTTTTTCGCCAGAGCAGTGTTGAGTACTTTGGTGTAGTCAGCCTTGTTGGGATTATTGTTGAACATAGTTAAAATGTTGCCAGTAGCCGGGTCAACAATAGCTACAGTGCTTGTTTTGCTCTTGTTGGCTTCCAGGAATTTGCCTAAGCCCAATTTTTCTGCCATAGCTTGCGTCTGTTTGAGCTTGGCTTTGTCAGTGACATCCAGGACGACAAAGTTTACCTTGCCAGCGTATTCACGTTTCAATTGCGATAGGGTGGGAGCAATGTTCTTGCAGCCAGGACACCAGGTAGCAAACACATCCACCACGACTGGTTTACCCTGAAGTTCTTTGGCTAGGGGTCCTCCTACAGAGTAGGCTTTAGCTGCACAGGGATTTTTAGAAGCGCACGGGTTCTTGGAAGCACAGGGATTTGCCTGAGCAACCTTCGTCATTGATGATTGAGCTTCAGTTGCAGAAATACGAGCTGAGGTCGTTGCTACCATCGATACTGTGAAAACAAGGCTGCTCAAACACAGGTTAAGCAGGACATTCGCATGTTTGTGCATAAAATTCTTCCTGTTCTAAAGCTGATATTGTTTAATTGCAGTATGCTGCCACGATGCTGACTTGAGATTGGAACTGGAGTAGTCAATTGTGGCGCATCTGTTTATAAGACGACTGAGCTATCAAAATTGGATTTAATGAAATTCAAGTTGAAATTCCATCAACTTTGGCTCTCAGTTCACCAATCTGTCATTCCTACAGGTTTCTGAGGTGATTCAATGGTTGCTTGCTGCTGCATTGATTACGTCAGGTTATGGTTTTTGCTTTGCCTAAACCCTTGAACCTTTTGTTGGAGACAGGGGATTATCTTGGACAGGAGTATGGTCTAACAAAGTTGTTTTTGTCGGTAATGTTATCGGTGCTTTGAGTTCTTTAATTGGGTCAATTGTGTTAGTTTATGCTTCATATGTGTCACTTGAGTCAGGACTTATATGATTACTATCATTTGGCTTTTGCTTGGTGCATTAGGAGCAGTAGGGTTTCTTGCGATTATACGGGACTTGAAGTTTACCTGTCGATATCCAAAGCTAAGTATGTTAAGGTTGTCTGTGAAATGATGCTTTTAGGTTGCTCGTGAAGTGTCAAAAATGGATACAGATCCCAACCAAAGATTGGAATACCTTTATAAGGAGTATGCAAGACTGAGTGATAAAGCAGAAGACCTTATAAAAAACACCCTTGAAGACTTCAAGTTACTTGGAGTAGTCAGTGCAGTTATCATTATTTGGAAGCCTGTTTCTGAAGTGATTTTGCCCACAAGCCCAAAGCTTGATTCCGATCTCCTTCTGTTTTTAGGCTTTCTGAGTCTGCTCATAGTTATAGGGCTAATTGCACTAGCAAATTTGATTAAACAATCCTATTCGTGGTACTTTGTTCACAATTTACAGGCTTACGAGGTAGAAATAAGAAAAGAACTAGGTGAAGTAGAAAATTCACAGATTTTCAGTTTCAATATCGACAAGGAAAAACCAAGATTTGTTACAGCATCTTATCGCTTATCATACAGAACATTTGTAATATCACTTATCTCTGTTGTTACGCTCCTACCGTTCATAATTCTGTGTTATTCAAATATTTTTTATGCAGTACTCTATGTGTCAATATCGCTCCTTGGCTTCACAATAATCTATTTGCAGGTTTTTAGGAAAATGATAAAGCAATACTCTAATAACAAGCTCTTATGAACCGAATTCAATAGTTCTATGTGAAACTTGAAGGCAGTGAACACGCAGAGCAGTGGCTAAAAAGCAGGGACAATGTGAGAATAAATTAGAGTGCTGAAATAATTCCATGCCCAGGAAGATTCGAGAGTTCAAAGCTCAGATTGCGCGTGAGGGGTTTGTTTATTTACCTAAGCGCGGCAAGGGTAGCCATGAGCGTTGGCGACACCCAATTCTGAGAAAAACACTGACGGTTCCAGGTAAAGACGGAGATGATGTGCCTCTCTACCTGGAGAATCAGCTAGAAAAATTGCTCACTGCACTCAAAGAGTTAACAGAGGAGGACAAGAATCCATGAGTCAATACAGCATGGTCATTCAATGGTCTGATGAGGATCAGCTTTTTCTGGTCACAATTCCAGAGTTTGGTGATCTTGTGGTGATGCCGTGTACTCATGGTAAAACTCGTGAGGAAGCAATTCGTAATGGCGAAGAAGTGATTGAGATGTATTTAGAAGCTTGGCAAGCGGAAGGTGAAAATATTCCTAAACCCAGAACACTTCAGGTTGCTTGATGATTATGGCGATCGCGGCAGTATAACAACCCGGCTGGAGCGGACTGATGCGAAATTTGGGTGATGTAGCAAAGGTTACTTGCAGCCGCTCAGCCGGAACGTTAGGCGGCTCGAACAGTAACATCACTTGATGTAAAGTAATGAGGAAAGCTGACCGTCTTTTTCAATTAGTGAATCTCATCAGATCTCACCAACCAGTTACAGCGGAGCAGCTAGCCGAACGAATTGGTGTTTCTGTACGTACAATTTACCGATACATCGACGATCTTTCGGTGAGCGGCATTCCAGTCTACGGTGAGCCTGGTGTCGGTTACGCCTTAGATGAAGATTTTGAGTTGCCGCCCCTAACTTTAACCCATGATGAAATTGCTGCTTTGATGTTGGGTGTTGAAATGCTGTCGCGATCAACGGGAAGTGACTTAGCAGAGGCGGCAAAAACGCTTTTGGGTAAAATAGGAGCCGTTTTACCACCACGAAGCCTGAATCCAATTTGCACACCCGTTCGTGCTTTGGGTGAGGGTTTGAATGACCAAAATTTAAGACATTGGAACAAGCTTTATCGAGCAATTCAACAAAAACAAACTATTAGAATTGCGTATTTGAGCTTGAATGAGGAAATGTCTCAGAGAGTTGTTTTCCCACTAGGGTTATTTTACTGGGGCGGAAAATGGACTGTTGGTACGTGGTGCCAACTCAGAAATTCTTACAGAGATTTCCGTGTCGATCGGATCAAATCCCTCGATTTTACCCTGGATATTGAGTTTCCAGAAGAGATTAGTCTTGAAGCATACACAAGTTTTAATATTGAGAGAATAAAATTGTTTGGCTTCAACTGACATAATGCTGTCAAGAGTGTTGCTTTATGGTGAGTCATACGCAAGCACTCGTTGAGGAGTAGATTTTACCGTGTTTGAGATGTTTCCTAACTTTTGGACTCCAGTATTGCCCATTGCTGAAATTGGAGCCGAGCCAATTGCGGTTGAATTAGCTGGCGAATCGCTAGTATTGTTTTGTGATTCTGGAGGTCAGTTCTCGGCATTGTTCGATCGTTGTCCTCATCGCGGTGCTCCTCTCTCACGAGGACAAGTCACAGAAGATGGTTGCCTTGAATGTCCCTATCATGGCTGGCGATTTGCTACTGATGGCACCTGTACTCGTGTTCCTTTCAACCCACTTACCTCGGTTCAACTGTCAAAACTGTCAGTTGTAAGTTTCCCTACAAAGGCGATCGCGGGGATGTTATGGATTTTCACAGGAACAGAAAACGTGCTAGATCCCCAGTTACCGTCGAGCTTATTGGAACCCAGCGATCGATACATCATTCACCATGAGATTTGGAATGCTCACTGGACAAGAGCAATCGATATTTCACTGGATTATCTGCATCTTCCTTTTGTTCATCGGAATTCATTTGGTGGCGAGCTAAATGACGCAGCACACAAAGATGCGATCGCCCAAATCAGCATTACTTCAACGGCAGATGGGATGACGGTTACTAATCGGCTCAATACCTTATCTTCTGGAACTGAAATTAACTGGCATCAGCCGAATAATATCGTTCTAAATCTAGACGGAATGCCTCTTCTTCCCCATTTCTTTGCCATTCCGATTAACACCCAACAAATGCGATTTATGCAGGTTCTTCTACCCAACCCTAGGATCGATCGAAGTAACTTTGACTTTGATGAGTTTTTTGCAGCATCCGACGACGATCGCACTATGATTGAGTCACAAATCGGTGAAGTTCCCAATGTAAATGAAGGATATAATGTGCCTACTGATGAACCTTCACTGAGGTTTCGTCGTTGGTACTACCGAGCAGTGAAAAATAAGAGTTAGTTATAAGTTTTTTTAAAAATCAAATATCTGCATCAAGCATCCAATCCGATCGCATAACACCAGTCGTCATCTAAATATAGATGACACTTAAGAGGAAATATCTCTTGGTGCGCGTTGTGGAGAGAAGTGATGGAACAAAACTTATCGCTAACTTGCTCCCGTATTGGTTCAGATCTGTTGTTGAAGCAGCATGGAGCCTAAACTTCCCCAGTCCAATTCCACAGACCTTTCATCTGCTACGGATGAAACTTTATTTGTGGCGCTCAAAAATGGCGACTCTTCGGCATTAAGCATTTTATTCAATCGTCATGGTCGCTTAGTTTATGGATTAGCGCTGAAAATTTTGGCAAACTCGCAAGAAGCCGAAGACCTAACCCAGGAAATTTTTCTCACGCTTTGGCGAAAAGCATCTAGCAATCTGGATTGTCGCTTTTTTGTTCGCTATCTGGTAACGATGACGCGATCGCGGGCGATTGACAAGCTCCGTGCTCGCAGCAGACAACTCAAACTAGTTGAAAGGTGGGGACAAACGATGACAAGTGAAGCAACACCTTCTCCAACACCTGTTGAGCAGGCAAGTTTTGCAGAGCGATCGGGGCGAATTCGCAATGCTCTTTTACAACTTCCAGAAAAGCAACGTCAGGTCATCGAACTGGCTTATGACCAAGGATTAAGTCAGTCAGAAATTGCCCGACAAATCGATATCCCTCTGGGTACAGTCAAAACCTGCACCCGCCAAGGATTGCTGAAACTGAAGCGCATCTTGTTAGATTCTGATTTATCGGCATATGAATGAATCTTTGGATTTGGAACGTATCAAAAATCTAGCAGCAGGGTTTGTCGTAGATGATCTCAACCCTGAAGAAGCTGAAGAGTTTCGGCTGTTGCTTGATGAACATCCAGAACTGATTGCTGAAGTTGAGGATTTGCAGGAAGTTCTGCGACAAGTGCTAGATGGTTTCACTGAGGTAGAAGCACCAGCCCATTTGCTGCCAAAAATTCTCTCCCAAGCTGAAGCATCAACCAAACAAGCTACTGTACACGATATTAAAGTTAAGGGAACTGACAAGACAGCGCAAGGGCGATACTCCGCAGGAGTCGCTGCGCGATCGCCACTCCGATGGACAAAAATTGCTGGTAGTATCGCAGCTTTGTTTGTGGTAATTCTAGGGGTCGATAACTATCGGCTGCGTCAAAATCTGAGCATGATCACAGCAAACAACCAAAGGTTACGCCAGGATTTTGCCCAAGCTCAATTGGTTAAAAGCCTACTCCAAAATTCGCAAACGCGATTGTTTACCTTTCAATCGGTCAACTCCACAAATAACAGTTCAGGGAGTGTGATTATAAATCCCGAACAACAAAAAGCGGTGATGGTTTTCCAAAATCTTCCTGCTCCACCCCCTGGACATGTTTACTTATTATGGACAGTTATTGCCAACGAAAAGTTACCCTGTGGTGAAGTCAAGCCCTATTCCTGGGGAACCGCTTCCTATGAGTTACCATTTACAAATCAAATGTACAGAGAATTTTATCACCCACAATTTTCCGGGTTAATTGTGACCCTGGAGACAGATGCAAACGTCTCTCGTCCCACCGGAACTGTAGTGATGCAAAGTTCGCAGATTTAAGGGAGCAACTAAATATTTTTTTGCAACGGAATCAGATATGGTAAGTCAAGATTGGTTAGTGACAGGCGATGGCAAGTGTGAAGCCTGGGAAGAATCGGCAGATAATCTAGAATTACCGACAGGTCAATATCGGCTCTATCGGTTTTTAACTGATCTCGAAGATATTCTCCATAAATCAAAGAGCGATCGCCACCGACTCCAAGCGATTTATCCCCTGGTGCGTCGATTATTGACCAGTTCGGAGTGGTTACAAGGTGAATATCTCGAACCCGATCCAGAAACAGGCTGGTCGGTACTCACCCTATATGATGAGCCGGATTTTCCCTTGACGGTGCAGACAGTCGCTTGGTTACCGAGAAGAGTATCACCAATCCATAATCATGCGACCTGGGGAGTTGTAGCACTGATCAGTGGAGAAGAAAAAAATACGCTTTGGAAGCGGACTGATAATAACGACGGCATTGAAAAAGTCGGCGATATTATTTTAACTCCAGGAGAAATTATTAGCTTTATGCCAGATGCAATTCATAGTGTTGAAGCTCTCGGTGATGAACCGACGATTAGCTTCAATTTGTATGGTGAAACAAACTACGAACAGCGATTTGAATTCGAGCCAGTTACCCATACTGCAAAAAACTTTTGATGACCAAAGAAACAACTCAGAATATGCCCTACGGGGATGCTGCGCGCTCCGGGAGTCAGTAGTCAGCGGAGGAGGAATAGATAAAAGGATGCAAGCCCTGCTCATTCATTTATGAAAAACCGAATTTCTGAACGAAAAATAAAGGTTTTCAGGTTGAGAAAATTGCAAAAAACCCAGTTTTTGAAGCTGGTGCAAGATATGAATACTCTGACTCATTTTATAGCAAAGTGCTATGCTCACATCTTGCACCAGTTGGTTTATGGCAATTTTTGTAGAGTTAGCACTGCTGACCGTTCGCTCAAACCCTTATTTTTACCTTGTGTACCGTGCCCACCCTAAGGTTATTGAGAATGGTGCAAGATCTCAATGCTTGTGCTATTGCAAGGAACTGAATTATGCTCTCAAAGATTGTTCAAGTATCAGCCCGATTGCGATACCTTTGAGTGAATCCTAAAGTAGAAGTCGCTGTTTGCGCAGTTAATTGACTAATTGTTATCGGTTGAGAGTCATGTTCTGTGCTAGTAATTACCAGTGGTTTGGTAATGGCTTGAGAAAATGTGGTTTCGTCTCCATTTTTTGTAGAAACTGGTGGTGTCGCCTGTTTACCAGAACTTGCATTTGCAGAAGAGATGGCTGCTTGAACTTTACTTTCATCTTCGTCTAAGAACCATCTGAGTTGAGAAAGCATCGGACTAGATGGTGAAAGTTTCAGCGCCTGAATTTGAGAGTCTTTTTCCGAAACCACCTTTTGGAGATTGGACAACTGCTTTTCTAACTCAGAAGATTGACGTAAAGATTGTTGCCATGTCAACAGTACGACGCCTGCAAGTCCCAGTCCAAAACTGAATGAGGCTCCCACTCCAGGAGAAACAATATCCTTTAGTTCGCCATAGAACATTTCTTGATCCTCTACTTGAACCTTCACAGGCTTAGACCCTTGCAGGGCTAAAAGCAACATAAAAGAAGCAAAAAGCGTACCTGATATTACTAAAGTGGGCAGTAAGATTTTTTTGAGCATAACGAAAACCTACTGGTATCCAGTGTGAGAACAACTTAATCAAAGACCCGTACCTGTGCTCAAAGGCTATATCTGCTGCCTAAAAAATTTAGAAATCCTAAATGAGGACAACAGAGAGATACGGATTATACTTACTTTCTCATCCAAAGTTAGTAAATTTGTTGAATCTTTGTTTATATATTTTTGATGAAGTATACCAGTTTTTTGTAAAGTTTTGGTAAAATTATCCTTGCGCTTACTTAAAAATACTGGCATTTGTATAAATAAGTACTCTTAAATAAAAAAAGACACAGGCGATTTTTATCGGGTGAGCATTGCTGATCGTTCGCTCAAATCCTTATCTTTACTTTGTGTGCTGTGCCCACCCGAAGGGGATGAAACGGTTTTGAAAATTGTGCAAGATTTCAGTTGACCGACTTGACTCCTCTGCTTCCAGCATAGCTGTCAAGCCGCCTGTGGCGGCTTGACTTCGTTACTCTTGCACAAAACGCCAATACACCCCATTTTCCCTACGTATCAACTGGTAGCTGATTAACTCTCGTCGCAAAGTGGCGTAGTCAGGATAGTAGTGCTTAAGAATTTCATTGACTGTGTACTCTGGGTAACTCACTCCCACCTCAAATTTGCTTGCTAACCATTTGAGAATCACTAAGCGCTTTTTGCGGCTAGCAGGAATTTCTTTAAGAGAGTGACCTTCAATATAGGTTTTGAGTACTTTGCTCTCCCAGGCTTCAGTATCTACATCCTCCACCAAAGAGGCTATTTTCTCAAGCGTACACATCTTTTTGCCCATGTTTTGCAAAGCTTCATTATCCAACTGATAAAAACGAGCATTGCCCTCTGGGCGCATAGTCACCAAATTGAGTTCTTTGAGTCTTGCTAAATGGTGCGATATCGTCGGCTCTTTAAGTTGTAGCAGCGCCGCCAACTCCTCAACGCTACACTCCTGGTTTGCCAGGATACCCAAAATTTTGAGTCGGCTTTCATCTGCCAACGCTTTCAAAAAGCGTAGCAGAATTTTAAACTCCTCATTGTTCATCTTTTGTTATGATGTTCTTAGATATCGATCTAATTAGGTTTGCATCAAATTGTTGTGCTGTTCTTCTTCGACACAGCACAGGCTTAGTTTTTTTGTTTTTTGAAGTTATGTTAATTCTGTTACGAATTACTAAGAAAAATAAGATTTCTTAAGTAGTTCTTTACATTTCACCTTGTTTGGTTGCTTTCAAAGTTATTTCAAAATCTAGGACAAGAGGAGGATTGAATATGCTTAAGCGTGGCATTTCACTTGTACAAGCAGCAAAATACCTACAAGTAGAACAGTCCACTCTTTACATGGCTTTGCAGAAAGGACAAATTCCTACTCGCAGAAGAAATGGACGGACTGTAGTGAGTGAAGGAGCTTTACTAGATTATCTAGCTAGAAAACAACCCTTACTATAAGAATTTCAAATTCCTTGGTGAATCCCCCGAATTTCTTCGTGGGGATGTCTTCTACTTTCAGACGAGCGTACTTCTAGCTTGAAAATAGAACTCACGCTCCTCACGCTTCTCACCAACTCGTTCGGGAAGAAATCTTTTTCATGCATGGCGGTGAGGCAGTCGCTCAGAGGGGGTTTCCCCCATGAGGAACTGCCGTATGCGCAAAGCGCACGCCCAGAGGTCTAAAGCGCAGCGTGTCCGGAGGACATCCCCGGAGGGTGAAATTTTTTCATTGGGACTGCCTTCTCAATTCTCTACTGCACAGGACGCACAATAGGGGGAGTTGTAGGTTGATTTTCTTGAAAAATTGCAGCAAGAGCTTGTTCCAAAGTTTCTGCCATGACAATTCGGTGATTGTAGGCAACAATCACCCTAACAAGTGTTGGCAAGCTGTTTTGCTCAGCTTCTAAATAAAGAGGTTCAACATACAAAAGAGAACGTTCTATCGGAATCACTAACAGATTTCCTTGAATGGCTCTTGAACCCTGGCGACTCCAAAGAGAAATTTGCTGGGAAATCACTGGATCTTGATTAATCAAAGCTTCAATTTGTTCTGTTCCATATACTAACTGCTGCTTTGGAAACTCATAGAGCAACATCTTGCCGTATTCTTGCTCATCAGAACGTGCTGCTAACCAAGCAATTAAATTTGCGCGTTGTACAGGCTTGAAGGGTAGTAGTAAAATGAACTCCTCTGATTGTGCTTGAGGGAGTTTCATAATGAGGTAGTAAGGCTCTACCTGCTGCTGTTTACTACCGTAAATTTCGTCAGGGATTTGCCACAAATCTTCTCGGTTATAGAAAACCTGTGGATCTGTCATGTGATATGTTAGCAATCGCTCAGATTGAATACTGAAAAAGTCTTGTGGATACCGAATATGGCTGCGAAGAGCAACTGGCATCTCATCCAAAGGTTTTAATAATTTGGGGAAGAGATCCATTAAAGTATGAATAATTGGGTCTGTTGGATCTGCAATGTAGAAATTGACACTGCCATTGTAAGCATCAATGACAACTTTTACAGAATTGCGAATATAGTTAAATCCATTGTTGCCTGGGTCAGAATAAGGATAGCGATCGCTCGTGGTGTAAGCATCAATCATCCAGTAGAGATAAGTCTTCTCACCTTTGGTATCTGTTCCTTCCCCATCTGCGGCAACGAGATACGGGTCACCATCGTAGCGTAAAAAGGGAGCGATCGCCTGAACTCGTTCTTTGATATTGCGGCGATACAGCAGCTTTGTTTGCGGTGTAAAATTGCGCGTCAGCAGCATCTGCCAATCTTTCAGATACTCAGCAAACACCAAGCGCCGCCACATCGCACCAATGGAGATTCCTCCACGTCCATCGTAGACGTTATAAACGTTGTCATACCCACTGGGATAGTCCAATTCCTTGGTTTTTGTCCCTGTCATCACATAAGTGTTGGTGATTTCGCCATAGTAAATGCGCGGTTGAGCAATGGGAATACTTGCCAAAACTGATTCATTTGATATCAGCAACGAAGCTTGGTTATCCGTGTCATTAACTCCAATATCTTTGACGTAGTAATCAGGTAATCCGCCAGGAGCGACAACATTCACCGGGCTAAGTGTAAAGCCATAGCCGTGAGTATAAATAAGGCGTTTATTGATCCAGGTCTGTGCTTGTGCAGGAACATCGCCAAAATCTAATTCCCGCGCTGCTATGATTGTCTGTTGCTTTTCGGTTCTTTGGTCTCGTTTGAGGGTGTAGCGATCAATGTCAGCGCCAGGAAACTTGTAATAAGGTCGGATTTGTTGCAACTGGCGGTTACTTTTTAGAAGAGGGCGTGTATCCCACAAACGGATATTGCGAATCGTGAGATCATTTTCTTGCAAATCAGTCGCTGTAAGTTGACCTCGTGGATCAAAAGTTCTCGCTTCGATAGCGTTTAAATTAAAAGCTTTTCTGGTGAGGGCGATAGTACGTTCAATGTAGGGGCGTTCACGAGTCAGTTCATTTGGTTGCACAACCAAGCGTTGTACTACTGAGGGTAAAATTTCTCCAGAAATCGCCGCCACAAATATGTACAATCCCAGTGCGTAAATGAGTTGAGGTGGATAGAGAACTGGTTTAAAATTTGTTTTCCTTGTCCTAGATAAAACAATCATTCGCAGTAGCAGGTAAATGGCGATCGCCACTGCTAAAACACTCAACCCAGTGTAAATTGGCAATAGCACCATGACATCGGTATAGCTAGCACCATAGATGACCCCACGGGTGGAATACAAAAGTTCATATCTTGCAAGACAATAATGCAGAGCAACTGCCAACATGAATAAGCTACTTAAGGCGTTCAAGTGGAGTCGCTGAGGTGTAGAAAACCCTGTAAATCTTCCCTCACTCAGACTATTTGCTGAACGCAGGTAAATGAGAGTGACTGCAGCGATGTTAAACAGAAACAGCCCGACTAGCCAAAACGCCAACAGTTCCCAAATCGGAAGAGAAAAGACATAAAAGCTAATATCTCGTTGAAATAGCGGCTCTGTGCGATGAAAACTGGTGGCATGAAAATACTGTAGAACTTTATCCCATCGTGCTGACAAGAGGAAACCTAGCAACAAACAGATGAGTAGTGCGATCGCCCTCAAGCAAAACTCATGATGAATAATAATCGCAATTGTCAAAACCAACAGCAAAATCGACTGCACAATTGGGATAGTAATCTGCTGCATTTGCACTTGCTGCAATACCTGCTGTAACCAAGGTGTTAAAGGCAACGTCGTGCTAAGTAATTGAATATTTGGACGCCACAAAATTAAGGCTTGCTGACCATAGTAAATAAGTATCAACCCCGCCAGCGCACTCAGTACTATCACTACTGGCAAGAGCAAGCGCAATCCAAGTCCTGAGTCCTGAGTCCTCAATGGGAAATCAAAATTTCCCCTAGTCCCCTTGTCCCCTTGTCCCCTTGTCCCCTTGTCCCCTAGTCCCCTAGTCCCCTTGTCCCCTTGTCCGTCCTGGGGGTACTTGCAACCTAGAGGCGACAAGAA
>JAAUSC010000286.1 GCA_012031965.1 Scytonema sp. RU_4_4
GTTCTTAATTTCCCCAAGGGGAAAATGGATGTCGCTCAATTAGACTCGAATTGGGTTTGGCTGGTGAGTGGTGGAGCAATTGCTGATTTCCAGTGGGAAGTCGTTTGCCTGTCAATGAGTCCTACCAGGCGTTGCGAGTTGAAGGAACACGAGGTGTACGGTTACTTGGCCTCAATCTGAATTCAGAAGTCCAAAAACGGAACGATGAATTCATTCATCCTTCTGACTCCTTTACGCTACCCCCTGGGGAATCGAGCAACGCAAAGGTCCTTCATCCTTCAAACGAGATTCCCTATGCCCCCGATCAGCCGCCAGATCCAAATACTCCACGACCTAAATACCCCTACGTGCGTGGACGAGGTCCTATTGATGCTCCTCTAGCCTGCTTTCAGATGTTGAGTCAGCATTTAGGCGTGTCATTTCGTCGGGATCTGATCCATAAGGTATTGGAGAATCAACTGAAAACGACAGATAGTATTTCACTGCAAATTTGCGGCGCAGTATCCGAGATGATGGGATTGCGTGCCCAATTGGTACAAGTACCTGTCAGCGCTGTTAACCGACTGAAAGCTCCCGTTTTAATTCAGTATTGCGATAGCTTTGCAATTATTTACAGCATCACTGAACGAGAACTGGTAATGGCAGTGCCGGAAGTTGGGATTATCCGCAAGAAGCCAGGGGATTTTGCCGAAATTTGGGGAACAAAAGGTCAGGTACTGCTATTGCAGCCTTCCATCAACAAGCTTGAGGAAAAGTTTAGCTTGCGGTGGTTTCTGCCATCGATTTATCGGTATCGCAAGGTCTTAATAGAAGTCTTAGTTGCCTCGTTGTTTGTACAACTGTTTGGCTTAGCAAACCCGATCATCACCCAAGTGATTATTGATAAGGTGCTGGTACAACACAGCATCGACACCTTAGATGTTTTAGGGATTTTTCTGCTGGGAGTCGCTTTTTTTGAGGCACTTCTCACCAGTCTTCGGACTTATTTATTTGTTGATACGACAAACCGAATTGACCTCAACCTCGGTTCAGAGGTGATTGATCATTTACTACGTTTACCTCTGAAATACTTTGAACGCCGTCGTATTGGAGAACTGGCAGATCGGATTAATGAACTAGAAAGTATTCGTAAATTTCTCACTGGTACTGTCTTAACAGTCGTTTTAGATGCAGTTTTCTCCATAATTTATGTTGCAGTCATGCTGGTTTACAGTTGGCTGTTGACGCTTGTGGCTTTAGTAACTGTACCCTTGTTTGCTCTGCTAACTGTTTTTGTGTCTCCTATTGTACGTCGGCAACTACGCAAAAAAGCTGAACGCCATGCGGATACACAATCCTACTTAGTCGAAGTTCTTTCTGGGATTCAAACAGTCAAGGCACAGAATATTGAGATGAAATCCCGCTGGCAATGGCAAGAGCGCTATGCCAAATACATTAGTGCTGGTTTTAAGAATGTTTTAACATTTAGCACGGCTAGCTCAATCAGCGGATTTTTAAACAAACTCTCTGGGCTCATGCTGCTGTGGGTGGGAGCACATCTTGTCTTAGCGAATCAGTTGACATTGGGACAGTTAATTGCTTTCCGCATTATTGCTGGCTATGTTACCAGCCCGCTGCTGCGTTTGATTCAGTTGTGGCAAAACTTCCAAGAAACAGCTTTGTCGATTGAACGACTCGGCGATATTCTTGATGCGCCCTCAGAAGTGGACGAAACAAATCGAAACAATATCCCTCTACCTGAGATCAAAGGGGCAGTTAAATATGAGGGGGTTTCGTTTAGTTTTCATACAAGTGGACCATTGCAACTACTTAATATCAATTTGGAAATTCCAGCTGGTGCATTTATTGGTATTGTTGGTCAGAGTGGTTCCGGCAAAAGTACCTTGACGAAGTTGCTGCAACGGCTTTATCAGCCTGCGGCAGGTCGAATTATAATTGATGGATATGACATCAGCAAAGTAGAACTTTATTCAGTTCGCCGCCAAATTGGCACCGTACTTCAGGACACACTGTTGTTCAATGGAACAGTTCAGGACAATATTGCCCTGACCAATCCAGAAGCGAGTTCCGAACAAATTATTGAGGCGGCAAAAATTGCCGCAGCACATGATTTCATTATGTCTCTGCCCAATGGTTATAACACAGTGGTGGGAGAGCGTGGCTCCTCATTGTCGGGTGGACAGCGACAGCGAATTGCGATCGCCCGTACCGTCCTACAAAACCCCAAGTTACTCATTTTGGATGAAGCAACCAGCGCCTTGGACTACAACTCTGAGCGACAAGTTTGTAACAGCTTAGCCGAAGCTTTTAGGGGTCGAACTGTCTTCTTTATTACCCATCGCCTCACGACAGTGAAAAATGCGGATGTGATCTTAGTCATGGATCAAGGTTCTGTTGTAGAACAGGGTACTCATAAGGAATTGATGACCCTCAAAGGGCGTTACTACTGCCTCTATCAACAACAGGAGTCACAGCTGTGAAATCAGAAACATTATTTGACCAACCCGTCATTCTGGAGCGACCAGCATTTTGGTCGCAAGTCGTTGTCTGGCTACTAGTTACCGTGACGACCTCTGGTGTTGTTTGGGCGTCTGTTGCCGAAATTGAGCAATCAGTTCCAGCCACCGGCAGATTGGAACCTCAAGGCGCAGTAAAAGAAATGAAAGCCCCAACAGGAGGCGTTGTTCGTGAGATTTACGTCCAAGATGGACAGTCCGTTAAAAAAGGTCAACTCTTGCTTACATTTGATCCCACTGCACCTCAAGCTGATCTAAAATCTTTAGGAAAACTGAAAGAATCTCTGGTAACAGAAAATCAGTTTTACGCAACGACGGTCAGTGGTAGACAGGGAAATGGTAGGTCAGATTTAGCATCCCTCACGCGACTTCGGGCTGCCCTCATCGCCGAAAATGAATTTTATAAGGCTCAGATGAATGGGAGCAATCTCAATGGGCTGGCTGACGGAGAATTTCACAGTAACCAACAACAACTATCCGCAGCAACAAAGGCAGAATATCGCTCTCGCGTAGCAGCGGCTCAATTACAAATCCAGGAGTCGGAAAAAAAACTCAGCCAAACTCAGATACAATTAGCAACGGCAAAAAAGGTAGTTGCTCTGAATGAAGAAATTCTCAATAGAATTACACCATTGGCAAAGGAAGGGGGTTTGTCTCAACTGCAATATCAACGTCAGCAGCAAGAAGTTTTTACGCGTCAGGCTGAAGTAGAAAAACTGACAGCAGAGGAACAACGCCTCGGCATTGAAATTTCTCAGGGAAAAGAACAGCTGCAAAACACGATTGCTTTATCAGCAAAAGATATATTAACCAAAATTGCAGATAACCAAAAACAGATCGCTAAGATAGATGTCGAACTCAGCCGGGTTAGATTAGAAAATCAAAAAAGGCTTGCGGAGATAGACGGCCAAGTTAGTAAGGTGAAACTAGCTCTTCAGTACCAACAACTTCGGTCTCCTGTTAATGGAGTTGTGTTTAATTTAAAACCTCACTCACCAGGATTTGTTGCTAATTCTAATGAACCAATTCTGACGATTGTACCCAATGGAAATTTGGTGGCTTCTGTATTTCTCACAAATAAGGAAATTGGATTTGTGGAGGAAGGGATGGAAACGGATGTCAAAATTCAATCTTTTCCAGAAAGGGAATTTGGTAGCATCAAGGGCAAATTGGTGTCGATTGGTTCTGATGCTTTGGCTCCCACACCGGAACGTCCTTTCTATGCTTTTCCTGCCAAAATTCAGCTAAAGCGTCAGTCATTGTTCGTCAATGGCAAGGAGTTACCTCTGCAATCTGGTATGGGGATTAATTGCAGTATAAAAGTGCGAAAACGAACTGTATTGAGCATTTTAATGAACATGTTTGACAAGAGAGTTAAGAGCTTAGAGTCCGTCAGATGATTTTCTGCTAATTTTAAGCAGAATTGACTGACAAAAACAGGAGTTTTCCCACTCTAGAATGCCTGGAAAGTCGTCATTTTATTTTAAATTTACCCGACCCGCCATAGATGCTTGCTTCCATTCATTTTACGCCTTACACTGTCAGCCAAATTAATTCACAACGATGCGGATATTATTCACTCTCGCCCACTTTTTCAATCCTAGCAATAACGGACGGCACGGTTCGCAAAGAAAAAACCCACAGCAGCGCATTCAAGCGCTAACCCAGTGCCTTAACAACCTTCATTTCTTATTTGGCAAGTCCCAGTGCATTATTGACATTGCTCAACGTCTAGCTCTTCCAGTGAATCAGTCTCAGTCTCGTGACATTGATATTGTTATCTGTACCACCCAAGACTGCCATCTTTAGAGCAGATTCCGCTACCGTCCCATTTTTACAAGCACTACCCCACCAAAGCTGAGCCGATGTTACTGGGGTTTGAATGTCAAGCTGTGCTACGGGACTGCCTTGGCAAGTACGACTATTACTGTTTTCTAGAAGATGATCTGATTTTGCACGATCCCTGGTTTTTTATCAAACTAGCTTTTTTCACCGACCTAACCGGAGACTTGAATCTTCTCCAGCCCAATCGCTATGAAGTCTCAACTCACCATCCAGTACACAAAGCATATATTGATGGTGATCTTGCTCCACGGGTTACAGCCAAGTTTCAAAATGTTCAGGACCAACCGGAAATACTCGGCAAAATCATGAATACTCCTGTTGTCTTCCGCCGTGCTCTTAACCCTCATTCAGGTTGTTATTTCCTCAATAGCAACCAGATGCAGCACTGGGTCAAAGAATCCTACTTTTTAGACCGTGACACTAGTTTTGTTGCTCCTCTAGAAAGCGTAGCCACCCTAGGAATTATGCGAGCCTTTAGAATTTATAAACCTGCTCCTACTCATGCAAGTTTTCTGGAGATTCAACACTTCGGCACTGCATTTTTAAACCTGATTGGAGTCCAAGTTCGTTTATCAACAGTTTAGCAGTAGTTATGTATAGTTGCTAGTTAGATTTTCAACCGAGGGATAGCCGCTCCCAATGAAGTCAGAAGTAAATGTCTAGTTTGTCTAGATTTTATATAGCAGTATCACAGCAAAGTATTGTATCCATTCTTGTTACTAAAAGGTTTTACAACACTGAAAGTGTATTTATAAAGTATGCGAGTCCTTTTTCTCCATAACAATTTTCCAGCTCAGTATCGCCACCTGGCGATCGCTCTTGCTAAAGATAAAAAGAATCAGATTGTATTTGGCACTAAGAATCGAGAACCGAACCTACCTGGCGTTTATAAAGCTATATTTGAACCTAGCCGTAATGCCCATCCAACAACCCATCATTATGTTCGACCACTGGAAAATGCCGTACTACATGGGCAAGCAGTCTTTAAGCTGACTGAGAAACTAAAAGCACAAGGCTTTGTACCCGATGTGATTTGCGGTCATTCTGGTTGGGGTCCAACATTGCTTGTCAAGGATGCATTCCCAGATACACCGCTCATCTGTTACTTTGAATGGTTCTACCATGCTCGCGGTTCAGACGCAGATTTTGACCCAGCAGACCCTCTGAACGCTGATGACGTAGCACGTATCCGGATAAAAATGCACCCATATTGATTGACTTGTATACCTCTGATTGGGGTTTATCACCAACTTATTGGCAAAAATTGCAGTTTCCGAAAGAATTCCATAGCAAGATTTCCGTCCTGCATGACGGAGTTGATACAGAATACTTTAAGCCCAACCCGGGAGCCAAACTCGTCTTGCCCAATCTGGACTTGTCTCATGTCGATGAGCTTGTAACCTATGTGGGGAGGGGAATGGAGCCTTACCGTGGTTTTCCTCAGTTCATTGAAGCCATTGCTTATGTGCAGGAGCGAAGACCCAATTGCCATGTTGTTATTGTTGGATCTGAAAGAGTTTGCTACGGTAAAGCTTTACCCGATGGTCGTAGCTACAAAGACCTCATGCTTGAAAAAGTACCACTGGATCTCTCACGGGTTCACTTCACGGGATCATTACCTTATGGACAATATCTCCAAGTCATTCAAGCATCATCAGTACATGTCTATTTAACGAGACCATTTGTGCTGTCTTGGTCGATGATCGAGTCAATGTCTACTGGATGCTTAGTCCTTGGTTCTAACACCGCGCCCGTCACTGAAGTCATCGAGGACGGAGAAAACGGTCTGTTGGTTGACTTCTTCTCGCCTAAACAAATTGCCGATCGGATTGATGAAGTGTTGGATCATCCGACGCGCATGGCAGAAATACGAGCTAAAGCTCGTACAACTGTGCTGGAGCGTTATTCCTTAGCTGACTTACTACCCCAACACATCCAACTCATCAAAAATATTGCCAATCAATCGACATCTCGACATGGCGCTCTTTCGTCACTCTAATAACAGAGTCATAGGGTAAAGCGCCGCAAGTCTTTAGCCAGAGCATGATTGAGCCAAGATTGATGACTTCAACCCGACTTTGGCGAAGCTGTTCAATGGTGATATTTGTACTTCTGAGCTTCAGTCACTCAATTAGATTGCATCAGCGAATGGCTTTAGGACTTACGCATTGACAGAAATAATCAATGGTGCAGTGGTAATTCTCAGGCATGAAAGTGAGATTTTTCTACTTTAGCGAGCAATGAACTATCTGTTTTAGGCGATAGCTAGCCCCTAAGGGGGC
>JAAUSC010000092.1 GCA_012031965.1 Scytonema sp. RU_4_4
AAGAACAACTGAGGCAATAAAAACTCATTTTTAGCGCTATCCGTGCATTTACTCAATTAGAGTTAATGCGGGCAGAAGAGTTAATTGAAACTGGTACGAACTCCAAAGAAATTTATCTCTTCAAGTTGCTCGTGACTTTATTCTGGAACACCTTAAACAACAGGTGGGTTTGAATGCACATAGTTCATTCCCTGTCAATGCGTAAGTCCTAGTAGATATTCCGCAGCCAACTCTTGCCGATTATGTTCCATCTGGGGCGATCGCCAAGTTCAAAAAAGATGGTGCAACACCCGATGAACTGCGCCAAGTAACACAAACGAAATACCCCTATGGGGACGAGAAGTATGCTTGTCGGTATGAATGTCCTTGTGCTGCCAGCGAGAAAGGTCGCAGTAAGTCTTTTTCTCAGTCGCACATTGCCGAGGATGGCAGTGTTAAGTACCAAAAAGGCAGCGACCTCTGGCATGGTTATTGCTTGGACGAGTTGATTGATTTTGCGAAGACAGTTAGTGGGGTTCCCCTACTCCTGCTGCAAGAAGGGGAAGGTTGTGTTGATATTGCTCGCAGCAATGGCGTGGGGTCATTCACGTTCCAAGGCAGTAACTGGGGAGATGGTGAAATCGAAGCCGAACTTAACCGAGCAAAGGTTCAATTACCCAACTTTGCGATCGCATTCCTGCACGATGCTGACGATGTTGGGGTCAAGAAGGCTGAAAGAGTCACGGAAGTTTGTTGTAAGTTGCGGGTTCCTTTTATAGCCATTGACCCGCGTTCTATTTGGGCTGACATTCCGTATAAAGGGGATATTAGAGAGGTTTTGGGGCAGATGGATGTTAACGAGTTCATTGAGCGGTTGGAAGCTCAAATTCATGGGATTGTAGGGCGGGAGGAGCCAACCGTTGATGACGGGAATGGGGAAGGAGAAGGAGTCGAACCTGTAGACACTCTAAACCAACAGGCTTTTGTATTTTTCTTTAGAGATAGCCCTTGGATTTGCGCCAACGACATCCTTTACGAGTGGCAACAAGAAGGTTATTACAAAAAGGTAAATGACGGACATCTTGTACCCAGGATTGCTGCTTACTGCAACACTTCTGGTGTCTGGAACGAGAGCAAAGGGCGACTAGAGTATCCCTTTGCAAAAACAGCAAGCGCGAAGGAAGTTCTTGCTTGGGCGAAAATGCGTTTAACTGTCGATGGGGAACTTCTTAACCCGCCAGGGTTGAATTGCTCTAACGGCATTCTGCGAGTATTTTGGGAAGGAAGCAGCCCCACCTTCAGGCTATTGCCCCATTCCCCAAACGAATACTATATTTATCCTGGGTTAGTGGAATACGACCCATCTGCACACTCTCCCCATTGCAATCGCCTACTGGAGTGCCTTGACGATGCACAACGGCAGATTTTCTTGCGGAATATAGCTGCTGCATTTGACCTTTCTAACGTTCGCAGAATTAGAGGTAGAACGGTTAAGGGATTGCTCCCTTGTGGAGTAGGTAGCAACGGGAAGGACGCTTTACGTGCTGTTGTGTCGTTGATTTTTGGGCATCAAGGCATGACAAGCAAAACCTTGGCTGACTTCCAACAGTACGACGAGGGGAGAAAATTTAGCTTGGCATCGCTCCGATACAGCCGTATCAACTGGGCTAGTGAAAACCCCAAAACAATCAAGTTAGACAGTCTCCAGAGTCTAAAAGCCTATATCACCGGACAAAAACTTGACTCGGAGAAGAAAAGCGTTGACGGTGAGGAGTTCACCCCTCTTGGTATCGGGCTGTGGAATCTAAACGAACTGCCTAACTTACAAGGGGCTTTGCAGTCTTCGATTGATAGGTTTGCACCTTTGGCGTTCCGATACATCTACAAAGACGACCCAGACCCCACGAATGAATACGAACTGCAAGCAGACCCGCGCTTTGTTTATGACGAGAATTTTCAAAGGCTGGAGGTCGCCCCAACGTTCCTTAACTACATGGTCAGCGCTTTCCATGCACTCATTCAAGAGGGGATTGATTACACCTGCACCCACGAAGCCTACGAACAAATCCAAATTGAAAACAACCATCTATTCCAGTTCGCTGGCGACATCAATTTGGATTACAAGCTTGGTTCTCAAATGACCGCATCTGAACTTTGGGCACTGCTAGAACACTGGTACATTGACGAAGGCATTCTCACCATTGAAGAGAACGGTAAACGTACTTGGGGTGAAACTAACCGCCCAAGCGATCGCCCAATCAAGGCTATCAACCAGGTAATTCCCCAAATCCACAAGATTTTCCCCAAAGCCAAAGTTAGCAGGATAGCTCACCCATCTGGTAAAAAATATATCTCTGTCATTACGGGCATTGGGTTAGTAGAATCATTCTCGTCCCACCCCAGTTCCACCCCAATTCCCACCCCAACTCCCACCCCACCAAACCCTTACACGCACTGAACGCACCCCAATTTTGGCTAATTTTGAAATCCATTGAATCAAGAAAAAAAGAAGAAGACGGAAACTGTTTTTCAATGGAATTTGATGAGAAGAGAGTATTGACTCCCCAAACTGGGGTGGTTGGGGTGGGGTTAAGTGCAAATAAGGGTTTCAGCGATTTAAACTGGGGTGGAACTGGGGTGGTAACTGGGGTGGAAAATGGACCCCCACCCCAACGAATCAGTGCAAACCTCGATTAACTTTCAAAACCATCCCCAATCCACCCCAGTTGCCACTAAAGAGAAAACAGTCAGTATTAATGATGACTCAGTACAAAACACCCCTTCAGTACCACCCGCATCCAAAGAGGAAGAACTCACCGTTGAAGACTTTGAACCTGGGATGAAAGTGAGATTCAACCGCGAGGTAGCGAATAAACAAAGCCGCGATCGCATTCCTGCTGAAGTTAATACTGGTGATGTCATCGCGGTCAGTGTTGCAAACGTCCGGGTGCAGTGGGAAGGGTTAGAAGTACCGCAATATCATCACGCTACCGAGTTACAGATTCTCGCCAACCCACCCCAGTAACAACAAAGGAAAGAACTCGGCTCAAAAAAAATGCTTGGTTCACCGCGAACCCAGCCATCAAAAAAAATCAACTACGCTAAAAATACGCTTCAGGAGAAAAGAAAATGGATCTAAACAATGTATGGGCACGAATCCGTGAAAAAGCATTAGCTTACACCAACTCTCGCATTGACCATTTTAATTCTTTGCCACCAACGTACTTCGAGGATGAGATAAACGCAGGCAGATACTTCGCAATTCCTCGTCTGAGAGCGAATCAAAGAAATCAGCTTGAAGGAATGCGTAGAGCAGCTTTTTATCTTCTTTAATCGTCGAACTGCGAACGCTTGAATGGTGTTCGCGGGCTTTTATCTGCTTTTTGAGGTCAGCGATCGCGTTGATTATTGCCGGGTTGTCACCCAGTTTCTTAAGCCCTTCAATTTGTCGTTGAAGTTGTAATGTTTCTACATCTTCTTCTTGAGTATTAACTTGATTTTCGATTTCTTGGGTTATTTCGCGGGCATAATCAATTAGCTGCTGTACGGTCAACCTACGCACGATAGTAGCTGCAATGGTTTTCTTGTTCGCACACCCCTTTACCCCAAACTTCTTGTACTTGGCGCATTGAAAGCGGTAATATCCGTTTTGAGCGCAGCTACTCTTACTCATAGCTGCGCCACACAACCCACAACGGAACAAACCAGCTAAGAAGTGCAACTTCGAGTCCTTGCTGTCGTCCCTTACCTTCAATGCGGTAGTTTTTACTAATTCTTGATATTCAGCTTCAGATAGCAACGGGATGTGAGTATTGTAGTGAATTTGCTCTGTCCCATCCACCTTATAAACCGTATGTCCTCTGAGACACGGATTCATGATGTAACGCCGAAAGCTGGTTGGATACATTTCTATGCCGTGTTCTTCTGCAAGCCATATTGCAATCGATGCTTTAGATTGCGATCGCAGTCTTTCACATATTTCTCGTGCAATATCCCAATTAGCAGGATGGGGTATCAATCTTGAATTTTCATCTTTCGCGTACCCAAACGGAGGAGTACCAAAATACTTTTTATTCTCTCGAAAGTAATTTAGCCCGTGCCTTACTCGGTCGCTTATTGAGCGCGATTCTAACTCTGCCAGTGCCGCTACATTCTGCACCGTAAACCACTCCATAGCTGACCCTGAGCCATCAAGCGGCATATCAAGGTTGGTGTATTTCACACCGTATTTTCTGAAGGTTTCAATGGCGCGGTGAATTTCAATCGTATTTCTTCCCAATCGGTCAAGCCGGGTAGTGATTACCTCAGTAGCAACACCGTCTTTAACTAGTTTCAAAAGCTTTTTATAACTCTTTCTCGAATCTTCCCTACCGCTTTGGACATCGCTTAAAATATTTTCTGCACCCGCCTTTTTTAAGCGGTCAATTTGCTGATTCAAAGCATCCGTATCAGCTTGGTTTTTGCTGGAAACTCTTGCGTATCCTATCTTCATACGTCACTTGAGCAACAAATACCACTTTACAACACAAACCCATTTTTTGGAAGACGTACTTCTCTTTCACACCAGAGGCGATGAGGTCGGGCTTGAGGGCTTTAACAAATTCCTCGAACTCGTAAGCAGTAACGTCATCGAAAACGACGGTACCGTGTTCAATGTAGTGAGTGGTACGCTTGTAGTCGTCATTATGAGCAAACTCATAACCAGTACCAATCATCCTCATTCCCAAATCTTGGAATGCAGGGACAACGTGACGAGGACGCAGACCACCAACCATCATGGCAACAGTCTTGCCTTCCAAGCCTGGACGATATTTGGCAATGATTTCATCCATGACTGGCTGATACTTGGCGATAATCTTCTCAGCGTTTTCTTGGATTTTTGAGTCAAATTTAGAAGCGATTTCCCGTAAGGATTCGGCAATCTTGGTGGGACCAAAGAAGTTGTATTCCAACCAGGGAATACCGTAAGCTTCTTCCATATGACGGCTGATGTAGTTCATCGACCGATAGCAGTGAATCAGGTTCATCTTTACGTTTGGTGTCTGCATCATCTCATTGATGGTGCCATCACCTGACCACTGGGCGACTACGCGCAAGCCAAGTTCTTCTAAGAGGATGCGGCTAGCCCAAGCATCACCACCGATGTTGTAGTCACCGATAATTGCGACATCATAGGGAGTAGACTCGAATTTCAGCGTCCCTTCTTTTCTTTCCTTATCGGATCTGCTAAACACCCAGTCACGAACCATGTCGTTCGCAATGTGGTGACCTAGGGATTGGGAAACACCCCGGAAGCCTTCGCAACGTACGGGTACAACGGGCTTGTCAATCTCTTTTGATGATTTTCTGGCGACGGCTTCAATGTCATCCCCAATTAAACCGACAGGACATTCAGATTGAATGGAAATACCCCGGTTGAGGGGGAAGAGTACTTCGAGTTCTTGAATCAGTTTTAAGAGTTTTTTGTCACCGCCGAAGACGATATCCCGTTCTTGGAAGTCGGAGGTGAAGTGCATGGTGCCAAAGGTGTCAACACCTGTTGTGCCGATGTAGTAGTTACGACGACCAGACCAGGACCAGTAACCGCAACCCACAGGACCGTGGCTGATGTGAATCATGTCCTTAATTGGACCCCAGACCACACCCTTAGAACCAGCGTAAGCACAACCACGAGCGGTCATCACACCAGGAAGGGATTTGATGTTGGATTTAACGCCGCAATCGCTCTTACCTTCTTCGTATACGTTTAGGTGCTTTTCCCGCTTTTTCTTAGCTTTGTCGGGGTAAGCGTCTAGAACTTCTTTAATAAGTTCTTTTCTTTCTTCTATGATTGCTTTTTGGTCTTCCGCAGAAGCATTTTTATCATCTGTAAATGTCATAGTGTTCCTCAGTAGTGAATCGCTGGTGGGATGCTGGTTAGGGAAAGATGAAGAGTGAAAAATGAAGTATGGAATATTTCATTCTTTATTCTTCTGTCTTCAAAGGTGGGCTGCTTGCCCACCCTAGGGCATTGCTTACTTGGCAGTAGCTTCCGCAGGTTTGCCGATGATTTCTGCGTGCTTGGTATCGTCGTCGAGGATACCGAACTCTACCAGTAGGGCTTCTAACTCGTCCATTTCAATAGGTGTAGGAATGGTGAGCTTGGTGTTGTTGATGATCTTCTTAGCTAATGCGCGGTATTCGTTACCTTGGTCGCTGTCAGGTGCGTACTCGTTCACTGTCATCCGACGCAATTCTGCGTGTTGAACGATGTTGTCACGAGGTACGAAGTGGATCATTTGGGTGTTTAACCGTTCTGCCAGGGTTTCAATCAGTTCGATTTCCCGGTCAACTTTACGGCTGTTACAAATCAGACCAGCCAAGCGCACGCCACCGGAGTGAGCGTACTTAAGAATACCGCGAGCAATGTTGTTAGCAGCATACATCGCCATCATTTCACCAGAGGTGACAATATAGATTTCTTGTGCTTTACCTTCACGAATAGGCATAGCGAAACCACCGCACACAACGTCACCCAACACGTCGTAGGATACGAAGTCTAAGTCTTGGTAAGCACCGTTTTCTTCCAAGAAGTTGATGGCGGTGATGATACCCCGACCGGCGCAACCTACTCCGGGCTCAGGACCACCAGATTCCACGCACTTAACACCACGGAAGCCGGTGAGCAACACTTCTTCGATTTCTAAATCTTCTACTGCGCCCCGTTCAGCGGCGAGGTGAAGCACGGTGGTTTGGGCTTTGCTGTGCAGCATCAAACGGGTGGAGTCTGCTTTGGGGTCGCAACCCACAATCATGATGCGCTGACCCATTTCTGCCATAGCGGCAAGGGTATTTTGGGAGGTGGTAGATTTACCGATACCGCCTTTACCGTAGAATGCTATCTGTCTGATTTTTTCGTCGGACATGATGAGTTTTTCTCCTGGAATTGATTGCTAATTGATTGGTTGGTTTGGTGGGTCTTTGCTTTTTGTGAGTCACGCCTGTATGATGACAGCGGTGACCGCTTGTAGAACGAATCAAGTGGCTTTAGCACGTAGTGCCCGCCGGTGGCGATCGCTCTACAGTAAAAACTATTGAAAGTAAGAACATCGATTTCCTCGTGAAATTTTTTAGGTATTCCGCACTTTACAAGTTAGTCATAATGTGCATTATCCTGAAACACCAAGTAAGACTTGACCCTCGCTGCGCTCCCCAAAGAAGGAAGCGTAGACTCTACATCACTTGTTCAAGATAGAGCCCTTCAAAGTATCGACGCGAGCAACTGCAGCGTTTGCGTCTTCTGATGACACTCCACGCGCAGCTAATGCCTCACTCAGGTATTTTGCAATAGCATCGAAGTGTTGTTGCTGTAGATTCATACCTGTGTGTGTTGTGTCCATGGAGCGACCGCTGTATTGGTCTGGACCATCAAAAATCTTCGCGAAGAAAGCAACTTGTTTTTGACGTTGCTTGTCCATGTTGGTGTTGGCGAAAAACTTATTGAGGGTGTTGTCAGCCATGACGCGTTTGTAGAATTCATCCACTACTTGCTCAAGACCCTGTTGTCCACCAAGTTTGTCGAATAATGTGCTCATATCCTTTTCCTTTGAAGCGAGTTGGTTGGATAATGAAATTCGCGCTCTTAGCTAAAAACCTTCACTTGCGTGCTCTTAGCCAGTGAATTTAGCTGTCCGTTGTTAGTAGGACTCAAGCATTGATAGGAAGGAAGACAATGATATGAGTCAAATCCTACTTGGTGTTTCAGGGTAATGCATATTACGGTATTTTTGTAAAGTGCGTAAATCTTAAAGCAATGATGGCTCAACCGCTTCTACAACAAGATTAATGCTTACGCGATCGCGCAATCTAGATTCAATTGCAATCTTGAGTGTTGCTGTGCTAGCAGAACATGAACCGCAAGCACCCTGTAGCACAACTTTCACACAATCGCCATCTACGTCGTACAGTTCTACGTCTCCACCATCGGCGATGAGAACAGGTCTGACTTCTTCATCTAAGACTTTTTGAATCAGTGCAATTTTTTGCACAGGTGTTAGCAGTTTTTTGGCTTGCTGACTAGTCGTATTCTTTTTCAAAGTACTGACAGAGGCAGCAGATTCTTTACGCACAGATGCAATGATATCATCAATCGTTGCGAGACAAGATCCGCATCCGCCACCTGCTTTCACATAATTTGTGACTTCTTCTGCGGTGGTGAGGTCATTTTCTAGAATCACACGCTTAATTTTTGCATCACTGATGCCGAAGCAAGTGCAAACTAGCGCTCCTTCATCATCGTCTTCGTGAACCTCGTGAGCAATGCCTCGGTAATTATAAATAGCTGCTTCTAGCGCTTCTTGTCCCATCACCGAGCAATGCATCTTTGCTTGCGGTAATCCGCCAAGATAATTAGCAATATCTTTGTTGCTGATTTTCAGGGCTTCGTCTAGGGTTGAACCCCTGATTAAATCTACCAGAGCTTCTGAAGATGCGATCGCACTCGTACAGCCAAATGTTTGATAACGAGCATCGAGGATTTTTTCAGTTGTTTCGTCAACTTTAAGGTGTAATCTCAGAGCATCTCCACAAGCAATGCTACCGACTTCTCCAACAGCAATTTTGATTCCAGGTTCTCTAGAGTCTTCTAATTCCCCTTGATTTTTGGGATTGTAGAAGAGATCCATGACTTTATCTGTATAGTCCCACATAGCCGATTTCAGATTCAAGATTTTGAACTTTAGATTGAGTCATAAGGAATTTGGAGAGTAGGGAGAGAGAAGCTTCCTCTTTTCTCCCTCATCTTTTTCATCTCCCTGCGCTAAGCACTGCTTTTTCCTGTTGTTGCAGCCAAAGTGCATTATCACTTTTGAAGGGCGAGAGTGTACGCAGATGTTCCACAATAGAGGGCATCACTGCGAGAACTGCGTCAATTTCGGCTTCTGTGGTGTAACGACAAAGGCTGAAGCGGATGGAACCATGTAAGATGGTGTAGGGTAAGCCCATTGCTCGTAGAACATGAGAGGGTTCCAAAGAGCCAGAACTGCAAGCAGAACCGGATGAGGCACAAATACCGTACTTGTTCAAAGAGAGCAGAATTGCTTCACCTTCGATATACTTGAAGCCAATGTTGGTGGTGTTTGGCAATCTTTGCGTTGAATGACCGTTGACTTCGCAGTCGGGGATTGTGGTGATGAGAGTTTGCTCTAGGCGATCGCGCAAACGCCTTTCTCTGGTTGTCGCTTCTTCTAGATGTAATAATTCTAGTTCAGCGGCTTTGCCTAAGGCAACAACTCCTGCAACATTTTCTGTTCCTGCTCTTCTTCCACGCTGTTGTCCTCCGCCAATGAGCATGGGACGGAACCGAACTCCGCGCCGCACATATAATGCGCCAATCCCTTTAGGTGCATGAATTTTATGACCAGACAGAGTCAGCATATCAATGGTGCTCGTCTTCATATTCATGGGGATTTTCCCCACTGCTTGCACTGCATCGACATGGAAGAGTGCGCCACTTTCTTTGACACGCAAACCAATTTGTTCTATTGGGAAAACCACGCCGGTTTCGTTATTGGCGTACATAATCGTCACCAGGGCTGTATTGCCTGTCAATGAGGCTTCTAGCTCATTCAAATCCAATTGCCCTTGACGATTCACTGAAAGATAGGTGACAGAATAACCTTGGGTTTCCAAGTGTTTGCACAGACTCAGCACCGCTGGGTGTTCGACTTGTGTGGTGATGATGTGTCGCTTTTCGCTTTGTGCTAACAGTGCTGCGCGAATAGCGGCGTTATCTCCCTCAGTTCCTCCACTGGTAAAGATAATTTCTGATTCATCAGCACCTAAGAGGGCGGCTACTTGTTCTTGTGCTTGTTTAACCGCTTTACCGACTTGCCCGCCAAAGGTGTGCATACTGGAGGGATTGCCGTAATACTCGCTTAAGTAGGGCAGCATAGCCTCTACAACTGCTGAGTCTACCTTGGTGGTGGCATTATTGTCTAAATATATGCAGTCTTTTTGCATTGCTTCCAATCTGATTTGACTACTATTAAGAATTTATGAAACTGGGTGTGGGGTGTCAGTTTAACAGTTATCAGTTATAGCAATCCTATTTGAGTTGTGAAAAAGGTTTTGATTGAATTAACCGCAGAGGCGCAGAGGAGCCAGTGCGTTGCGGAGCCAGTACTGCAGGAGGGTTTCCCTCACTTGGTATCTGGCGTTGGGGTTTCCCCCGACGGTGCGATCTGGCGTGGCGCAGAGGAGGAAAACAGAGAGTTGAGCGCCCTTGGCGCACGCTCCGCTAACACGAATGATTTAGGACTGCTATATCAGTTATCAATTGTTCACTGTGTACTGTGTACTGTTCACTGGTTCAAGCTTCTACTCCTGATGTTTTTGTTTTCTGCATTTGCTCAGAAAATTTTTGGGAATAAAAGTTAAACCAATTGTCCCAATAGTCTTGTTTTTTTGTTAGTTTCGTTACGAGTTTATTGTAAGTGGTAAACCAGGACTCCCAGTAATCCGCACGTTCTTTGACGCAACCGTCGCAGGTGGGACAACCAGCCACACACTGAGGGACACTGTAAGCAGTACCATCACAGTTTGTGCAGAGGTTAGGGTCAATCCAGTGAAGACCGTCAATTATCTTGATTGCGCCAGTGGGACAAGCAGAAAGACATAATTTGCAGGAAATGCACTTGCTGGTAATTTCGTAAGCCATGATTATTCCCCTTACTATCTTAGAAATTGTGGATTGGGAATTGGGTACTGGGTAATGAGGAGAAAGAAAAGTGAAAAGTTAAAAGTTAAAAATCAGACGAATTTTTAACTTTTGACTTTTGACCTTTTACTTCCCTTGTTCCTGCACGTATTGCTGGTAAAATTCTAAAGCAACCGTCTCAATCACATCGTAGGATTCAACCGTCTGAATTCCGAGTTTATGCAATTTTTCCTTGGGACTGTCGCCAATTTTGGAAACCAAGACCGCTTTGCAATCAGCGATTGTTTGAATGATATTTTCTAGAGTGGCTTTCTCGCCGTATCCGCCTTGGCAATAATGATCAACTTTGCGGTGTCCAACAAAGCGAACTCCAGTGCTATCAACTTCATAAATCTGGAATTCCTTGGCATGACCAAAGTGTTGGTTAACCAATCCACCACCTTTGGTTGCTATTGCAACTAGGATTTTTGGACTGTTTTGTACAGATGCACCATTGGTTGTTTCTACAGCAGTGAGAGCTTTTTCTTTGGCTATTCTCAGTTCTTCTTGAAACTTCTCAATGCCTGCATGAACTTCTTGGCGTTGTTGTAGGTCATATTCTGGAGTCATTTCCATGAATTTAGCTTTAGTAAATTCTTGACTGCGGTCTTCACCTAACAAACCAACTGCATCGGCGCGACACTGACGGCAATGACGCATCATTTTCATATTACCAGCGCAGTTATCTTGCACTGTCTTGAGTTCTTTTGGTGTGGGACCGCGTTGACCAGTTAATCCAAAGTGGGTGCCGTGTTCTGGTGCAGAAATCAGCGGCATAATGTTATGAAGGAATGCGCCTTTGGAACGAATGACCTGATTTACCTCTGTCAGGTGCTCATCATTAATTCCCGGAATCATCACCGAGTTGACTTTGCACAGGATGTCGGCTTCTTTGAGGGCTTGTAATCCTTCCATCTGCTTTTCGTGCAGAATTTTTACCCCTTCGATGCCTCTGTAACGCTTGCGCTTGTAGTGAACCCAAGGATAAATTTTTGCCCCAATTTCTGGGTCTACCATATTAATGGTAATAGTAACGTGGTCTATATTCAGTTGTTTAATGCGGTCAATATACTCAGGTAGCATTAAACCGTTAGTTGACAGACAAAGCTTGATATCTGGAGCTTTCTCGGCAATCAATTCAAAGGTGCGGAAAGTTTTTTCTGGATTTGCTAGTGGATCGCCAGGACCTGCAATTCCCAACACGGTTAATTGAGGAATCTTGCCTGCAATTACCAAAGCTTTGTGTGCTGCTTCCTCTGGGGTTAGCAGTTCACTCACCACTCCAGGACGACTCTCGTTAGCGCAGTCGTATTTGCGATTACAATAGTTGCATTGAATGTTGCAGGCAGGGGCGACAGCAACGTGCAACCTCGCGTAGTGGTGATGGGCTTCTTCACTATAGCAGGGATGCTGGGCAATCCGTTGTTTCAGCTTTTTGTCCATTTCCACAGTGGCGCTGCTATCGCTGCTGCATCCGCCGCAACCACTGGATTTTGCTTTGGTTGGAGTGGATTCCGTAACTAGAGGGGTAACGAGTCCTGTAGACTGTGTCATTGAATTTCGCATGCTTGTCAGGTACTAACGTTGCCACCGTGGAAGATGCCATAGCCACTCTGTTGAGCTAAGAATGGAAGCCGCGTCTTGTACTCGCGCTCTCTACCCAAGTTTTCAAAGGCTGGTGTGTGTCAACGCTCTTCGACTTGAAGGAAATTTGCGCGTAAAGGCGCGACTTCTGTTCACAGGGGCATGGTGCTATCTCATCCCTCCACTCACTCCGAAGCGCTGTTTTTATTTACGCTTTGAGTGTTGGCGATATAAGTTTTATATCAGTCGTCTTAAATAAGGGCAGCGCTTGTGCTCTGGATAGAATTTATTAAATTGATTAGATTTGTACTCAATACTAAAAACCCTTATGCTTTGGTTTTTTGAGGACTCACAAAATTTTTTTATGGGTAGGGGTACTAGAATTCTTCAGGTGGGGTTCGAGTATTTATGGAAATGGGGACAAGCATTTGTGTACTCAAATAGAACCCAATTCCTATAAGGGTTTGAGAAAAATCTTGGCTTTTTTTAGGTTCTCTACCTTGTACTCAGAGGCTGATGAAATAATGCCTAGAGAACTGCCTGAGGAGAGATTTTGATTTTGGAAATCTGGAGTAGGTTACGGAGCACTACTCCAGAAATTTGCGAAATTCAATTCTGTATACAGAATATCATTTTTTGAGATAAGAAATGCAGTTCAAATTTTTTTAATATTTTGTTGGTATCCTCATTTCTGGCAGATTTTGATAGTATTTCTCTCATCAATGTTGACTGATTATCAGGCGTAAACAAGGAAAACTAAGGTTTTTCAATCACTGGGATTAATCATTGGGATTCCTGTTAATAGAATTTTATCTCAATTAACTAAGTTTTAACAGCTGGAATTTAAAGATGTCTTTGAATTTCATACTTTCCAAACATCCTCTGAAGCTGTAACCTTTATTCTGACTACTTTTTGGCTTCTTCTCTTATGTCGAACTCAGGTTCTTTTGATATGCATTCAATGCATCAAAATCTTGCATTTTCTTCATGTAGGACGGTCAACATTCTCATCCAAAAGGATAAAATAGGTTTAACGGTTAATCAAACTACAATTTTAGATACATAAAATAGTGTTTAGGCTTACAGATAAAAACCATCAGACAAAATAGCAAAGCTTGTTTTTTTTCAATTGTAGGAATACAATAGCAAATAGTAACTGGAGATACAGAATTTTCTCATACAATTCGTTCGCTTCATGCTTGAGTACAAGAGAGTAGCTGTTAATTTATGCAAAAATATCTTGCCTGAATCGCATAAAAGTCTTATTGGCAGGCGAACTTATATCGAGTACAGAAATACTTAGTCCCCTCCCCCATAAATTCAAGTACCCCGACCTTGGAAATACTAGCACCCCTACCCCAACAAAAATTTTAAATTTGCATTAAATCAAGCTTTAGGGCTGTTGAGTACAGCCTTAATTAATCCAATAAATCCAATCGGCATTGAACGTACAGCGGTCTTTGCAAACACCTGGTATAAGCAGAGAACATAGCACACGGCGATTTTCACTCCCGCAGTACCAATGCAACAGCCCTTCGACCATATCAGGAATTCAAAGATTGCAGAAATGCTGGGGAACTATTCCCACCTGCTTTTTGCTATGCTTTCTGGTGTTTCTTTAGAGCCGCTATTGACTGATTTTCGCATCATATTTGAGCGAGATCCAGCAGCACGCAATTGGCTGGAGGTGCTATTTTGTTACCCAGGATTCCACGCACTATGTTTGCATCGCCTTGCCCATTGGTTGTACAACCGTGGAGTGGCTTTTATCCCTCGCTTTATTTCTCACTTAGGACGGTTTCTGACAGGAATTGAAATTCACCCAGGTGCGGAGATTGGCAAGGGTGTGTTTATCGACCACGGTATGGGTGTTGTCATTGGCGAAACCGCTATCGTTGGAGACTATACACTCATTTACCAAGGTGTTACCCTTGGTGGAACTGGAAAAGAGAGTGGTAAGCGCCATCCTACCCTCGGGAAAAACGTCGTTGTGGGAGCGGGTGCAAAAATCTTGGGTCATCTTCAGATTGGCGATCGCGTCCGTATTGGTGCAGGTTCGATTGTTTTGCGCAATGTCCCATCAGATTCCACTGTTGTGGGAGTTCCTGGTCGTATTATTTCCCGCAAGCAGAATGAGCACCTCTCGCCTTTAGAACACGGAAAACTACCCGATTTAGAAGCGACTGTCATGAGCTCCTTACTAGAACGTATTGAGCAACTCGAACAAAAGCTACAAACCGTGACAAGTCAGAACAAGGAAAAAGAACTGGTGATAAAGGAACGTTAATTATGCAATCTTGTAGTTTCCAAGCCTCAGGCGAACATATTGTGCAAATTCCCATGAGCGATCGCAGGCAAATCTGTCAACGCTTGCAAGAGTTAATGATTAAGAGTTGGTGTTCTCCTGACGGTTCTTTGCGAGTGCAAGTCAATAGTTGTCTAACAGCGATTCTTGTCCGCAGCACCGTACTGCAATTTATGGCAAGTCGCCAAGAATTAATCGACTGGCTAGAAAGATGTTGGCGGCTTTAAATTTTTGACAAATTTTTGACTATCTCAATTGAGATCAATATGAGATAACAATAAAGCCTGAAAACAGGCATGAAATGTGAAAAGAACTATGAAGGAGCAGGTTTGAAGTTAAGATGCTAGAATTTTTCTTCTACCCTATGAAAAGCAGCCCTTCAGAGCCGGAGAATACTTTCGTACTAAGAGTTGTCCATAGTACACAGTAGCTTCCCGTCATGGTGCAAAGGTTTCCTCTAAGCCTCCTGTGCCCTAAGCCTACAGCATTCCTAGGCGTACAAGCACACACTTGCATTTAGAGGAGTTCTCCCTGCCCTTGGAAAGTATCGGTGGCGTCTACATTTTTTTACTTTATGTTCTTTTTGTTCAATCTTGTATTATGACAAACTCTCAAAGTGATGTTAAATTTATTGATTTTTTACAAAATGAATTTGCACTTTCAACCGTGGATATTGGTGTCGCACTACGCAAACATGAGTTAGATAATAGTCCTTTAGCAATGCTTCTTTGGCAGTATGGCTTAGTTGATATAGAACAACTAGAACGGATTTTTGATTGGCTAGAAGACCAGTCTTAAAACATGTAAGATATCACCAAAAAAGAGTCGATTTTGATATTTTTTAGTTTTTTGAGCCCATTTTAAAAAGAGAAAAATCAGAGATTCTTTTGAAGAAAATAAGGAGATATAACCATGATTTCTACTTTGATTGCCGGATTAAGCATTTTAGTTTTTTCAGGGCTTGCTAATACCTATCTCAGTCATATGCTATTTGGTGAGACAGAAGCACCACCTGACAATAAGAATTTGTAATTGATACCAAATTCTTGTTTTATGCCATACAGATCAAACAAGAATTATCAATTATGAATGATGATGAATTCTGAATATAGCAATCCTATCTCATTTGTGAAAACTATTTGTTGACGTAGACGCGCAGCGGCTTCCCGCAGGGTACCGCCAAGACGCCTTCGCGCATAGAACGCCAAGAAAAGAGAGAAGAGAGAATTTCATGAATCATTTAGGATTGCTATAGTGATATTTTGTATGAGAACTCAGAACACAAAACACACAACTCAAATTTTTCCTAGGAATTCCTTGAAGAGATTTGATAACAAAAGAGTTCTTCAATACAGAATCAAGCAGATTCATTCGTGAAGTTTCAACTGAGTTACTAATTCTGCATTTTGTATTCTTCTCAATTCAATAAGTTTGAGTTCTTGACTGGTCATCATTCATGATTTTCTAAGAGGTTTTTAAGATGAATCAAGTCCTCATAAATGACACGACACTACGCGACGGCGAACAAGCAGCAGGAGTCGCCTTCAACTTAGAGGAGAAAGTCGCGATCGCCAAGTTCCTCGACACCATCGGCGTTCATGAGTTAGAAGTTGGTATCCCAGCGATGGGTAGAGAAGAAATACGAGCGATATCAGCAATTACTGAGGCGGGTCTACAAGCGAAATTGCTTGGCTGGAACCGCGCTGTCATATCTGATATTCAAGCTTCTATAGCTTGTGGTTTGAAGCGAGTGCATATCGCCATACCCGTCTCTGGAATCCAAATCGCTGCTAAATTTCATGGTCAGTGGCGAGTGACTCTGCAACAACTCAGAGATAGCATTAGCTTTGCTGTTGACAAAGGTCTTTGGGTCGCTGTAGGAGGAGAGGATTCTTCTAGATCTGATGGAAACTTCCTCCTCGATGTCGCGCAATATGCTCAAGAATGGGGTGCATCGCGGTTTCGTTTCTGTGACACAGTAGGCATTCTCGACCCCTTCACGACATACACTAAGGTCAAACGATTGGTGATGGCTTTAGCCATTCCTGTAGAGGTTCACACTCACAATGATTTTGGTCTAGCAACTGCTAACGCTCTTGCTGGTATCAAAGCTGGAGCCTTATCGGTGAATACTACGGTCAATGGATTAGGCGAAAGAGCCGGAAATGCAGCTTTGGAAGAAGTTGTCATGGCTCTCAAACGCATATACGGCGTTCATGTGGGTATTAACACGCCTCGTTTGTTAGAGCTGTCTCGACTTGTTGCGGCTGCATCAGGGTGTCATGTACCACCTTGGAAAGCCATTGTGGGTGAAAAGACCTTTGCTCACGAAGCTGGTATTCATACTCATGGTGTGCTGCAAAATCCTATGACTTACGAGCCTTTTGCTCCTCAGGAGGTAGGTTGGGAGCGGCGTTTGGTTATGGGTAAACATTCTGGTCGGCATTTATTGTCTAGTGTCTTACAGCAGTACGGTATTGTTCTGGACTCGGAACAAACGCAGTCTGTCTTAGATGCGGTACGACAAGAAGCAGCACAGAAAAAACGCGGCTTAACCGTGCAGGAACTATTGAATGTAGTACAAGAACAGCAGAGGTATTCACATGCGATCAGATGAAATAGAGCTCGATCAGCCACCCATCTTTAATATCGGTGATAAAGTCCGACTTCGCAAAATGATTAAGAACGATGGCACTTTTCCTGGTCAAGATATTGGGGTTATCTTAGCGAAAAAGGGAGAGATCGGCTACGTAGCTAGTATCGGCACATATTTACAAAGGTCCTATATTTATGCAGTCCATTTTTTGGAGAGAGGATTTGTCATAGGCTGTCTCAAAAAAGAATTAGAACTTGTTGAGAACGAACAGAAAATAACTGAGGAAGCTTCGTAGACTTTGTTTGTGAAAGGAAATTAAGACATTTCACAAATACATCTATAAATGACCACTAGAAAGCAGGAAAACTCCTATGAAAGTCATGCTGCGTCAGAACGATGCTGGAAATTTGGTTGTCTACGTTGCTAAAAAAGACCTTGAAGAAGAAGTTGTTAAACAAACAGAAGGAGCAGAAGGTAAGATTTTTACTTTAGCAAATGGTTGGGAATTAGCATTTCCTAATTTGCCAGATCCGCTACAATTACCTCAAACTGTCGAGGCTAAACGGCTCTCATAGGTTAATTTTTGTTGAAATTACATTTGTCTCGTCAATACTGTCCTTAGTCATTTGTACTTTAGAAAAGACAAATGACTCATGACAAAAGACGACCCACGCAAAAACATCACTTCTTAAAAGAACATGGGTCATCACTACTTAAAGTTATCTGAATTTAACATTGAAGGACAGTTTCTTGGTTTTGTTGGTGAAACTCCAGGTCAATTTAAATACTTACAATTGGCGTTAGAATCAGAGAATATACAAATTAAAATTCCTAAAGAGTTACGTCATTTTCTCAATTTATCTCTAGTTCCTGGTGAACAAATTCGTGTTTTTGGTATCAGTCAACTAAACACGCATACAGGCGAAATCAAACTCAAGGCATTTAGGATAACACCACTTGGTTTTTGTTCCATTCAAAAAACACCTATTCAACAACAGAAGTACACTCCCAAAGCCAGGATTTTAATCTGTCAAAAATCTGGTTGTACAAAGCGGGGTGGAAGAAGTTTGTTGTCAGAATTGGAAAATATTTTGTGCGATCGCGGTCTGTCTGACCAAGTTGTTATTGAGCATACTAGCTGTTTAAAATGTTGTAAAAACGCACCTAATTTTATTTTGCAAATTGGTACAAAAGAATATAGAAATATTCGTCCAGATGCTATTGCTTCGTTGCTGGAAAATTCTTTATTGCCTTCAGGTTAGGGTCAGTCTTATCATGTGGGTGTAGTATCAGAAGCAACAGAGTATTCCCTGTCCACTAGTGCATATGTGATTAAATCAGTGAACAGTACACAGTGAACAGTAAACAGTGAAGGAGTCAGGAGTCAGGAGTCAGGAGTCAGGAGTCAGGAGTCAGAAGTCGCAATTCTTTATTTCTTCCTTCTGAATCAAGAATTGCTGTATTCTGAATTCTGAATTCTTCTTCAAACTGATAACTGATAACTGTTGAGTCAGGAACTTAGCTCATGCGAAGTTCGTCAACAGCTAGGACTTAACTATAGTCTTAACTATAGTCTTAACTATAGTCATATCTTGCACCTGCCTTATTTGTCTGCCAATAAATTTATTTCTTGGCTCAAAGCTCAAGTATGCGATTAGCTTACTGGATATGTGTTTCAGTCGGTTTTATAAGAAAATATTCTCGCTTTTCCTGTCAGATATTTCTTCTTCGCTGCATCTACCGATTTTTCCGTATTGTCTTTCTCTAGACGTGAGAAATCGCGTCTGTTAAAATAGAGCGTACTTTTTGAGTACTCTCTGCAGTTATTCAGGCAACTTTGCACAAAATTTACTGAATACCAACCAAGGAATGTGAAAACATTAAAGCCATGTCTTGTTTAGTCACAGACGTTTTTAAGCAGATGAACAGAAAATTTTTCCTCACTTTGCTTTCCAGTCCTATGCTATTTGCGTCTATCATCTCTTTGGCAATGATGACCCAACCAGCTAGAGCAAATCAAACAGTCAATCCAGCAGCAAATCGTCTTTCCTGTGTACGTTCTCCTAACAAAGCAACTCCTCGCCCAGAATGCACACGGGTGAATAACACTGGGGGTTCATCTGTCGTGGAATTTACCGCGCCACAAACTGAGCGAAATCAAGCCAACACAGAACTGGAATTTACAGACGAAGAAAGCGAGGCTGCTATAGCCAAGTATGGCTGTGATTGCGTAGCCTGCATCAATGGTATTCGTCAAATGCGAGGTCTGACTCCTCTAGCAGGATAGAAGACAAACGTAGATTATGAACATAAAAGAGCCAGATAGTTATGTTTTCTGGCTCTATTTTGTATACAAAAAAACAATCAAGTGAATACCAAGTTCGGCAAATATTTAGATCCTACCAAGGCTATGCAGACCTAAGATGACACCAACACCTAGAATATGACCAAAGGCGGTCGTTGCCAAAAGTGCAGGTAAACCAAAACCACCGAAAAACTGGGGTGAAGGGAGTTCTGGAGCAACGCTTGGATACTTAATAGTAGACTTGCCGAAGGCAATCGCAGCGATGTTACTCAGGATCATAATTATCCCAACGACAGGACTCCATTGCAAGGGTGTTGTAGCGAAAGTGGCAGCTAGTAGAGTAGATGTTAACAACTGACTTTCTCCTTAAAATTGTTAATGAACAAAATTCAAGATATTCTTGTAAATTTATTTATCAAAGAATCCAATAACATTGTTTGTTGTTGAATTAATAATTAACATTTGTTGTTAATACTTAATGGAAATTGGTTCTTCTCTCTCACCTATCTCTCGATTCTCCCTTCCTTTAAACATCATCACAAATCCGCCGGCGGGGGTGAAAGAAGAATCGGCTTTAAATCAAAACGTTAGGCGTAGCCGCGCCGTAGGCGGCGGTAGCGAAGTTTTGATAGCCGTGGGAGTGTCAAGCACAGACTGAAATTTTTGTAGCCCGTAACGCGATACGCGTAGCGTCAAGCCAGAGGCTTATCGCTACTAAAAAAAAATAAGTATTAAGAATTTACACTGGTTTGGATCTATTTATGGTTAGAATCAAATATCGGTATAATATTTAGTCTAAATTTCAGAAAATAACAACTGAAAACAACGTTTTTCTGCCACAATCACTATTATGGCTATTGCTCGTCGTCATTTCTTATTTTTACTTGGAACTAGTGCGGGTGCTTTTGCTTTAGATTCTTGTGCTAAAGCACAGAATGCGCCAAGCCAAAACAAACCAAATCCAGGCAAAACAGGGACTATCCAGCTACCTCAGTTGCCCTATCGCTACGAGGCGCTTGAGCCACATATTGATGCTGCAACAATGCGGTTTCATCACGGTAAACACCATGCTACTTATATAAAAAACTTAAATGCAGCATTAGACAAACATCCAGAACTGAAAAGTCAAACTGTTGAACAGCTGCTGCGTAATCTTAACAGTGTACCAGAAGATATTCGTAGAACGGTGCGCAATAATGGTGGTGGTCATGTGAACCACTCGATGTTTTGGAGAATTATGAAGCCGAAGGGTGGCGGAGAACCAACAGGGGCGATCGCATCCGCTATCAAACAAAACTTCAGCAATTTTGCCGCATTCAAAAAGCAGTTTAACGAAGCTGGTACAGGGCGTTTTGGGAGTGGTTGGGTTTGGCTAGTTCGCACCAAAGATGGCAAGCTTGCAATAACAACCACAGCTAATCAGGATAGTCCTCTCAGTGAAGGCAACTACCCAATTATGGGTAATGACGTATGGGAACATGCATACTACCTCAAGTACCAGAACCGCCGCGCCGATTATTTGAATGCTTGGTGGAATGTTTTGAACTGGGATGAGATTAATAAACGCCTTGCACAGGCGAGTAAAGCAGCGTAATGAGGGATGGGGAGTAGAGGAAGCAGGGGAGCAGGGAGAAAGGGAGAAAGGGAGAAAGGGAGAGGAAGAGCTAATATCGATTGGCTCTTCTTCTCCTCAGCACCCTGCTCGGGTGCTCCGTTTCCTCCTGATCTCCCTCACTTCTTCTAAAGCGGTTTTTGGTTAGGTACACCAACAGGACGAGGAAACTGGACAGGTGTCATTGCTACCTTACGTAAGTAAAGGCAGTGACGGATACTTCCACTTAAGGGAGTTGTAAATTTGTCAACTAATTCAATGATGCCACCCAACTGGTTAACGGCATTTTCTAGAGCTTTTGTTTCTTCTTGTGTCCAATTGCCACGGTAGATAACAGCTAAACCACCCTGCTTAAGTAATGGTAAAGCATATTCAGCACACACAGAGGCTGTCCCTACAGCACGAATGAGAGCAACATCATAGGTTTGTCGCTGCTGGGGTTGTTGACCGACTTCTTCTGCTCTACCAGTCAAAGTTTTAACGTTAGTCAGATTAAGCACAGTTCTTGTTTTTTCAAGGAACGCAATCTTTTTTCGGGTAGAATCAACTAAAGTTACAGTACTATTAGCTACAGCAATGGCGACTGGAAGTCCCGGAAAACCCGCACCTGTACCGATATCTATGAAAGATAGGGAAGTAGGGGGAGTAGGTGTAGAAATAACATCCTCATCCCCCTCATCCCCCTCATCTCTTAATAGAGAAACTATTCCTCGCAGAGAATCCCAAAGATGCTTTTCCCAAAACTCTTCGGGGTCAGTGATGCGAGTTAGATTAAACTGGCTGTTACCCTCTAGAATAAATTCGTAAAGCTGTTGGAATTGCACTTGCTGTTGCACAGTGGGAGTCCAATGGAGAGTTTGCTGCCAAATATTTGCCATGTCCGGCAAAGAAGGCAATTTTAGGTTGTTCACAATAGCACAAATAGCTTTGGATTGTATCCCAAGTTTTCTTCCTTTAGTTTATGGAGGACTAAATTATTGCATAATTTGTCTGTTTGTTAGCTCTTACTGGGGAGGCTGAGCCTCTTATTGAGAATAATGCCAGATCTTAGTAAAAGTTTTTTAAAGCCAAGAAGTTTTATAAAAACTACGTGGAAAATTTGACTTTGCATGATGAAATAAAAATGATTTCATACAAATTCTTGCCAAAGTACTCTTAATGGGTATAATGCTTGCACAAAAACAGTCTTGAAGTGTAAACCTCCTTATATACTTTACTTCTTGTAAAGACCACTCGACCATGAAACAACCTGCTACTATTACAACTGCAATATTTGCTACTTGTGCTATGCTGCTTACAGCCTGCGGCGGTGGCACTAACAGTAGTACAAATACTGGAACTAATGGCACCCCAAATTCTGCAACTAACGCTGTAGAAACAACAAGTACATCTGGTTCTATTCCTATCGGTATTGCTTTCGCACAAACCAGCAACGTGGCGTTACTCGGTCAAGAAGGAGTCGCTGGGGTAAAGATTGCTGAAAAATATTTTAATGATAAAGGTGGTGTTAATGGCACTCCGATTAAATTAGTGTTTCAAGACGCTGGTGGAGATGAAGCAGGAGCAATTAACGCTTTTCAAACTTTAATTAATAAAGATAAAGTTGTTGGTATTGTTGGTCCAACTTTATCACAGCAAGCTTTTAGCGCTGACCCGATTGCAGAAAGAGCAAAAGTTCCTGTGATTGGAGCATCTAATACTGCTAAAGGAGTACCAGAAATTGGAGATTACGTGGCGCGTGTTTCTGCACCCGTTTCTACTGTTGCGCCTCTTTCAATAAAAGCTGCACTCAAGCAAAATCCTAATATTAAAAAAGTTGCTGTTTTTTTCGCTCAAAATGATGTGTTTAGCAAGTCAGAAACAGAAATTTTTCAGAAAACAATTAAGGAGCAGGGACTGGAAATAGTCACAGTGCAAAAGTTCCAAACAAGTGACACTGACTTTCAGTCTCAAGCCACTAATGCTCTTAATTTAAAACCAGATTTGATAGTCATTTCTGGCTTAGCTGCTGATGGTGGTAACTTAGTACGACAACTGCGAGAACTTGGTTACAAAGGCGTCATTGTTGCGGGAAATGGTCTGAATACAGCAAAAGTTTTCGCAGTCTGTCAGCAAGCGTGTGAGGGTGTCATTATTGCCCAAGCTTACAATTCTGAGCAACCAGGGGAAGTGAACAAGGAATTCCGCAGCGTTTATTTAAAGCAATATAAAGAAGAACCGCCTCAGTTTAGCGGTCAAGCTTTTGCAGCTGTGCAGGTGTATGTAGAAGCATTGAAAGCTTTAGATAAAAAGTCCAAAATTAGTACAATGCCTCTCAAGACATTACGTACAGAATTAAACAAGCAGCTTCTAGCAGGAAAGTATGATACGCCTCTGGGTGAGATTGCTTTCACACCTGTAGGCGATGTCATTCAAAAAGAGTTTTATGTTGCCCAAATTAAGATAGATAAAGACAGTAAGAAAACTAAATTTGTAATTTTAAAATAGTTGCAACATGAATCTCTCTATATTTTTGCAACAATTTTTGAATGGATTATCTATCGGCAGTATCTACGCTATATTTGCCTTAGGATACACCTTGGTTTACTCTATTTTAGGCATCATTAATTTAGCTCATGGTGCGGTTTTTACTTTAGGTGCATATTTTACATATGTATTTATGGGCGGTACTTTTGGTAATGGAGTGCTGGCTAATGCATCGTTACCAATACAATTACCATTTGCTGTTGCCTTGATTTTAGGAAGTACTCTAGCGGGGTTAGTTGGGGTAGTTATTGAACGCATTGCCTTTCTACCTTTGCGACAGCGAGGTTCTGACCCTTTGTTAACCGTTGTCTCTAGTTTGGGTGTTGGAGTGGTTATTGTTAACTTAATCCAGTACTTGGTAGGAGCAGAAAGTTATACGTTCCCTATAGGTACTTACGGGGATTTACCACCATCTATCAATTTTGGGACTCCAGAACATCCGATTCCTATTCGCACTGTTCAAATAGTGATTTTTGCGATATCTGTCGTGGTTGTCGCAATGCTGACTTGCTTTATTAATTACACAAAGCATGGTAAAGCAATGCAGGCGATCGCAGAAGACGCAACAACTGCAAGTTTGTTAGGAATTAACAGCGATCGCTATATTGTACTGACATTTTTTATCAGCAGTTTTCTCGCAGGAGTGGCGGGAACTTTGGTCGCCTCTAGTGTGAGTATTGCTGGACCTTATTTTGGGATTGGTTTTGGGTTGAGGGGTTTGTCGGTCATTGTGTTAGGTGGTTTGGGTAGTATTCCCGGTGCGGTGCTGGGAGGTTTGGTGATTGGACTGGTGGAGGCGTTTGTCCCTGGAGAATATTCAGGCTACAAAGATGCTGTTGCTTTTGGCATCCTGTTTATTATGTTGTTAGTTCGACCCCAAGGTTTACTTGGGCGTCGGTTTGTCCAGAAAGTTTAGTCAATGGAGAGTTTGGTTATGTCATCTGCAGCGATCGCCACTGTCATTAAAATGATGGAGTCATTACCCGAAGCTGTGCAAGACCAAGTTGTCGAACATTTACGAGAGTACGTAGAAGACTTACGAGACGAGTTGCAATGGGATATATCGTTTCAGAAAACTCAACAACAGCTTGTAGCAGCAGTTCAGAAAGCTAAACAAGAAATCGCAGAAGGAAAGGCAAAACCACTGGACTACAACCAGTTATGAAGTCTGCCACTTTACCTTCTTTTTGGGCGACATACAGTCTATTGGATGATAACATCAAGCGCGGAGCTAGAAAAGCGTATCGTTTGTGGACGAAAAATCCTTTTCACCCCTCTTTACACTTTAAGTGTATTAATGCAAAAGAAAGTATTTGGTCCGTAAGGATAACTCGTAGCTATCGGGCTATTGGCATTTTGGAAGGTGATACAGTGACATGGTTTTGGATTGGCAATCATGACGATTATGAGAGTTTTTTCTCATAACCAAAAGGTGTGTTACACCACTGAGTTAAATATATTAAAATGGCTGAATTTATTGCTACTTACGGTTCTCTTATCGTCTCTATGGTATTAGGGGCGCTGCTGGGGCTATCGCTATACTTACCACTCATGGCTGGACAGTTATCTTTGGCAAGTCCTGGCTTTTACGCTTTGGGTGGTTATATTGCAGCAATTCTCTCCACAACTATTTTCTCTTCCAATAGTGGTTCATTTCCCATTCCACTGTTACTGCTGGAGATGTTGATTGCTGCGGTGGTTTCTGGTTTATTAGGTGTGGTGGTGGGAATTCCGGCGTTGCGGTTGCGGGGGATTTATTTGGCGATCGCCACAATAGCCTTTGTAGAAGTTCTGCGAGTCATATCCCTAAACTTAGATATTACAGGTGGTGCTGTTGGCATTTTTGGCATTCCTCAACCTTTTCAAACACCAATCGAATATTTGTGGATTGTCCTACCATTGCTGCTCATCAGCATTGTATTCATTTACCGTTTAGAACACATCCGAGTTGGAAGAGCACTGATCGCTATTCGTGAGGATGAATTAGCAGCAGGCGCGATGGGAATTAATCCCACTTATTATAAAGTTTTAGCATTCACGCTAGGATGTATTCTGGCAGGAGTTATTGGTGCAATCAGCGCCCATTTTCTCAATACTTGGAATGCACGTCAAGGCACCTTTGATGCTAGCATTATCTACTTAACTTTTGTGTTAATTGGTGGTTCCAAAACTTTTCTAGGTTCAGTCGTTGGAGGTATGGTATTTACGGCTCTACCAGAAGTGTTGAGAGCAATAGCCGATACAGGCGGTTTACCTTCTTGGTTAGCGCAATTTCTGCGAGATGGTCGATTAATTATCTTTGGATTACTTATAGTTATTGGTACAATATTTTTCCCTCAAGGTCTTGTCACTCCAGATTTATTGAAGAAACTCAGCAAGCTCAGTAATAAATTTTTAAAAAAAGTACCATGAGTCAGGAAAAATTCACGACAAGTGCGTTTGGATTACCAATATTAGAGGTGAAAAATCTCACTCGCTGCTTTGGGGGGTTAGTAGCAGTTAATGATGTCTCTTTTACAATCATCCAGTATGAAATTTTTGGACTTATTGGTCCCAACGGCGCTGGGAAGACAACTCTGTTTAATTTAATGACAGGCTTCATTACACCTTCTAGTGGACAATTACTTTATCAAGGTACCGAAATTTCTCAACTGCATCCCCATGAAATTGCAAGTTTAGGTATTGGACGGACATTCCAAAATATTCGCTTATTTGCTGAACTCTCAGCGTTAGAAAATGTGAGAATTGCGCGTGATTGCCGTATCAAGACTAATACATTCAAAGGTATTTTAGGATTACCACCTGCTCCTAAAGAAGAACAAAAAAGTAAGCAAAAAGCTTTAGAATTACTAGAACTTATCGGTTTGGGTGAGCGTGTTAACGAAAAAGCTAAAAATTTCTCTTATGGTGACCAAAGACGATTAGAAATTGCCCGTGCCCTTGCCTTAGAACCGCAAATATTACTATTAGATGAACCGGCTGCGGGTATGAATCCCAGTGAGAAAAAACAACTGAGTAAATTTATCCGTAACCTCCGTGACCGATATAACTTGACGATAATTCTTATTGAGCATCATGTTCCTTTGGTTATGGGTTTGTGTGACCGTATTGCTGTCTTAGATTTTGGTCAGTTGATTGCTTTGGGAGAACCATCTGTTGTCAGAAATGACCCCGCTGTCATTGAAGCGTATTTAGGTAACGATTAAGGATAGTGATATCCTCCCACACCAAAAAGGATTATCAAACAATTAGGTTTCTTGCAAAAATCCGATTTTAGGGTATTTGGAACCGCAGATGGACAAGAGATGTAGACGCCGGAGGCGGCTTCCCGCAGGGTACGCAGACAAACACAGATAATTTATCTGTTTTGGGATTCCAAAAATTGCTTTTGCAAGAGGTCTATTGTTCATTGATAACTGATAACTGATAACTGATAACTGATAACTGATAACTGATAACTGATAACTGATAACCACAATGAATA
>JAAUSC010000287.1 GCA_012031965.1 Scytonema sp. RU_4_4
AACTGCTCGTACTTGTCTTGAATACTTTTCACCACCTCGTTACTAGCCATATCACCCTACAATGCCTATTATCTTCTCATTATTCAGCCTTTGGGTAATTTGTCCAAGTTATTTTTACATAATGCCTTACATCGGTTTGAGTTACTTAACTCAAAAGAACTAGATATCTCCCAACAAGCGATGGAGTACCGCTACAAGATTTTGCGTCAGCGTTATTTAGGAATTGCCAGAGAACGTGCTTACCGCAACCTGATCATTCGATTGGGGAGTTTGGTGACATTACGCCATAAAATCCAGACTTGGATCGCCTTGAGTCGCGATCGCCAACAAACAGTACTAGATGTGCTCCAAGAAGTTATCCAAGAACTACTGCAAAGCGATAACTACATACAACAACAAATAACTTATATTTCAGAATTGACAACTGATGCTAGACTTAAGAACGCTCTACTGTTTGCCAGTATAGAAGAATATTGTTTGCGACCAGTACGCAATCAACCTCTACTGGCGTATCGTTTCGTGAATTTCTTGAGAAGAACTCAGCGTGGTGGTTTAACCCAAGTGCCAAGCAACGATTTAGTTAGGCTTGTCTCAGAAGAAATCCTCACCGAGGATAGCGATAAGCGGGTGAACTTAGTAGATAGCCAAGCGATCACAAAATATCAAGAAGCACAAGAGGTAGAAGAACAACAAGCACTGCGTCAAGTAGTCAAGCAGGAATTTGAGGATTATTTACAAGAAAATCTTGGACAAGAAGCAGTGGAATGGCTACGACTTTATCTGCAAAACAAGTCGCAGGATGAGATAGCCAAAAAATTAAATAAGTCGATAAAGGAAGTTCACCGACTCAGAGAGAAAATTAGTTAACTATGCTGTACGTGTGTTTGCCCTTAAAGGTAAACCAGAATTGGTGGATAGCTGGTTATCAACTTCCTTGAAAGAACACAACTTGGGGCTGACGCCGAACCAATGGAAGCAACTGCATGAACAATTAACACCTATGCAGCGCCAAATTTTGGAGTTGCGTAAAGCAGGTGATTCAATAGAAGAGATAGCTTCCCAGTTAAGACTCAAAACCCATCAAGCAATGGGTGAATGGACTAAGGTCTACCTAATAGCCCAAGTTCTAAGAAGTGACAATGACATTTCTGACCAGAAAGCAATTGTAGCATACGAAATGGTACTTACCGTACTGCCCGATTCAGTTCTAGTTGGTGAAGAAATTGAAGTCACCCTTTCTTTAAACGTTACCAGCACTCAGAATAGCAATGACTATCTACTGTCAGTATCAGGTGACGAGGTTGCTGATGTAGTAGAGCTTAACATTTTTCTCACTGCCCCTGGTTTTCAACTCAATGGCAACAATGTCGCCAGTTTACCTCTTGCTCCTGAGACTGATCAACTTACACAAACTGCTCGTTTCTACATTACCGCACTCCGCTCTGGTGAAGCCACTATCACTGTCGAATTCTACCGTGGAGACTCCTTCGAGAGAAATTTAGAAGCCAAGGTACAAGTCGCCGAATTTGACGAGGGTAGTTTCACCAGAACGCGCATCACAACTCAACCACGTCCTGTCCCTCAACCTGATTGCATTCTTCGAGTGCAAACTGTCTGGAATGAAACAAATTCCATTTGTAGATTCCAGTATCAGTTGAGAAGCTTCCTGTTACCATCGCTATTTCCGGGTAACAATATTTATCACTCAGAATCGCTGTCTAGTAGTTGGATAGAGCAAGTACGGGATTTGTTAGCAACTATACTCGAAAATATATCAGGTAGTTTACCCCAAGAGGGAAAATCGCGCTTAATTTCCCTCGGTCAATATTTACTTAAGCACCTCTTCCCCACAGAACTACAAAGTGACTTCCGCAGTCTGATACCCAAAAATCCCACCTTTACTCTCCTAATTATCGCCGACCAAGAAGCCTGGATACCTTGGGAACTCCTGCACGATGGTCAAAAATTTTTGGGCGATCGCTTCATCATCGGACGCTGGTTACAAGAATTAAACGACACCAGACCCTACGAGTTTCCCGTAGGTGCGATTAACGTCGCTCACTACGCCAATGTCGAACAACCCGAACTGTGGACAACTTTACTAGAAGCCCCCAGCGCACCTCCACCCCAGCCTTTACCAGAAGGTGTATTGCATGACTCCACTGAAGCAATAAGGGGTCTGCATTTAATCCGCTACAGCCAGTCATCAGACTCAGCAAACTATCGTAACGCCCCTGTGACTTTAGATAATACCAACGATGCAGAAGACATCGAACACCAAATACGTCCCGCCAAACTAAACCTGCGTCGCAATCGACCATTAGTGACCTTAAGTTACGTGAAAACCGAAGCACCAGAATTAACAACATTAGAACAAACTTGGGCATCAGCCTTTATTCGGGCTGGATGTAGCGGCTTTATTGGCTCCCTCTGGGCTGTAGAATCAGATGTGGAAGCTGCCTTTATTAGTAGCTTTTACAACCGTCTCTGGACTGGCGCTTCTTTGGGCGAAGCTTTTTCTACCAGTCGCCAATTAGCCCATGCTACTGCACCTGACTCCCTCGACTACTTAGCTTACGTTCTCTTTGGCGATCCAATGGCGCGTCCTTACCGTCCTGTGGAAGGTAAAGGATATGCTGTTGTAGAACCCATTGGTCGAGAAATCGATGATCCCCTCCCGCCTGGTGTTCCTGTCCGCTTCCGTCTCACCTTGCGCCGCACTCCACCAGTATGGCATGAGGAGCGAGTCATCGAAGTTGCCGAAAACTTAATTTTTGAAAATTTACAAGTTCATGTCAAAACTATCGGTTTACAGGTAACTCCAGATTCACCAATTGCTATGAGTTTAACTCCTACAGGCAACTATTTAGGTTGGTTTACCCTGGTTGCACCCCAAGAAATGGCAGGTAATTCTGCTTTAGTACAAGTTTATTTTATGGATGGAGTGCTACCAATTCATAGCCTCATGTTCTCACTAAATATCACTGAAGGAGGTGAGACAGCGTGAGGGGTATTAGCAGTTCGATTCCTATACAAAAGAAGATTTTCTCCTTTAGAAATCTTAATTACAGAAACTTCCTATCGCATTAGTATTAACGATTTTTCTAGAAGTGCTACTGACTCTGTATTGCTAAATTTTACTAAAAATGTCTTGCAGTGTTTTCAGGAAATTGAAAGGACTATAAATAAAAAGAAGGAATTACAACTAACTATAGAAGAACGTGACTATTATTTAAAATCTTTAGCGAAATGGGGACGACGCGCTTATCAAGAATTTTTCAACGAGGATGCCCAAAAAGCTACATTCCAATATTCTCAATTAATGAAATTTGCTCCCATCTTTGTCTCTAAGCTGCTTCCCTTCCCTTGGGAGGTACTCTATGAGGGAGAATACCAACAAGCTGATCCAGAAAAGTTCTGGGGATTCTGCCATCCAATTGCTCGTAACCTGACTCCTGGTAAAACTGCTCCTTTAGAGCAAATCTTACCATTAAATATGCTGTTTTGTTTACATCATAAACTTCTTCATGCTCATCACCAGGAACGACCGGAAATCGAAAAATTAGTTAGAACTCTTGGTAAGTTTTATTTACTGCAACTTTCCAAAGAACTAAAAAAATTAGCAGATGGAGAATCTCTAGTCACCCACCTTTACCAAACTCAGCACAACATCCTGCATTTTGCCTGTCACTGTCGTCCCTGTAGACAGTATGAAGATGAAATTGATGCTTTAGTTATCTCTTTCATTGAAGACGAAAGCAATGCACAAGAAATTGAACTAGAAACTTACAATTTTAGTGATGTCAGTGGTAGCTTTCAGTGTCAACCTTTGATTTTTCTCAATGCTTGTCAGTCAGCAGGTGGTATTGATGAATTGCGGAAGACCTTCAACCTACCTGAGAAATTTATTCAGCATGGTGCTGCTGCTGTCATTGCTACCGCTTGTCCAGTACCAGATTTATTTGCTGCTGCTTTTGCGTCTGTTTTTTATAACTTCTTCATCGGTGAAAAAATGATGATTGGCAAGGCATTATGTAAGACTCGGCGGTATTTTTTAGAGAAGTATAATAATCCCTTGGGACTTGCTTACGGTCTTTACAGTTCTCCTTATTATCGAATTGCCCAAGTTCCTGCTGTGCTGGGAGTTAACTAATGAATAACTCTGCATCTACCTCAGAAATTACCCAAGCAAATGTTGATGCAATTTTGACGCAACTGCAACAACTGCGTCAGCAGATTACAGCTGCACGGGAAGCAATTGTTCCCTTGGAGGCGAATTTAGCACAGACTTATAACGAATTTCAAGCAGTCGTTGGCGAACTACGCCGTCAGTCAATGCGCCTGCAAGCGGAAATTGCTACACTGCGTACACAGATTGACCGTTTCATTAACGATGAAGACGACACCTTCAACCAGGATGAGAGGAATGACAACTTGCTCTATGTGAAGCAGGAAGAAACAACAGATTCAACTTTACAAGACCCAGAAGCTGTTGAGAAGGATATGCTGCTAGAGCATATTTTTCGCGTATTAGACCCCGATATTAATGATGAAGATGCCGAGTTATTGGCGCATTTGCAGGGAGTATGCAGCGATTCCACCACCAGTTTAGCTGATGTTTTAGAAGAATTACCTTGGGGACCGGTCTGGACAACATGCAGTTTGCAGGAGAACTTAGCACAACAGTACCGTCGTCTCGCTATTTGGGAACAAGCGTTAAAGCGACAATCTGACAACATAAACCAAGCCACCGAACGTTTGCAAAAAGACCAGCGCTACGGACTTTGGCAACAGCGTCAAAAAGGTGCAGATTACTGGCATAATTTTCTCAATCAATGTGTGGAGCAGCAGCAAGACCAAAATTACGAATTAGAAGCTGAGTTAAACAGGTTACGGGAGGAGTGGGCGCGGATAACCAGCGCGAATAAACTATGAGTAACCAAGACTACCGACTTGACTTACCTGTACCAGTAGGCGGCGAGGACTTACCTATTCCCGTCACCGATAACGCACCGCAACAAGAACCAGCAAAGGATAAAGCTTTTTTAGAATGGCAGAACTACGCTAGCCAACGACATATTCGAGATTTAGCTTTCGACCCAGTTCGAGGGGATTTGTGGTTGGCGACGGGGGGAGGGGTGCTGCACTGGTTGCCAGGATTTGACCGATTTACCCGCTATAGTAGCGAGCATGGGTTACCAGGTAACTCAGTCATGGCAGTAGCGGTGGATGGGTCGGGTCAAGTTTGGGCGGCTCATGAGCACTTTGGACTATACTACCTCAAAAATGACATTTGGCGACATTATACCATCTTGGGGCAAGTAAAAGTTAGCTGTTTAACCACAGACTCCACAGGTTGGCTTTGGGTAGGAACTACTAACGGTATCTATGTTATCAACAGTCCAGACCGCAAACCTGCTATCGAATTACCACCTGCTGGTTTTCCTCCAAGAGCGATTGTTTCGCGATGGGCTTTGCCCCGCCAAGGGCGATCGCACTCCGCGCATAACGCAGTAGCTAAGGAAAACGATATTTGGCTCTGTAACGCTCAAGGTATCTATCATTACCAAAACTCTCGCTGGGTACGCTCTACCGACAGCGTGCAACCGGATATTCTGACGCTAGCTCTTCAAGGCAGAAACCTTTGGTTAGGGACGTTTCGGGGACTGGTGCGAATTGACTTAACTATCAACCAGCCACATAAAATTGATACCATGCCTAACAGCGAAGTCACTGCCCTTGCCCCCTGTTCTCAAGGAGTTTGGGTAGCTTGTGGGGGACAAGTGGGTTTAGCAACGGAGACTGGCTGGACACCTTTGGAAGACAAACAACTCAATAGCACCATCACCAGTTTGGCAGCAAGTGATGAGCAAGTATGGATTGGCACCCACGATGGACTATTGCGGGGTGGGAAAGAAGGGATGCGCCTGCACTTAACGGATACACCACCCGATGTCATTGGTTTGCCTTCTCCTGAACGCTCTCCCGCCACCTTCAGCAACCTGGTGCAAGCTCTGTCAGTACAGCAATTGCAAGGGCGCTCTATTTTATGGATTGGTACAGTTCGCGGTCTTTATCGTTTAGACTTATTTTCTGAGAATTGGCGGCGCTACGGTCAATTGGGAACACAAGATATCCGTGCAATTACCATCACCGCAGACCAAAAGACGGTTTGGGTTGCTAGCTGGAGTAGCGGTTTACATGGGTTAACACAAAAGAATGAACTGCAAACCGCACCTGATATTTCTGAACCGATTTTAGCCCTAACTACCAAAAACGCTCAGTACTGGGCTGTCGGTTTAGATGGTCTTTATCATTACAAAGATTCTGTCTGGGTACAAGTAATTTCCTCTAAAGAACTGCCTGTAAGAGGGTGGCTGCAAGCTGTTGTCCAAGATGTCACAGACCATGTTTGGTTGGGGACTTCAGCTGGATTGTTGATCTACAAACCTGATACAAAACAACTTACACCAGTCAGTGGTGTTTTAGGGAGTGCTGATGTGCGATCGCTAAGTGACTCCCCCGGAGTATCGCTCAATTGGAAGGGTGAGTCGGAACTGCTTTGGGTGGGAACTAGTCAGGGACTGTATGTGGGTAACTCCAGCAATTGGGAGTCTGTATCCGATAATTTGAAAG
>JAAUSC010000288.1 GCA_012031965.1 Scytonema sp. RU_4_4
GAGGAAGATTAACGAAAAGATAGGTGGGTTTGTCCTGGCTTGATACAGATACAACACAGCCTTGACTACAAGCCCATAAGCATTCAACGGGTTTAATTTCAAATTCATCAGAGGTCAATTTTTCGCTGCATAAACTGTTTAGTTTGTCAAGTAAAATAGTGCCATCGGCGGGTTGGTTTTTTGGTCTTTCTTGGGAGGAGCAATGGCAGGATTTACAGACGAAGAGGGTAGTTTTGGCTGTGGGGTTAGGGTGTGTTGAGGTGGTTTTTTTAGGGGTCATTAATGACTCGATGAACACCAATAGTTTCTTCAGCACTTCGGTTTTATATATAATCATATACTCTACATTATTAACTCAAAATCAAAAAGTTTGTGCAGCTTTTTTGCTAACTTTTTTCACCCTATCCCTTGACTTTTAAGATAGTCGCTACAGCAGATTGCGATCGCGCTTTCGTGGTTTTGACCATCACGGAGATTTATAGAAGTGCGATCGCCTATATTTGCTGTTTCGCGATCGCTGATAATAACCGATAATCAGGAGAGTTGGAGTAACTTAAGATTAAGTCAGGTTTGAGCATTAAAATTTTTTCAAGGGAAGGCTGGTAGGGAGTTCCCACATATTGAGCGCCTGAGATGCTATTCCACGATGCTCCGAATAGACCGCCTCGTTTGTCGCGCTTCATGAAATAGCTAGTAAACCCAATGGGCTTAATACCCAAAGCGACTAGGGGATCGAGATTCTTTTCAGGAGCCAATGTAACAATCCGCTGTGGTTTAAGTGGAATACAGGTTTCGCCCATCTCATGTTTGACAATGCGGCAGTTCTCTAGAGACGATTTTGAAGAAATCATTGCATCAGGTGTGTTTTGGCTGCAAGCGAAGGCGATCGCTGCGATTGCAATTACCAGCAGCAAATAGCACATCCGAAATCGAACGCTCAGAATTCCCATGATACGGTTCCTTCCAGCGTCAACGGCTCTCCTGGATAAACACCGAAAGCGGCATTAGAATTTTCAAAATACTCAACATCGAATAAATTTTTGACATTCAGCGCTGTCCGGAACCGACCCCGTTTGTAGAAGATAGCCGCATCGGTGCGAAGATAACTGGGCAGGGTAAAGGAATTATCAAAAGCTCCTGGGCGATCGCCCACATAGAAAAGTCCTAAACCGAAACCCAGTCCTTGTAAATTACCTTTTTGAATCTCATAGCTTGTCCAGATATTAAAACTGTGTCTCGGTACATTATTGATCCGACTACCGACTGGAAAAGTATTATCTTTTGTGATTCGCGCATCGGTGTAAGCATAGCCTGCAATGATGTTCCAACCGGGGAGAATTTCTCCGGTAATACTAAGTTCAATACCCCGACTATTTTGTTCGCCGGTTTGAATTTCAAAGTTAGGATTATCGGGATCGGTTGTGTTCACGTTCGTGCGAGTGAGATCGTACAGAGCAAGGGTAGCAGAGAGTCTGTCGTTAATATCTGCTTTCACTCCAATTTCATATTGTGTCCCGCGTCCTGGTTTAAATGGCTCGTTCCAGGAGTCAACAAGAAACGCCTCAAGCAACAAATCGCGCCATAATAGACTTATTAACGACGATCATGGTGTACAAGTTTGAGGATAAAAGCCAACGGGAGGTAGAAGAAATGTTAGGAATTACACTTAGAGAAACACGAGTTTACAGAGAAATTAAAGAAGAAGGACGGGTACAGGGAGAAAAATCGCTCGTTTTGCGTCAATTAACTCGACGGGTGGGGGAATTACCTCAACAAGTGCGTCAGCGTGTCGAATCTCTTTCCTTGGAACAGTTAGAAAATTTGGGCGAAGCGTTGCTCGACTTTACCAGTATGACCGATCTAGATGCTTGGTTGGCAGGGTTGAGCGATCGCCAGTAAGTATTTACGGTACTTAAAGGTTTATCGGTTTCCCGGTTCATTTTGCTGGGTTGGGTTTCTCTGTATCTAAGCGATGGGGATTGCGATCCCTAGTAAGTATTTACGGTAATCAAAGGTTTATCAGTTTTCCCGGTTAGTTCTGTTGGCTTTTTCTGTATTTAAGGTATGGGAGTTACGATGCTCCCGCAGCTGGTCAGTTATTTTTGCCAGCCTGCACTAGGTATTTGAAGAGTTCATCGATCACAACATTGGCAGCAGTCATATTTTGTCCATACCAAGCAGAGTCAGCTACAGGGTAGACATTATTTTGTTGAACTGCCTCTCATTCACCCGAATTACAACCTGCTGAAAGATTGTGGACTTTGGTTGACGAACCAATTGCCAATCAATCGTTTGAAACCCGATTGGGATTTGGAAGAAGTTTTATTTCATCCTCCACCCGTCAAAGTTCATTTGGTCAAGCACTAGTGTCCCCGCGTCAGTCTCCATCTGTCATTTTTGGGTTGACAGACTACTACTTCTACTCCCTAACAATAATCCAGTTGCCACAACTGCAAAAATACTTCCAGTCATAAAAGCAGCCTTTGGACTCAGTGATTCCCACAAGCTGCCCGCCAAAATACTCGCAACCAACAGCGCTACACCAATAGCCAAGTTAATAAACCCGAAAGCAGTTCCCCGCAGACTCGACGGGACTGTTTGTGCAATCATCGCCGACAATATGCCCTTGCTCATTCCCTGGTACAATCCATACAGCGCAAACAATACCCACACTTGCCATGGGGAAGAAGTAAACGCAAAGCCCAAGTATGTCAAAGCATACACCAAAAAACCACTCACTAGCAGCCCCAATCGACCGATTCTGTCAGATAGTAATCCGGCTGGATATGCACTCACAAAGTAAGTAATATTCATTACAACTATTGTTAAGGGTACTAAGGCAGTCGATACCCCCACTTGCTGTGCTTGCAGTAATAAAAAGGCATCGCTGGAGTTACCCAAATTAAACAGCAAGGCAACTGCAACCAGCATCCAGTATTCTTTGCCCAAACTCTTGAGACTATCTCTGTGTAGAGGATTTTTCTGTCTTGCTTCAAATTCTGTCTTTGGTTCCTGTATAAAAACAGCTAGTAAAACGACAGCAAAAATACCTGGTACAACTGCCACCCAAAAAACTAACTGAAAGTTTTGCCCAGAGAGAGACATCAAGATAAATGCAACTATCGGTCCTGTGAATGCACCGATAGTATCAAGGGACTGACGCAAACCGTAAGCTGCTCCCAGATGAGCTTTATCGGTCATATCTGCGACTAATGCATCACGAGGAGCAACGCGAATACCCTTCCCAACTCTGTCTCCAAAACGTGCAATCAGCACCCAAGCAGGACTTGTGGCTATAGCGAATAAAGGTTTTACCAAGGTTGATAAACCGTACCCAACCACAGCAAGTTGCTTGCGTTGTCTGAAATAATCGCTTAAAATTCCTGATAATACTTTTAATATAGAAGCCGTTGATTCTGCAATTCCTTCGATTAAGCCAACGGTTAACAAATTTGCCCCTAGAGTGGAAACAAGAAATAGAGGTAAAATTGAATCAATCATCTTAGTGCTAACATCTGTCAACAGGCTGACAAAGCCCAAAATCCAGACATTGCGCGAAATATTTTGGAAAATTTGATTTTTCACTATTTAAAGATAAATACAAACCTCTTAACATAGCTTATCATTGATTTTCATTTTTGTGAGAATTACTATCAGTTATTAGGCATTAACTGCTACTCTTGAAGAGAGTCATTTATTGATTCAGAGATAATACATGATACTCAATAAACTTTTTTACAGTAGAGGTGTAGTTATGTGATCCTTGCTGGTAATTTTAGTGTTTTCAGTGGGTTCGATAATTGAAGTGTTAGTTTTTAGTACCTCATCAATCACGTAACTACAAACAACAAACAGTCGTGACAAAAACATCAAAATCTACTAGAGTATCTAACAAGCGTAGGAATTCAGCCCATCCTTTACAACGCTTGCTAAACTATGGAAGCCAGTATCGCCAACAAATTTGGCAAGCAATATCATTTTCTATCATCAATAAGCTTTTAGATTTGGTACCACCGTGGTTAATCGGTGTTGCGGTGGATATTCTGGTAAAGCAGCAAAATTCTGTCATTGCAAAGTTGGGTGTAAAAGATATATTTTGGCAATTTTTACTGCTTTCCGGAGTCACCATCATTGTCTGGATACTAGAATCAGCTTTTGAGTACGGCTTTGATAAACTTTGGCGTAATTTAGCCCAAAATATTCAGCATAATTTACGCTTAGATGCCTACAATCATGTACAAGAATTAGATTCAGCTTACTTTGAAGAAAGCAGTACTGGCGGTTTGATGTCAATTTTGAATGATGATATCAACGAGCTAGAAGGTTTTTTGAATTTTGGAGCTAATGAAATCATCCAAATTAGCACCTCAATCATCATTTTAGTTGGTGGTGCTTTCTTGATTTTACCTCCCTCTATTACCCTAGCAGCAATGTTGCCAATGCCATTTATTATTTGGGGTTCCTTTACTTATCAAAAGCGTCTGGAAGCCCGTTATGCTGAGGTGCGTTCAAGGGTCAGTTTTCTGAATTCACGACTAGCAAATAATCTCAGTGGAATTAACACAATTAAAAGTTTCACTGCTGAAGAATATGAGAGTGCTAGATTGGCAGGAGAAAGCGAAGCATATAGAAAAAGTAACACCAAAGCAATTCAACTTTCTGCCGCATTTATTCCCTTAATTAGAATGCTAGTTTTAGTAGGGTTTACCGCCTTGCTATTTTGGGGAGGTATGGCAACATATGCAGGTAAGATCTCTATTGGAAATTACAGTGTTTTACTTGTTTTATTACAAAGTTTGTTGTGGCCATTAATATCATTAGGAGAAATATTTGATAAATATCAAAGGTCAATGGCTTCTACCAATCGCGTCATGGATTTATTAGATACTCCTATCAACATTACTACGGGAGATGCGTCCTTACCGATTGATAAAGTACGTGGTGCAATTGACTTCAAACAAGTCACTTTTGCCTATCAAGATAGAGAAACAGTCATTAAAAAACTATCCTTACATATTCCTGCAGGAAAAACTATTGCTATTGTTGGTTCTACAGGCTCAGGAAAAAGCACTTTAGTGAAATTATTATTGCGATTTTATGATATCTCTTCTGGAAGAATTACTATTGATGGTATTGATATCCAGGAATTAAATTTACGTGATTTGCGTCGCAGTATTGGCTTGGTCAGTCAAGATGTATTCTTATTTCATGGTACGGTTGGCGAAAATATAGCCTATGGTACTTTTGATGCTACCGATGAACGAATAATTGAAGCTGCGAAAATTGCCGAAGCTCATGATTTTATTATGAGACTCCCTGAAGGTTATGAGACAATAGTCGGAGAACGAGGTCAAAAATTATCTGGTGGACAACGGCAAAGAATTGCTATAGCCAGGGCTGTTTTAAAAAATCCACCTATCTTAGTATTAGATGAAGCCACATCAGCGGTGGATAATGAAACGGAAGCGGCGATTCAGCGTTCTTTGGAACGGATTACTGTTAATCGGACTACGATCGCGATCGCCCATCGTCTTTCCACTATCCGCAATGCTGATTGTATTTATGTGATGGAACATGGGGAGTTGGTTGAGTCGGGAACCCATGAAGAATTGTTGGATAAGAACGGGATTTATGCTAACTTGTGGCGGGTGCAGTCGGGGGTGAGATGAAAAGCGTTGTTGAATTTGGGAATGAATCATTATTTTTTGAATGTCACACAAAGGCGCAAAGAACAAAGAAATTCTCTGCAAATTTTGCGTCTCTGTATGAATTTTCATAATCATCCGATGTAAAACGCCATCTGTGCTTGGACATAAGGATATGACTATGACGAAGTTCGAGAAATTTTTGAACTTTGGGGTTATGTTGGTCATAATAACCCAAGTTGCTAGTTATGCTGTCGAGCGATCGTTTTGGGTCAGTTAAGTCATAAAATCCCCTCCAGAATGAAAATTAGGAGGGGCATATGTTAAATGAAATAATTACTGTATATGCTATCATTGATGACCTTTTGAAGGCGATCGCCCATGATGAAGATTGTCGCAGAGACATGAGCGATGCAGAAATTATTACAACGGCTGTCTGCGCTGCAATGTTCTTTAATGGTAATCATCGTAAGGCTTGCGGCTATATGAAAGATCATAACTTGATACCAGATATGTTAGAAAAATCTCGATTTAATCGGCGATTGCACGGTATCTCAATGTTAATGAACGATTTGTTTCATCAAATAGGAATGATACTAAAACAAATTAGTGATTGTACTGAATATCTTTTAGACTCATTTCCAGTACCAATTTGCGACAACATCCGGATTTTTAATGTGAAGTTAATCAAGTCGGAAGAATATAGAGGCTATATTGCATCAAAAAAACGCTATTTTTACGGGGTTCGAGTTCAGCTATTAACGACAAAAAGTGGTGTTCCGGTTGAATTTGTGTTTATGCGGGGTCTAACACGTAGAAATTGAGCCAGCCTTATAACTACGAGTACCCGACTACGCCTACAGATCAACAAACAAAGGCTGGCTCAATTTCAGGGACAATGCGTCGCCTGGTAGTGCAAGCG
>JAAUSC010000289.1 GCA_012031965.1 Scytonema sp. RU_4_4
GTGTGGTAGTGGATTGGGAGGATGGGGAGATGGGGAGATGGGGAGATGGGAGAGTGGGGAGATGGGGAGATGGGAGAGTGGGGAGATGGAGGGATGAGGGGAAAGGAACTAATGGACGTTGACTCTTCATCTCCTCTGCTCCTCTGCTCCTCTGCTCCTCTGCTCCTCTGCTTCCTTCCCCTTGTCCCCTTGTCCCCTTGTCCCCTTGTCCCCTTGTCCCCCACTCCCCCACTCCCCCTGTTCCCTTCTCCAATTGCGAATCTGTTGAGTTGCGTAAGACATCATCTAAACGAGTCAAATCGCCTTCCGCTTCTTGGAGGTCGCTTCCAAGAGTGACAAGATTACTGACAGGTTGGAGAAACTCCTGCATTAGGCTCTGGAATGCCACCAGCATTCCAATGGTTAGGTACCCATCTATAACTCGCAGACCACCGACGACTAAAAGTAGCATGGACGAAATTGCGGAAAGGAAGGATGGCAACACCCCTAAAGTCTGATTAGCTACATCCATTTCCTGCTTAGCGTTAATTGCCTTAGCATAATAGCCCGCCCATCGGGAGAAGAAATCTGACTCCAAACCAGATGCCTTGAGCGTTTCTATACTCTGGAGACCAGAAATCGAGACTCCAGCAACTTTTCCTTCATCCTGTTGTAATCTCATATTGGCATCTACACGGTGTCTTCTTACCCATTGCAAGGCAAGGAGATTCACGGCGACAAAAGCTATTCCAATTGAGGTCAGTACTCCGTCATATTGCAGCATGACCACTGCATAAAAAATAACCGTCACCGCTGCAATCACCGTAGTCGCTAACTTACCCGAAAGAATATCGGCTAACTTGTCGTTGAGGTGGACGCGGTTGCTGATTTCCCCAGCAAACCTTTGATCGTAAAAACTGACTGGTAGACGCAGAATATGCCACAGGAACTGACTAGACATCCCCACAGACAATTTTATTTTCATGTGACGCAGAGACTGCAACTGTAGTAGTGTCAAAAGTCCCATCAGCCCTGCTGTCAAGAGTATCCCCAAAATCAATGGTCGCAGCCATTCCTCTCTACCCTGAATCAAAATATCATCTACAAATACCTGGGAGAACGCTGGCATTGCCAATCCGGGAATCACGAGCACGAATCCTGCCAGCACGGAGTAAGCAAGTACACCACTAGATCTCTGCAGACGTTGCCATAAAGCTAGGAGCGTGCTGGGTTTGTGTCCCCCTTTTTTGAATTCTGAACCAGGCTCCAGAACCAGCACGACACCTGTGTACGCCTCATCGAATTCCTGTAGAGAGACGGTACGTGATCCGCTAGCAGGGTCATTGAGATAAACACGCTCTTTGTCAAATCCCTCTACCACTAGAAAATGGTTGAAGTTCCAAAAGACTATGTAAGGGCATTGCAGTTGAAACAGACTTTCCAAGTCTAACTTAAAACCTTTTGCTTTTAGCCCGTAGCTTCTAGCAGCATTGAGGATATTAGAGGCTTTACTGCCATCGCGCGAAACTCCACAGTCTTGACGAAGTTTCGCCAAGGGTACAATTCGACCGTAATAACTTAAAATAATACCTAAAGCAGCAGCGCCACACTCTACTGCCTCCATTTGTAGAAGAGTGGGAGTACGACGCCGTATACCTTTACGCGTAAGCAATTTTTTTATATTTAGTAGCATAAGTTACTTTGCGCCCTTGAAAAATTCAAAAGAAAAAATGACTTTTTTTGAATTTTAAATTTTGTGCCTCCTGTAGATGACCTGCACTAACACGTAGTGTCCTTGCAGAGCATATTTTGAATTGCTTAATAAATACCACTCCAAGATTTTAAGATGGGGAAGACAAACGTGATTGGGGCTTGTTCCTCAACGGTAACTCGTACAGAAGCGGTGGTTCCAGAAGACATTTTCATCTGTGGACCCTTGGAAGAAGACCACTGGTAGCCGCTGAAAGTGGAGGTGTCCGGTTGAAGCTCGGCAAGAATTTGGACATGAGGACCTTGGGATATTAGACTTTCCACGATTTCGGGATTGCCTACCAGATTAGATGCACCTTCTTTAGTGATAGGAAAAGCTGAGATTTTGGTGATTGTACCTACAATACCGCCAAAGCGTTCCCGCTTAACTGTAGAGGGTGTAATTTGCAGCTTCATACCCTTTTTAACTTTCTTACCTTCACTGACTGGCAAAAATGCGATACTAACCAGCTTGGCGGATGGCTCTTGCGCTTCTATAGTTCCAATACGGGTTCCCTGACCCAAAACTTGCCCAGGAGTTGCAGTGATTTCCAAAATGCGCCCGGTGTGTTCGCTTTTTATCTGGCTGTTGTTTTTTAATTGCAGTTCCAGCTGAGCAATATTCCGCTTCACTTCCTGAATTTCATTTTTTCGGGTTACTGAAGATTGAAAATTTTGCTCAGCCACAGTTTTTTCCTTACTGTCGAGTTCCTTTAACTGGGTTTTGAGATCAGCAATCTGGCTGAGATTTTCGCGGTAAGACTTTTCTGCCTGAACCTGATTGATGTCTAGTTGCTTCAACTGGTCTTCAAAATCAGCGATTTTTTTGATCCCATCCAAGTAAGTCTGTTGTGCCTCAAGCAATGTATCTTCTGAAATTGCCCCTTCAACCTTAAGCTGTTTACGCCTCTCAAGTCTGTCCTTAAGAGTAGGAGCCAGAGCTTTAGTTTCCTGTATGCGTTGCTGTAAGTTCTGTCGCTGCTGTTTAATAGCGCCTATGTCTTTTTCTCTGATAATCGGACTCAAAGATTGAGCTTGCAAGAGACGTTGCTGTAAGCTGAGACGTTGCTGTTGCATCGCCTTGATTTCCAGTTCGCTGCGTTCACCCTGAAGCAAGCTAGCATTCTGATTCTGTGTTTCTAGTTCCACTAGCTTGGCGTGCTGCTGCAAAAGTTGCTTTTGCAGTTCCCCTTGACCAATTGTTGCCAGCACTTGTCCCTTTTTAACGAAGTCACCGACACGTAAATTTATTGTCTGCAACTGACCTGAGATCGGTGACTGAAACGCTATAACCTTGCTCGGATAAACAAACACCCCCTGACCCGTGACCGTAATGGGGATACGACCCACAACACTCCATATGAGCCCCAATGCAACCAATGAACCTAGCGCAGCCAAAGGTAGCCACTTCACAGGACTAACAACTCGCATGAGCTGATCCAGTCGTTCAGGGGAAGAGGAATGCTCTAAAGCTTTTTTGCGAAACAGGTTATTTTGTGGACTAACCATCTTTCTATCCTAAATTGTTAATTGCTCTTTACTATTAGCCACACAAGCAGCATTCAACTACCACGAATTCTTTTCAACATCCAGTCGAATCTGGCTCCAGCCAGTGCGACTTGAGCCAAAAAATCTAAACTTAGTTCATTTTCATATTTGAAGCTTTGCTCCAAGGGCTGACCAGTGCTATACATGAGCCTACCGTAACCAAGCCGAGAGACTATAGCCTGTTGTTTATCTGCCAGCAAAACCGCAAGCACCTTATAAAAACGAGCCGCAAAACCCACATCGTGCAGCAGTTTTGCCGCAAGTCGCCATCGAGGAATTGACAACACGAGCGAGTCTTCCAGCGCTTTTACAGTGACAGAGGGTGGGCGGGCGTCTATAAAAGGTGTTTCTCCTACCATGTCGCCTCGAGATAATCTAGCAAACTCACGTTCTGGAGTTTCACTACCTTCCAAGCTTGAAAAGGCACGGGCTAAGGGATTGCACTCATCCTCAAAGACTGAAAGCGTAATTTTTCCATCCAGTAGGATATGCAGCGCTTCTACAGGTCTTCCTGCATGGATAAGGATAGTGCCAGCAGCAATTCTGCTTGCATGACCTGCACTCATCAACCAATCAATGTCACTGTCATGCAACTGTGCAAAAATAAATAAGATTTCTCTTAATTGAGGCTGGGCAAAAATGAGTGTGCTATGACCAAGCTGACTCACTATCCTTTCCAGTCTGTCTGCAAGCAAAATCGCGCTCGCTCGATAAAGATGAGCGGCAAAACTAACATCTTGTTGCAATTTTGCCGCTAATTGCCGTTGCGGAATTGACAATATAAGCGACTTTTTGATTGCTCTTACAGTTGTAGAAGGCAGGTAGGCGTCTAAAAAGGGAATTTCTCCTACCATCTCACCACTCGATAATCTAGTGATTTCTCGCTCTGACATTTCGCCACCTTCTAGAGCAGTAAAGGCGCGACCCAATGGATTGTTTTGAACCTGAGAAATAGCAACTGTCAATGCTCCATCCAATAAGATATGTAACGCATTGACAGGTTGACCTTGACGGATAAGAACTGCGCCAGCAGTCATTTCTTCCCTACGACCCGTCGCAAGCATCCAGTCAATATCACTGTTACTAAGTTCTTTTAGTAAGACTTCTGTCATCATTTAACATCCTTTTACTCTGCAAACGGGATAGGGATTTGCACGGTTCATCATACATATGTGTCTTCACTGTTTGAGTTTGTAATAATTTTTTTAAATGACAAAGATAAAATTGCAATTCACGCGGAGCGCACTGCCCTTATGGGGGATGCTCCCTTTGGAACTGTATTTATCGTAGGAATTTCACAAGGGATAAACATCTGAAAAACGTCTCGAATCCCACTGACTTTTGTTGATTGTCTAAGTATATATACTCAGGAAAAAAGTTAGGAAGTCCGAAAACTGATGAAAACTCCTGCCTTTGAGCGAATAGCATTCTTGAGTGAACTACCCCGCCGCGTAGGCGGACGAGGCTTCCGTACTCATAGGCGAGTGCCTCAAATGAGACTTTCGTCCCATTTTTGGTCTTACCTCCCCTCCTACAGCAGAAACGGCTGAACCATCCGCCTTTAGCATTCTGATACCTTCTGTTCTAATATTGATGGCTGCATTGCCATCGCGGTCATGATGAGTGCCACACTGAGGACAAACCCAGTCCCTCACATCTAACGGCATCTCATTCACTTGATAGAAACAATTAGAGCAGAGCTTGGAACTAGGAAACCATCTATCTATCTCAACCAACTTCGCGCCCTTGCGTTCTAGCTTGTAGGCTAAGAAGTTGGTAAACGTTCCCCAACCAACATCAGATATTGCTTTTGCCAATTTATGATTACGAACCATGCCCTTGACATGAAGGTTTTCTACTATAACAGCTTGGCTATCGCTGACCAACCTATAACTAAGTTTATGTAGAAAATCTTGCCGCGAATTGCTAACCCGTTCGTACACTTTGGCAACAACTTTTCTATATTTGTATCGCGAATTACTCCCTTTTTGTTTACGCGCTAGCTTTTGTTGCTTGCGCTTCAGGTTTTTCTCATGTTTACCAAGATGTTTAGGATTATCGTACTTAGACACTTTTTCGCCATCGGTGACAACTGCAAAGTGTTTTACTCCCAAATCAACACCATAAATCTTGCCTTCTGCCGTAGATGGGTTTTCGCCTTCTACTTCAGTCAATATGGATGCAAGGTATTTCCCTGATGGAGTTTTACTAACGGTAACAGTCTTAATCCTTCCTTCAATTGGTCTGTGTATTTTGGCTTTGACTACCCCAATGTTTCCAGGAAGTTTAACATCGCTACCTACAATCTTGACGTTTTGAGGATACTGAATTGACTGCTTACCGTGCTTAGATTTGAACTTAGGAAATCCAGCCCGCTTCTCAAAAAAGTTCTTGTATGCTGTGGTTAGATTTAGTGTTGTAGCTTGTAAAACTTGGCTGTAGCAATCAGCCAACCAACAAGTATCCTCTGCTTTTTTGAGGTCAGGAAGTAATGCATTGAGTGCCGAACGCCCAAGCCCTTTGCCCGTTTCCTTGTAAGCTTCAATTGATTTGTTCAAAGCATAATTCCACCACCAGCGAGAGCATCCAAACGCTTGAGCTAATAGTGTTTGCTGTTCAGTTGTTGGGTATAAACGAACTTGCACGGCTTTATGTAGCACTCAATATCACCTCCTTGCTCTTTGCATCTTATCACAATAAAGACTTCACGATAAAACCATTCCGGAAATATTTGGGGATTGCTCGGACATCCATGAAGGATGCACCTCACAATCCCCCGGCTTATCTGTTCCCCAAATGCCTGTAGGCACTCCTGGGATGGAGATGGGGAATCAAAAAGATCCATTTACTGTGTTTGCCTTTGATAACAGGAGCACAGTTGCGGGATTTCATGAGTATTTAAATTGACTTAATTTTTAAGCACATACTCGCAAAGTTTGTTGAAGTCTCAACTCACGTTCACATCTGCCCATGCACTTGCGACTCCTTTCCCGCCCGAAGATTACAGTTTAGGCAGCTCTTGAGCAGGGGAGAGGAAATTTATCGGTCATCTTACACCACGGAAGGGAGTAAGACAAAGTTGAGCGATAAACCTGCCACAAGATGGAAGCTGAGACGGTCTCAGTAAATTAAAATGATGATAAAGTAATATTTTATTCATTAAGTATAATTTCACCTATGAATCGTTCCGCCTGCCTTATCTTTAATCCAGTTGCTGGTCAAGGAGACTCAGAGCAAGATTTGGCAATGATTCGGGCAATCTTAGAACCGGAAATCGACCTGGATATT
>JAAUSC010000290.1 GCA_012031965.1 Scytonema sp. RU_4_4
AAGGGATTTAGCAGCCATTGCTGGCTGATCAGTCAAAGCAGCCGCTAAATTCCTTACGCAGCTTCCTCAACCTTGGGAGAAATCACCTTGATTTGGGATGATTGGGATCGTCTAAGTCTAAGATTTTGTATTCCTTTGCCATTGCGCTGGCTAGGGCTACCTCTGCATGGAAAGCAACTGAGCGATCGCTCAATTTTGTTGATACTTCCCTAAGAGTGTCGTTGCCTTTAGTCAGCGCCTGACTCCCATCAAATGTCAGAATACGTCCAACATCTTCAGAGAAAAAGTCCTGCGCTAGAAATTCTTCATCGTAACCCCGTGGTGGCGCAATACGCAACCTCAGCGGGTTGGAAACCAAGTCTTCTTCGGTATCCTCCATGTGTAGGGCTACTTGAATAGTATAGTAACCAGGTTCTGCAATTTCCCAACCACCCTTACCTACAGAAGCAAATAGGGACTCGTATGTTGATTCTCCAGGCATTAAGACACGAAGTTGGGTTTTCCAGCAATACTGAGCATAGGGAGAGAACTGACGAGCGGGTTTTCCATCTTTCTTGATAATCACAATCATGTGATCGAGTTCTGACAGGAGTTTGTCACTAATCAGCTTAGGTTGAGATGAAATATTGGTTAGTTTCAACTCCAAGACCACTGGCTCTAAGAACTCGAACAGAGCTTGCTGACGATTAACGCGCAATTCCAACTTGATTGACGGTTCACCAGACAGGTTGAGCTGCTCAAAAGCGTGATCGTCAAACCAATTAGCATTTCCTTGCTGCACGAACCGGAAAGGAGCGTGTCGCATGAACAGCAGTTCCTGATCGCTGAACCGAAACTCAAAATCGCTGAAAAATGCCGTTTGATCGCCCGATACGTTGAACGGATAATTCATGAAACTCCGAGCTTCCGGCTCGTTAGTCAAAGGAATCCAAGGTGTTCCCCACGACGGTGGATGCTGTTTTTGCCAAGAGTGAGCTAGGTTGAATGCGTGTCCCATTTCATGAACAGCAGTCCAAAAACGCATCCGATTCACCCATGCATCTGGAGCAGGGTCACTTGTTGGTGGCTGTGCAATGAAAGTTTTGTAAAAGAGTGCAGTTCCTTGTCTGTGATTGGGACCAATTCCATCAAACATGATCCCACCCAAGTCTTCCCCCTGTTCATGGATAGATGCAAATAGAACCCACATTGACCATTGAGGTCTATCTACAAATCGTGACCAATGAATTTGCATGGCATCATGCATTTCATTGTCGCTCCATCTTGCTTCTGCTCCTGGTGGTAGTCCGGTAATCGCATTATCTCCCTCTGATTTAGTGACAGCAAAGCCAGTTCGCTGGAACACCGTCTCAATGGAGAGCGTTTCCTGAAGCAGTGTTGCTGGTCGGTTGGGATGAGCGTAAGTGTCAATTGCAGTTACTGGTGTGATGCCTTCCTCATAGTCGAACTCAAACTCTACCTCGTGGAAGTAAGACGATTTGTACTTATAACTCACGGTCCGATTTGATGCTCCTCCCACTGAGAAAGTAACTGTAGCACTGCGCTGGTCAGGAAACTGACTACGTTGCACCTCAATATTGACGTTTGTGTAGGGGAAAGAAGTCGTGTCTCCATCCTTGTACCAAATGTCACCAGTCCACGAATTTAAGCCAGTGTTGGTGAGATTAGCAATCCAATGGACTCTGGAGGCGATCGAAAAGGAAAACGTACCACTCGCTCTCATAAGTGGATAGCGTCCATCCACATCCAATCGCAACTCTTGGGAAGATGCTGGTTGGGCGATGGAAGTGAAGTTGGGAAGATTTATCTCATTCATCAACTCATAAAGACCACTCACTAATTCATCCATTTGAATTCACTCCTTTAAATTTCATAAGTATCTAAATCGCTGCTTTGACACATGGAAGACGATCTTGTCATCAGCAGTTATCGAAACCCCCAAATAGGTCGGAGCAGAGATTTCTAGAACAGTAGATTGCGTTAGCTTTTTATTTGGTAGCGTCACCTTCACATTGACCAAGCCTTTTTGAACATTCGTTTCAAAAGAAGCTGCGAGTCCAATTTGAAATCTCGTTTTCACTTGCGATTCATGAAATGCTTCTTCACCATTGACTTGAATGATGACCTCATCATTTACAAAACCATCTTGCAAAGCAATATGAAGTAAGATCATTAGACCTCTAGCTGGTTAAGCGGGAGTCGCTATCATCCTGAACACTTCTTAAGCGATTTGCTCTCCAGACCGTGCTCCCACGGTGTCATCAAACCGCCAATGAACGCCCAAGAAGACGCGGCGTCCATATCCCGAAACTCCTTAGGGCATGTTTGCAAACTACAAAATCGACGATTTTGAGCTTTAGGAATCTTGCAAAAATAACTTGAACACTTTTGATCGGGAAGTAAAGCTAACAGCTTATTCCAGATTAAATTTGTATAACTTATTTTTACATGATGCCTTAGGATATTAATCAAGGCTACACCTTTGTTTTTAGAAAAGAAGTCGGTCTTCGTAAAAATTCTTCACGAAATTGAGCGTTGCTAGAACTTACGCATTGAAAAAATTTTGATTGTGTGAAAATTGCCATAGTGCATAAGACATAAATCACCTCAACTTACACCTCAACTTATTAGTAGAGTTTTGAACCTAGAGGACATAAGTCCTCATCGCTGCATTCTTAAGTAGGTGTGAGTGAAATCAACTTATGCACATGAACTACCCAAACCTCAACAAAGTAGGTCTGGGTAGTTCATTAAGATGGAACTTCGCACCCAGTTGGGGCTTCCCAACAAGAGTGAATCACTGACAATTTTATTCGTATGTGTGAGTTTCCGTCTCATCCGCCTGTCTTTAAAACCGTTCAAAGCTACACTGGTTACCATTTTTCTCGACACGAAATCATTGAATTACGTAGTACGTTAGCACAGCGGCACGCAGTGCGGAATACGGCGTCCTTATTTAAATCCCCGCTCATTTATTTATGGGGATACCCAACGCTCGTTCTGGAGCGCGGAGCGCTCCGCAGTCCGTTCTGACGGATGATTCTTCTTAATTGTAAGTGCCTAGTTGATGAATGTAAAAATTTGTAAATTTTCTATTGATCTGTTCAACTTTCAATTATGAGCCTTAAGTTATGAACCAAATTCACCATATCTTCTAAAGACAGCGCTTGAGGTACATCAGAAACAGATTTTTCTGGTTGTGGGGTGATACTCAATAATGAACCCATCTGCTCCACAAGCAACAGCTGCCTTGGCGACAGGTATCACGAGTTCCCGTTTACCTACTGCATAGGATGGGTCTACAATCACAGGTAAGTGAGTTCTCTGCCTGAAAACTGCCACTGCTTTCATAATTCATTATTCATCATTTTGACCTTGCCATTAACTTAATTAACGCCTAAGTATGACCGAGTATTATTATGCCTAGTCCCAAAATATTAGCAACATCTTTTAATTATCAAGGAGTTTATCCCTGCCCTGTCTGTCATGTCGGTAAGATTAGTCATATGCCATTAATGGAGGCTATGGCTTGTGACTTCTGTCAACAAATTTTTACTGTCAATGTAGAACAACAGCAAATTAAAATGCCATCCAGACAACCACCTCTAATTTGGTCTTGGAATGGCTTTAATTGGACAGAAGCCCAAATAGAAGGTGTAGAACTTGGATGGGGCTATGTGATAGCAGCAGTTGTTTTTATACTCCTCCCAACTACTTTAATTGGGATAGTTGCTTATAATTTTCCACCCAAAACAGAAATTCCTTTGTCTTGGATACCATATGTTTGGACAGTATTAACCTTTTTGTCACATTTAGCAATTATTATTTGGCTTTTGATTGAAGTTTATCAAATTCCAGTTGGAGCGTATTGGCGAGCTATACAACAGCGTTTCGTCGGTCACTGATGATTAAAAATATCTACTGTTAAGCCAAATCAAATAATTATTTGAATCGCTTCTAGTGTATGAGTTAACAACAGATGCTGGAAAAGTTCAACGAAGCTTTATTTTCAAAGATAGGAGCTATCAAACAATTAGAAAAGCTGGAGCAAACTTATAAAAGTTACGAAAGAAAAAATCAAGTTAAGAAAATTTAAGTAATATGTCATTTGTTAGAAAATAAAGAAGTCATTAAAATTTCAATTACGTCAAACATAGGGTTTGCTACTTTCTGTAGCAGACTTGCTGTATTCCCTTAAAAAACTGCGTCTGTTAGCATACAAGTATGCTGTAGTAAAACAGAAAGTAACTGCAGCTCAAGTATTATCTCCAGCTAGGCAAATAATACTAAGGAATCTTGGCTTTTAGCCAAAATCATTCAACCGCAAAAAAGTTTGACAAATAATTCAGCCGCTAAACGGCTGCATCACTCATAATTAAGATAATTTCCACCGAAACGTCTTATGAGCGAGTTGGAGCAGTATTATAGAATATTGGAATTAGAGCCTGGGGCAACATTTGAGGAAGTGACCCAAGCTTATAAAGATTTGGCTTTTGTATGGCATCCTGATCGCCTCCCAAAAGACAATACCCGCTTACAAGAGAAAGCGCAAAAAAAGCTACAAGAAATTAATGAGGCTCGTGAAAAATTGCGCTTATCAAGAATGAAGTATCAAATGTTACAATATGCATCCCCATCTGCACAGAAAAAGCCAACTGAGAAAACCTATCATCCACCACACTCCAACCCAGACTTAAGTAGAAAAGACTTTAGTCGGGCAAACTTACAAGGCAAAGATTTATCTGGTAGAAACATGAGTTATGCGAACTTGAGTGGTGCGAATCTCAGTGATGCTTTTATGCACAAAGTGAATCTTAGAGGTGCAAATTTGTCTGAGGCAAATTTATTTAGAGCTAACCTACTTTTAGCTGACTTAAGAGAAGTCAATTTCCGGGGTGCTAATTTAATTGGAGCAGATTTGAGCGGAGCAGATTTGCGGGGAGCTAACTTAATAGGAGCGCGTATGAAATCTGGTGACCGACTTCTTGTTAAACTGGTTGGAGCTAACTTAGCTGGGGCAATCATGCCTGATGGCAAAATTTACGAATAAATTAAGATAATGAACGTTGCGATTATTGGTTGCGGATATGTTGGTTGTGCAATTGCTCGATATTGGCAACAAAAAATGACTTTTGTGGTCACCGCTACCACAACCACTCCTGAACGTATTTCTGCGCTGCAAGCAGTAGCTCAACGAGTCGAAGTCGTCAAAGGAAATGACCCAGAAGGTCTAAAATCGGTCTTGAAGAATCAAGATGTTGTGCTTTTGAGTGTCGGTGCAAAAAGTGCTGATGTTTACGAAGAAACTTATCTAAACACTGCTCAAACTTTAGTCTCTGTCCTAAAACAAATTCCCAACGTGAGGCAACTGATATACACAGGAAGCTATGCTGTTTATGGTGATAGAAAGGGAGCATGGGTGGATGAAGAATCACCCGCTGCACCTGCCAATAAAAATGGGCAAATTATGAGCGATACTGAGCAACTTTTACTATCAGCATCCAGTGAAAAACTCGGTGTTTGTATTTTGCGATTAGGAGGTATTTACGGTCCAGGTCGAGAATTGGTAAAAATCTTTGGTCGATATGCTGGCGCGACTCGACCTGGCAATGGCAAGGATACAACAAATTGGATTCATCTTGATGATATTATTGCTGCTATAGAGTTTGCTCGTAACTATCAGCTACAAGGTATTTATAACTTAGTTGATGATGCTCATCTCACAACTGGAGAGTTACTTGAAGGTGTGTTTGAAACACACAATCTATCCAGGGTGACATGGGATGACTCCCAGGAAAGTAATCGCCCATATAATGCCAAGGTGTCTAATCAAAAGATAAAAGATGCAGGATACGAATTGATTCATCCACAGATAATTTTCTAGCGGTTTTTAGGTGCAGTTCAATGATGACTCAAGACAAAACAGTCTCTTCTACCCAGTTCTACAACTGGAAAAATTATCGCTGTGCTTATGAGGTTGATAATCCAAACAATTCAACTCCTGAGGGTATTCCCCTCTTGTTAATACACCCTATTGGTGTTGGATTGTCGCGGCAATTTTGGCAGCGATTTTGTCGTGAATGGTTTCAACAAGGTCACCGCAATCCGATTTATATTCCCGATTTACTTGGATGCGGTGAAAGTGATATGCCTCATGTGGCTTATACTCCAAGTGATTGGGCAGAACAGTTGCAACACTTTTTAAAAACAGTGGTGCAAAAACCCGTCGTTTTAGTTGTACAAGGTGCTTTATTTCCAGTTGTAATCGAGTTAGTTCAAAAGGAACGAAATTTAATTGCTGGACTTGCATTATCTGGTCCCCCAGCTTGGGCAGTTATTACGAAAAAAACACCAGAATGGCAAGATAAACTCATTTGGAATCTCTTAGATTCACCTTTGGGTAATGCTTTTTATCGCTATGCCCGAGGTGAGAAATTTTTGCGTGATTTCTCGACTCGCCAACTATTTGACTCAGCCGATGCTGTTGATGCTGAATGGATAAACACCTTGCAACAAGGTGCAGAAAAACTGCCAGCTCGGT
>JAAUSC010000291.1 GCA_012031965.1 Scytonema sp. RU_4_4
ATGCATAGACCCTCAACAACCACATCTTGACTCTGAGATTTTCTTAGTACTAATGAACTAAATAGCTCGGCAAAGTAATTTTAAAGATGGGATGGCGCTCTCAGGACAAAGAAACTAGATAAATATTTTAGAGCCATTTTTTACTTACGTATTAACTGGCTAATTTTCATGCCACTAAATGGGGGGGGAGTGAAAAGTTACGGCTAATCACCTGAAAAGTCATACATCTTTATTACCATCTCGGAAGTTATTAGACCGTGCCAGAACAGAACACACAAAACTGTTATGGGAATTTCTCAGGACTTACGCCACAGACAGTCAGCCAAGAAATTAGAGTTGGACAAGTAAATCTGAAAGCCTTATCCAGTAATCGTTTCAGCCAAGCGCGTCACTTTCTGTACGGTTGCTCATTTCACCCCGTTATGTATTAGCTCAGAAACGAGTCGCACGCCACTTTAAGGTGCGCTCGCCCTGCCATTAAACCTCTGTTTGAGAAGCGCGATAGCATCATTTAAGCAGTTCTCTGGTAAGCGAACAACTAAAGCAATGAGCTGCTCTCTTGCAGATTCTTGTTGGATTGCAACCATAGGAGCAACAACAGAGGGAGTGACACCCGAATCCATGCTGTCAAGTTCAGATTTAAAGAAGGGGTAAACATCACCCAGGGCTGTGCGACAGATGTAGCAATCACCTGCCTTGACTTCGACAACTTCGACAACTTGTCCGTGATAAGGTAAATCTGCACAAATGACTTTGAACTTTTGTTGTTCTTGGTGATTTTGTTTACTATTACCAATACGAGTGGTTTTTTGGCTGTAAGTTTTCCCTCGACGCGTAACTGTCCGTTCATGATTCGGTGCAATTTCACCGCTGCTCTCAAGCTTTTTGCGCCAAGCACGCACAGTACCTTCATCCACTCCACAGTGTTCGGCTATCTGTACGTTACTTCTGCTGGTCCCATAAGGATGCTTGAGCGCTCCTATGATAGCCCGTTGTTTATCAGCATTACTGCGCTTTAAAGCTTTGTGCTGATTCACTGAGTAGCTATGCCACTTAGCATCCTTAAGCGTTCCACAGCGGATTTCGACGAGAATTTTAGCCTCACCCAACTCCTCAAGCGCAGCATTGCGGTGATATCCGTCTGTTAACCAGTAGTCCTGACCGTCGTAGTAAGCTAAGGCAGATTCAAACTGAGCGCCTTTCTTCCAGTCGCGCACCAAGTCTTCAATATGTTTTTTATCGAGTTTCTCTCTTGGTTGCGTTTCACCGTCTTGTCTGAGTCGCTTCCTGTCAAGCTCAACCACATGAACTTCCATAAGATGCTGTCAATGATGAGTTCAAAACAAAGATGGCTTCCTGTATTAGGGCTTCGGTTTCTGTTGTAGAGATTTTCAAGCGTTTGGCTATTTCAGTGACTTTTTTATTAAGCAGATAAGACTCCCGAATCACCAGCCGATGCTTGGGATTGAGTTTGGAGATGGCTTCATACAGCCGATGATTTAATTCCTGTTGGGTTATTGTTTCTAACTCTTCGGTCTTCGGTTCGTAGGACAACTCATCCCAACTTATTGTTAAGCGCTGGGAAACTGTCAGTTTTAAAGATTCCCACTCTTGAGCGCTGATTCCTAGTTTGGCAGCAACTTCCGCTTCATTTATCTGTCTTCCTAAAGCGATAAATTGCTTTCTAAGCCGTCTTATCTTACCTAGCTTTTCTATTAAAGAACGAGGGATTTTCAGAGACGATGTATTATCCCGCAAGTAGTGCTGAATCTCACCTTGGATGTAAGGAACAGCGAAAGAACTAAAAGCATTACCCAGTTCTGGTTTAAAGCGTTCAACCGCTTTGAGAAGCCCAACAAATCCAATCTGATATAAGTCCTCGTAGCTTTCATTACATTTTTTGACCCAACGATGCACAATTTTATGAACCAGCTTACTGTGTGTTTGGGCAATCTGGTTACGTGTTTTGATTTCAATTACGGAACTCACTTGAGTCCTACTTTTTAATGATGCACCCATAAAACCACTGAGAAGTAATTTCTAAAGATATGAATAGCGCATAACGCACTGAATCGATAAGTAGGGAAAATACGGAAGCACAACTTTACACTCGCTTTATATTCAAGTCGCGTGTAACGGGGTCTAACACGTTTGCTCCGCGCCCCTGGAGGGGCTAAAAATGGGGAGGGTTAATACGATGATGTTGGAGCGCGAATTAACAGGGGGTGTATGCTTGCTGAGGTTCAGAAGGGTGTGGGGGGTAGAGTGTAGGGTGTAGGGACCCACGCTTAAAAGCGTGAGATTGAAACAAGGACGCCTTGCTTTTTGGCCTTGGCCACAGCCTACGGCGACCAGGGCGTCCACTTCGCTAACGCTAGCCCCTCCAGGGGCGCTGCGCAAACGCTAACAAAGCAATTCTTTTTTTTACGGGGTCTAACACGTAAAAAACAAGCCCAGCCCAGCCTACGGCTCGCTTTGCTAACGTCGGTTAATTCGGAAACCGACGCATTGTCCCCTAAAAAATGGGCAGGCTTTGTTTTTGTTGATCTGCCTTCGTACTTCTGCCTTCTCATTGAGCTTTGAACTCAGAACTAAAGTTTTCCCCCACACCCCACACCCCGCACCCTACACCCTGTTCTCGGGTAAAGTAATCTAGACATCTCGATTCGTCCGGTTGTTTGGATCTCCCATTGAAGCAAGAATCCCATCCGCTTTTAGCGGTGGGAGTTTAAGAAGAACTCAGTAGTCAGAACTCAGAACGGACTGCGGAGCGCTAGCCCCTCCAGGGGCGCTGCGCAAACGCGCTCCAGAATGCATCCCCATAAATAAATTTAGGGGATTTAAACAAGGCGGGGTCTAACACGTAAAAAAATCAGGCAGCCCAACCCCTACGCTTAATTCAAAATTATCAATTCAAAGGAGGGCTTCGCCCCGCTTCGCTAACAAAATTAAGAGTTTTTTTTGAATGAGCGCATTTTGAATTTTGAATTTGAGCGTAGCGAGGTGGGCTGGCTGACTCTGGCGGGGACGCCAGGGAAGCGCGGCGAGAAACCCGTCCGCAGTACTGGCTCGACAATGCGTCTGCTTGTATCCTTTTACCATTTATTATTCTGACTACTGAGTTCTGTGTTCTGAGTTCTTTCTTCGATCAAAGGTGAAGGGTGTGACACCTCATACCTATTACTGAGCAACCGCTTATAGTGAATTATTTGCTTTTGGGTGAAGGACTCACTCATCCTTACAGATATTGCAAAGTAAGTCAACGACCCAGGTCTAAAGACACTGGGCTTCTAGCCTAAGACTTAGACCACAGTTGACCAAACTAAGTACTCTGCGTACTACGTTAACGGTAAGCGTTAGAGTTCCTACCTTGGAATGCGCAGCTAGTTTCAAGCCCTAGAACTAGAAGATTAAACAGGCTTATTGGGTTAAGCCAGTGTCTTTTAGAAAGTACCGACCGTTAACATTGTCGTCCCTTGCGCGTGTCCCCTTGGGACTCAGCTAACTTTACTCCCGAAAGGGAAGGCTCGAATGAGCAAAACCGTTATGCGTATAGGGGAGCCAGTGCGGTCTTGGGGTTTCCCCAAGTAGAGCACCTGGCGTTGAACAATTTGAAATGGTAACTGTCCCATTGAAAGTACATTACAAAAGTACACCGAATCCAGTAACCCCAAGGCGGTAATGGAACAAGGCGACTAAAGGAGCCAGTGCGTTGGGCGGCTTTGCCGACTTGTAGCATCTGGCGTTCGCTTGAGTCGTATTTCCTCTCAGGTCGCGCATACACGCTCGTTTCCACACTTCCCACGAGGTTTTATGATTGTGAATCCCATTAGCAAACAGTGGGGCGAGTGCGTGCGCTTTGCACTCACTCGCGTCTCCTTTTCACTTTAGATAAGCCTTAAAAATAAACGCACCTTGAAAAATAAATAATCTCAAATCCACATCTATCCTAAGATAGAGTGTTTATAGAATTGTGCCTTTTGTAACGCATTGGGACAAAAAAATAAGCCCAGCCCTTTTAACCCCACGATAAGGATATACCCCGTCCTTAAGGACGGGGTTTAACGTTTGATCATGGAGCTTCCGAGTTAACCGATGTTAGTGAAGTGACGCCCGCCTAACACGTTTGCTCCGCGCCCCTGGAGGGGCTAAAAACGGGCAGGCTTAATACGATATTTCGTCTTGTCCCCATGATAAATCGAGGGGCTAGTCGTTACCGAAGAAAGGCAGAGGGCAGAAGGCAGAAGGCAGAAGGATAGAAGGTGACGCATTGTCCCCTAGAAATGGGCCCAAGCCTAATAACCCCACGATTAATCATGGGGCTTCCAGATCAACCCAAGAGGCTTGGGCCCATTTCTTACCGAGGGTCAGCCTGGAAAAATGGTCGGAACCTTGGTTTGATTGATTTGAAGCCCCGGAGCCTGATCCTGAAAAATTGGGCAGGCTTTGTTTTGGTTGGTCTGTCAAGCCCCGAAGGGGGCGCTACGCAAACGAAGTCGTGTACTCGTTGTAGTAAGCCTGCCCAATTTTTTGCGGCAAATTCGACCCCACGTTTACGCGTGGTAATAAGGTTCCGACCATTTTTTCTTGCGTAGCTGCGTCACGAATCAACAAAAACAGGGCTGGCTCCATTTCTTACGTGTTAGACCCCGCCTTGCTTGAAACCCCTAAATTGATTTATGGGGTTTCCCTTCTGCCTTCAGCAGTCGCCTAACGGCACGGCTTGAAGCCGAACGTACTTCTGCCTTCTCATTTTATGCTAATAAATCAACAGGGATTCTAAACGGGAAATTTAGCTGAATTTCCGATAAATCTATTAGTACAACAGACTAACAGACGATGCAAAGCAATAATTCTCAGGGTGCCGAAATCTACAATCCTTTTGCTGAGTTATTTTCCAACGAACGCAGGCGGACTCTTAAAGAGTGCGTTTTCGTGTTTGTAGATACTGCTTTTACAGCAGGCTATACACAAAACGAGGTGTTGGAAGCGTTTACAGATTGGTTTTTTCAGAATGATGAGGAGAAATTTGAAGAAGTCGTCAAATGTCTTGAACAAATTGTAGAAAGGAGCTACGAGTCAGTGTAAAACGAACTAAACCCCTGCACTCACCTCATCAACTAAAAGCTTAATCAAACGCACACACTCCTTTTTGGATAACTGCCTGGCGGTAGGGATAACATCCTCCGCCACTTTTGGTTTATGGGTAACTTCTGGTGCTTGTCCTCTAATTTCGGCAAGCAACTGTTCAAGAGTTTGTCCGCGAGAGGTAGCAATCGCCTCCAAATTCCCCAAATCTGGGATAACTTCTCCGCGTTCCCAGAGTTGTATAGTCACATAACTTACACCCAAATCCTTGGCGAATCTCCTCTGACTCCTCTCCCCCCTAGCTCCCTTAATCGCTTGTGCTAACTTATTGCGGGCGTCACCATCCATAATCATCTACTGAGTAACAAATTTCTATCATGACGTTGCACTTACTAGAATTTCAAGTTATAAATGTATTTATCAATACTGGTAAGTACTTTTAAAGTATATGGCTAGAGCCACTGAAACAGAAAGAATCAACGTCAACATCTACATAGACAAAACTGTTGCCCACAGGTTACACGAGTTCGCTAGGCAACAAGCAATGTGGAAAGGTCGGGTTGTGGAAGCAGCGATTGTCGAATATCTCAACAAAATCGAACGCCGCACAGGCACAACCTTTCACTAGATTTGAAGAAGAACGCAGAACGCAGAACGCAGAATGCAATTAGTGGGGGCGAGGGTCTAACACGAAATTTTTGGGCAACCTTACTAACAACGAGTACTCGACTCCGCTGACAGATCAACAAAACATAGACGCTTTGCGGCTTCCCGCAAGGGTAGGTTGCCCAAAAATTAGGGGACAATGCGTCGGATTGGTGACCACAGACACAATTGTAGACCACCAAATCAAAGATTTTGGTCGTCGAGGTCTTACACGTAAAAAATAAGGCAGGCTTTCAAGCCGACGCATTGTCCCCTAATTTTCTGCCAGCCCAGCCTACGGCTCGCTCCGCTAACAAAAAACGAGTACCACGCACTTTGTCTGGAACGAAGGCTGGCTCCATTTCTTACGTGTTAGACCTCGTCAGACGAGATACGGAACCCCTCATTATCGGGTAGGACGAAGCGTAATTGCTCCCTTGGCAATCAGAACACACGAAGCAACGGAGAGTATAGTTAGACACATGACTAGTGATAGACATAGTGAACTTTGGATAAATCTACCTTGGCGTAAGTTAAGAAAGAATTTATTCCGCCTACAATGCCGAGTGTGGAAAGCTATTCGAGTCAATGACCGGAAACGAGCATTGAGTCTTCAGAAGCTAATACTGAAGTCGCGAAGTGCTAGATTACTAGCTATTCGTCAAGTAACTCAACTAAATGCTGGCAAGAAAACTGCCGGGATAGATGGTAAAAAATCCTTAACCTTCAAAGAAAGGTTCGACCTCGAAGAAATCCTTA
>JAAUSC010000292.1 GCA_012031965.1 Scytonema sp. RU_4_4
GGACTGTGTTAGCGCAGCGTGACCGGAGGTCATCCCCGGAGGGAGCCAGTACTGCAGTCCTTGTTTCCCTCACGCTTGTTCTGGCGTTGGGGTTTCCCCCGACGGTGCGACCTGGCGTGGCGCAGAGGAGGAAAACAGAGAGTTGAGCGCCCTTGGCGCACGCTCCGCTAACACGAATGATTTAGGACTGCTATAGTTATAGATTTAAGCGATCGCTTGCTCCTGGCTCCATAATTCTGTTGCTATTAAGGCTCCTAAAAAAATACAAATTATCGCCACTTTTATATTAGGAATACTCGGTGAACTAAGCGTTCATATATCCAAATTAACTAGGAGCATAAAAAGCGGCATGACTATTGCTTATGTAATTAATTTTGTTTAACTACTTAAGTTTTAACTCATCACCTTAACAACGAGCGCGATACGCGGAGCGATAAGCCGGAGGCTTATCGCTCAGCAAGCCTTTAAGCCCATGTTCTACTAAGCGCTCTGCAAACTCAAGATCGAGCGGACCATGACCGACCAGAAGTCGAAAATAAATGGGACCATAAAGTAGGTCAATTGCCAAATCGGGGTCGAGATCGGGTGCAAAAATGTCCTGCTCAATACCTCGTTCAATCAACTTCTTGGCAAATGCACGGCGAACTGCCAAATATCGAGTCCGAAACGCCTCAGCAGCCTCAGGATCCATCTGCCCAGCGGCAATGATCGACGCAACGCTGTGTCCTACCTCGCCAGCATACGCTTGCACAAGCAATGGAATTTGCTGCTTGAAGTCTTCAATAACAGAACCAGTACAGGGGAAATCGGTCTTGGCTTGTGTTTTTTCTAGAAAAGCATCAATAATCAAATCTGCTTTACTAGACCACCAACGGTAGATAGTAGTCTTGGTTGTGCTGGCGCGGGCTGCAACTCCTTCAATTGTCACTGAGGCAAAATCACTCTCTTGCAGCATCTCATACGCAGCTTGAAGAACTGCTTTCCGAACTGCCTCACTCCGCTGCCGTCCACGAGGGCGAACTCTTTTGTCTTCAGTTGTTGATTTCATTGTTAGTCCTTTGTAATGACTTATGAATATACACTACGTATCGTACAAAAAATATTTTTCAAGTATGAGCTAACTCATATTATTAACGCTACGTAGTGTTTACATTATAAATATGAACTGAGTTAAATAACTCCGAGAGTGATTCCAAGTTTTCTCAACTATTTACATTCTGCTTTCTACAACTCTAAGAGGTATCACTATGAATTCCACAATCAAACAAAAATCACAGTTGAACTCTACTCCCAATACGGTAATATCTACAATTCCTCGCAAAAGAGGATTAGTAGCTACATGGATAAATGTCGATGGCAAGTTGGTTTGCACTTGGAGCATTCCAAGCAGTCACTAATCACCCAAGTCAGTTAGATCAATCAGATGGCTGCCCTAAGTGCGGCGAACTACTGGCGCACAATAGAGCAAACCTTTTTATACTGCTGAGTTTAACTTTATCTTGAGTCCATTTATAGACAAAATTGCATTGACTCAAAAGGAATTGCAAGCACAGGACTTACGCAAAGAAACCCGGTTTCTACCAAAAATCGTCTGTTTTGCAATCAAATACGAACGAAGAAACCGGGTTTCTAGCAGATGGTGCGTAAGTCCTAAAGCATAGTGAATGAAATAAGGAAATATGAAAGACCAAACCAATCAAAAGAGTTTCAACGTTTACGATTTCATTATCGTTGGTGCTGGAGCAGCAGGCTGTGTGCTTGCCAACCGACTCAGCGCCAATCCATCTCATCGAGTGCTGTTGCTTGAAGCAGGTTTGCCAGATAGCAAAACTGAAATTCACATCCCGGCAGCTTTCAGTAAGTTGTTCAAGACCGAGTATGACTGGAACTACACTGCTGTCCCGCAATCAGGGCTGCAAGGTCGCAAGAGCTACTGGGCAAAAGGTCGTACACTAGGCGGTTCCACGTCGATTAATGCAATGATGTACCTACGGGGCGTGGCTGCCGACTACAATGACTGGGAGAAGCTAGGCAATTCTGGCTGGGGCTGGAAGGACGTGCTGCCCTACTTCCGCCGCTCCGAGTGTAACAGTCGCGGTGGCAACGATCTACACGGCGATAGTGGATTGCTGTATGTCGAAGACCTACGCGACCCAAACCCCTTGAGCCGCGCCTTTATCCAAGCAGCGCAAGCAAGTAACATCCCCTACAACCCAGACCTTAACGGTCTACATTTAGATGGAGTTGGCTGGGTGCAGGTCACTCAACATCGCGGTCAGCGCTGGAGTACAGCTGATGCTTTTTTGCGCCCAGCCATGCAACGTCCTAACTTGCAAGTGCTAACAGGCGCGCAGTGTACCCGCCTAATAATCCATAATCGCCGTGCTATTGGAATTGAGTATCTGCATCAGGGAATAACTCAGCATACGGTAAATGCTAGCCGTGAGGTGATTCTTTCTGGTGGTACGGTCGCTTCTACCCAACTGCTCTTGCTATCTGGAATTGGCTGTGCTAAGCATCTACGTGAACTGAGGATTAATGTCATCATTGACCTGCCCGGTGTCGGTCAGAACTTACGAGACCATGTTGCGACCCCAATAGTGATGGGCTGCACACAATCACTGTCGATGCTCAATGCTAATTCGCCTCTAGAACGACTCAAGTACTTGTTAATACGACGTGGCAAGCTGACATCCAGTGTTCTCGAAGCTGCTGCTTTCCTCCGAACTACGCCAGAGATTGTTGCACCCGACATAGAACTGCAATTTGCTCCAGTCGTGTTCTACGAATATGGGCTAATTCCAGCAACCGAACATGGCATGACAATTGGCCCCACGTTGATTGCGCCCCGTAGCGTTGGAACAATACGCTTGCGATCGCCGAATCCTCTAGAGCACCCCATCATCGACCCACGATACTTGTCCGACTCAGAAGGACACGATATTAAGGTACTGATTGCGGGTGTGCGTAAAGCCCAAGAGATTTTTGCTGCCGAACCGATGAAAGCTTACGTAGGTGCGCCGATTATGCCTAATCGGGTGCTACAGCGTGATCGTGAAATTGAAGACTACATCCGCTCGCTAGCAGACGGCTGGTGGCATCCCGTCGGCACCTGTCGGATGGGTACTGATCCGCTAGCAGTTGTCGATCCGGCATTACGTGTTCACGGTGTTACAGGACTGAGGGTAGTCGATGCCTCGGTGATGCCAACCATACCGCGCTGTCATACAATGGCACCCACCATCATGATCGCAGAGAAGGCTGCCGACCACATACTTGGACACGTTTCAACAATTGCCTGAACTAGAGATGCGATTGCCCTCACCTATAAATCACCGCTCTATTTGGGAGAGTGTGTGTGGCTCAGAATGTGGATGTTTGAACTGAAAAACGCCCGAAATCTATTTACTCAGGCTACGCGGCGTGTGTTTACCCAGTTCCGCCCTGCTAATACTCTACACATTGCGGGCTTTGGAGAATCTGGCATTGTACACACCTGAAAATATTAGCAGAAGTCGAACGAGGAGCGTGAGGCTGAGTTTATGCTTTTAGTATCAATCATCGTATTATGTTTAGCTCTGGTCATCACTCAAACCCGACTGACCCATTTTAGGTCGCGCCCTCGTGTTTTCTGGTGGATTGTTTTAACTATGCTCATTCCAGTCATTCACGCATTGGCTGCAATACCAGCAATAGTTCTGGCAGGTTTTTTGTTTAATCTCAACCCGTTGCAAAACTCGCAGCATGGTCTGATTACCTCGTACATTTCGTCCGTAATCTTTGGCATGATCATGAGTCTACTCCAATGGTTTTTATGGCAAAGCCGCAGAGATGCTGTGTTTCGAGCCGTAACAACGGCTACAGTCCAGACCGCCACATGGTATTACTTCCCACTTTTGGCAGGCGAGAGCATTGACAGGTTCACACCCGCCATTTTATGGCTATTGCCCATCGTTGCTGTAATTTTAGGGGTAGCTTTGGGATTTCTCATTAATAACTTTGCAATCATTTGGAGCGAACAGCAATGAGTGTACACCTTTATTGCATTTATCTGCATAAATCAAACTAACAATTACCCATTACATTACAGGTTAAGTAGCGAGTTAATATCTTTTGGTTAAGGAGGAAAAGGAGAAGCGTTCTCATTCATCACTTATCCTTTTACCTCTTTACCTTTTCCTTGACTACAAGGGAGGATGAAAGGCACGAAGAGCGCGAAGGTCAAAAGCCGAAAATCGGGCATAATTTTCTAGATTTTTGAGCCACCTTGAAAGGACTGCTCTTATCTCAGGACTCCTAGTTTCTAAAGAACTTCCCTAAAGAGGGTGTATTGCAGACAATTAAGAACCGCTATAACAAACCTCAAACCTAATGACAAAAGGAGACGTTTAATATGGATAACGTAACACTTGCTTTCAATAACTCAACCGTTGTAGCTCCTGTTGAGATTACGCTGGTTCCAAATAACTCTCTCATAACTGAAACACCTGAACAGGGACGACAACTTGCAGTCACAATGGCACGTCTCATTATCAAAATGACTCAACCTGATGAAGAAAAGCGTAAACAGTTACGCGAAGCTTACGGCAATGATGCCATGATGCTCATTGCCGTTAGTCAGGTTGTGGCAACTGAATTCGCAACGATAGCCGCAGCAAATAATTACTGGCAGAGATAGAAGTCTTGGATAGAAGTCTTGCAAAATTTCAAACGAAAGGTCGCAATTTGTAGCTATAGCAATCCTAAATGATGAGTGAGAAAGAAAAAAGCCCTAAAGGCTCGCAAAACCTGTATTTTGAATTTCGTAAATTCTCACAACTCATGCAGGATTGCTATATCACTCGAAAAACTGGAGTTTAATTATGATACTGACACTGGATGCACCACCTCTAGCTAATATTTTAGGGTTCCTAGCATTGGTTGGCTATATTGTGACATTACTTTCCACAATTCTGAAAATTGTTTTTCCTCAAACAAGAAAGACTGGTATTTCTACATGGTTGCTGCATCATCGCCGCCTTATAGGTCTTTCAAGTTTTTCTCTTTCAGTCGTTCATGGAATTTTCTTTATTAATCAAAGAAACATTGACCTTTTTGATTTGACAACTCATGAGATTTATTTCCAAGGAGTAATCCCTTTTGTCATTCTCATACTCATGGCCATAACATCTAACCATTGGAGTGTGAAGATACTGAAGAAGAACTGGAAGAATTTGCATAGGCTGACATATTTGGCCATGTTTTTGTTGATCTGGCATATTTGGGACAAAATGTCAGGTCATTGGACATATTTAACACCCCTTGGTCTTGGAGCTATCACAGGTATCAGTGTTTTATTCTTAATCCGTCTTTGGATTGAGCATGACGCTAAACAACAGAAAATCAAGAAGAAAGAATACCAGGCTTCATTGTTAGTAGATAGCAATCAATAGCGTCACTAATGAGTAAGAATTCAGGAGCCAGAATGGGCTGCGCCCCGCTACGCTAACAGGAGTCAGAAGAGTTAAAAAATCAGAAGAAAATTTGATGAAATGAATATACCAAGAATCATAGACTCCTTATAAATTCTGACTTCTGACTCAATTCGTGCTGAATTCTTGCACTAATTATTTTAGTAAATTCTCAAAGGAGCATCTTTTTATCATGTTTCGGTCAATTGTTAGAACAAGAAAAGCGCTAGTAGGATTAGGAATAATTACAACAGTGGCAATCACTGGGAGTAGTTGGGCTAAATTAGCTTCATCACAATCAAAACTACCTACACTAGCACATCAATCTCGGAATACTCAACTTCTTAACACTCTCAAAGGGGATTCAGTTTGGGTTTATGCGATTGCCATTAGCCCAGATGGTAACACTTTAGCTAGCGGCAGCTTTCATGGCACCATTAAAATTTGGAATCTGCAAACTGCTCAATTACTTCACACTATCAATGGTGATACTACCGATGGTCATGGTGATGCAGTTGTATCCCTGGCGATCAGTCCTGATGAGCGTATTCTCGCTAGTGGTAGTTGGGATAACCGAATTAAGTTATGGAATTTACAAACTGGCAAACTCATCCGTACTCTCTCCGGGCATACAGATGATATCCAATCTGTTGTCATAAGCTCAGATGGAAAGACTTTAGTGAGTGGTAGTTGGGATCGGACAGTCAAGCTTTGGAACATAGAAACTGGAAAATTGATACGAACACTTTACCTAGATAAGGCTGTGAGAACTGTCGCCCTGAGTCCGAGTCATCAGCTTCTTGCAGGTGGTCTGGAAGATGGAAGAGTCATATTATGGCAATTAACCACTGGTGAGCTGAGAACTCCTCTAGCCGCACATGACAAAGCAGTTTCGTCTATTGCTTTCAGTTCAGATGGGCGATCGCTTGCCAGTGGTAGCCATGACCGAACCATTAAGGTGTGGAATGTGCAAACTGGGCAGTTGTTAGATACTTTCGTAGGACACGATAAAGCAATTTTGTCTATCGCTTTCAGTCC
>JAAUSC010000093.1 GCA_012031965.1 Scytonema sp. RU_4_4
GATGGGGTGATGGGTGATGAGGGAGAAGGAAGTAAGTCTGATAGGGAAGCTTGTGAGTGTAATTGCCAGACGTTTGGGTTGGGAACGCAACTGTTCCCAACTGTGCTACAATCTCCCGTCGTAGACGGTTCAATTCACTGACAGGTAGCATGACTGCACTATTGAGATAATTTGTCAAGCTTCCTAGATAAAAGGGAGTATTGCCCAGACGACCAAACTGTTCGTGTAAACGTTCTGGGGTGAGAGGTTTGGTGTGCGCCTCTTCAAGGGGAATTGTAGATTCTACCTGGACAATGTGACCCAATTCATCGCGGGCGATCGCACTTAAAAATTGACCAACTTCTCCATACACTTCTATGTGAATTGCACGCTGAAATTGCGGATTCTCTCCAGCAAAACTCTGACGTAATTGCTTATCAAGTTCTGGATCGCTGGTCTTCCAAACCTTGTCTTCTACATGTATTCGTTGTAGGTTGAGGTCACGGCGACCAAATGTCAGCACAGCTTCCTTTCCTTTGTGTTCTACTGCATAAACTCGACCACCTTCTTCCCGCGCCTCTGGGTGACCACAGTCAAAAACAACACCATCACCTGGTTTAACTGGAGCTTGTAACCGTACTGTCACCTTTTCATGACTGATGCGAGTAACTTCGCCCAAGTAAACCCCGCGCTTTTTACCAAAACGAGCATGAACGAGTTCCTGATTGTTAACACCGCGAAACCAACCTGTATACAGTCCGCGAGAAAACGCCATCTCCAAGTTGTATTGCTCCTGAGAAGACGCGGAGAGTTTTATCACATTCCCCTTATCCCCTTGTCCCCTTGTCCCCGTGTCCCCGTGTCCCCTTGTCCCCTTGTCCCCTTCCAACTCACTCATGACCCGATCCAGTGCTTCTCGATAAACACGAGTCACATTAGCCACATACTCTGGCGTTTTTAAGCGACCTTCAATCTTGAGACAACTCACCCCTGCGTTAACTAATTCTGGCAACACTTCTAACCCAACCAAGTCTTGAGGACTGAGCAAATATTTGCGATTTCCTAAATCTACTAATTTGCTATCAGAAATCAACTCATAGGGCATTCGGCAAGCTTGGGCACATTCGCCACGGTTCGCAGAACGTCCCCCTAACGCTTCACTTGTCAAACACTGACCAGAATATGCTACACACAGAGCACCATGAACAAAGACTTCCAGAGGAAGTGAAGCTTCCTGTTGTGCTATTTGGCGCTGGATTTTCTCAATTTCCTTCAGGGAGCATTCACGAGCAAGAACCACCAACTGACACCCCAAAAATTTGGCAAATTCCACTCCTGCTGCACTGGTGATAGTCATTTGCGTGGAAGCATGGATGGGAAAATCTGGAGATAGGTGACGAATGAGACGACAAATTCCAACATCTTGGACAATGATTGCATCGACTCCAGCAGTGATAATCGAACGAAGATATTGCTCTGCTTCTCTAAGTTCTTGCGGGAAAATGAGTGTATTCAGAGTGACATAGCCCTTTACTCCTCGACGGTGCAGAAATTCCATCAACTTGGGCAAATCTGCTTCCGTGAAGTTTTGCGCTCGCATTCTGGCATTAAACCGATCCAACCCAAAATAGATAGAATCTGCCCCATTTTCGACAGCAGCTTTTGCACAATCCCAGTTTCCTGCAGGGGCTAGGAGTTCAGGGCGTTGAAAGGTAGGTAAAGTGAGTTTGGGGGTTGATTTGCGATCAGCTTTCATCAAGTTGAGGATGGATTACAGAGCACCATTGCGATTTTATCGTTTGTGTTTGGTCAAATCATGATTTTGCGTCAGTCCTAAACCGTTTCGACTCCATCCATCGCGAGTAAACCGTCCACTATATTCTTTGTTTGACATTTTTTTGTCATATTTATCTATTAAACTCAAAACATAGAAACATTACGAAATCTGAGTTAACTAAAAACGAGTACAATTTTGTCGTTGCAATGTTCGTAGATTTACATCCAAGAGGTTGATTTTTCTACACTGAGCAATAATTACTTGATGGTACAAGATATCAGGAACCAAAGAATTTCATCTTTTGCAGTAAGCAGTTATCAGTTATTGACTGTTCACTGTTCACTGTTCACTGGTCACTGTTTTAAAGCGATTTTCGTTTGGATGCACTACACGGTAAAGACGCACGCTCGTGTGTTATGACAATAAATGTGTGTTTTGCGACGCAATTAAGAACAGCTATATCTATTTTGGTCAATTCAAAATCCAAGATCAAGAATCGTTTGACTAGCCATGAATAATCCGGAAGCTCAAGTCTCAAACTCTGATCAGCAAGGCACCTCTGATGTACTGGAACAGCAGCTTGAAACCGAAGAACTGAGGGAATTAAAGCCGCAAAAGAAAAAGCCTTGGTTATGGTTGCTACTAGGTTTATCTCTAATATTTAACGGTATAATCCTGTGGCATATGCTTGTTTTGAACAGAACACCGAAATCAGCCGTAGCTCAACAGCAGCCGCAAGCGCAATCACCCCGTCCCGTGGAAACCGTTGCTCTGTTGAGGGGGAATGCGAATAGAAGTGTGGCATTACTGGGACAGGTGGAAGCGAGTCACCAATCAACGATTCGCGCTCAGACAAGAGGTAGAGTGAAAGATATTTTAGTCAGACCGGGCGATCGCGTTCAAAGAGGAATGGCGATCGCCATCCTAGACGATTCTGACCAACAGTTGGCAATATCACAGACACGGGCACAGTTAGCACAGCAACGCAGTAATCTTGCTCGCCTAGAGGTGGGAACTCGTCCGGAAATCATTGCCCAAAGACAAGCCGCCGTCAATGCTGCCAAAGCGCGAGAACAAGAAGCACAGGATAACTTCCGACGCACCACAGAGTTGGTAAAACAAGGCGCACTCTCACAAAGGACACTCGTAGAAGCAAGAAGTGCTATAGATGATGCAAAGCAACAAATGTTGCAAGCCTCAGCAGTCTTAGCAGAAGCCAAAGCAGGACCGATTAAAGAAGAAATAGCAGCTCAAAAAGCCAGCGTCGCAGCCGCAGAAGCATCCCTAAATCAGTCACGACTAGCACAGCAGCGCACCCGAATTATTTCTCCAGAATCTGGAGTGGTACAGACTCGCCATGTCAGCCGTGGAGACCTCGTAGAAGACTCTGGTCAAATTGTGACATTAGTCTCAGGAAATACACTAGATATCTTTCTAGAACTGCCAGAAGAACTCAGTGGTAGAGTGAACCCAGGTATGCAGATAGAGCTGACAACACGGGCATTGCCCCAATGGAAAGGACGGGCAAAAATTACAGCCGTCGTTCCCTCCGCAGATGCAGCATCCAGACGGCAACGAGTGCGGGTGCAACTGAATAATCCACCGCAAGGATTATTACCAGGAATGGCGATCGCAGGTAATTTGATTATGCCTTCCAATCGACCCAGCCTTGTTGTCTCCCGTGATGCCCTCACACAAAGACAAAATCAATGGCTGGTGTTTACAGTTACTGATGGCAAAGCCAAACAGATACCAGTGGAAATGGTCGCTGACATGGGTGAAAATGTCGCGATTTACAACTCAGAATTACGTCCGGGTCAACGGATAGTTCTGCGTGGTGGTGATAGTTTATCAAATGGCACTTCCGTAAAAGTTTTGGAAAGTCAGTCAACCAACAACTAGTACCGCTCTGCCTTGGAAGTCAAAAGTCAAAAAGTTGATTATGTAGGCTTTTCGCTGCTTTGGAAGGGTAGCTTTCTTTCCGCCGCGTTGTACTAGCCACTAATAACGGGAGCATCCCAATTTTTTCAAAACACACAACAAAGTAGCTCTGATTCACACTCTGTGTTCCTACCCTGCGGGAAGGCGAAGCGCCTATGCGCCAACCTCTGCGACCCTTTGCGTTTAAAAATAAACTCAAACATTTCGGATGCTCCCCTAATAACTAGCCACTAACAATTAATACACATGAACTTCATCCAAACAGCCGTTCGTTGGCGGCATGGTACGTTTGTTTTGTTTTGCCTATTGGCAATCTTCGGAGTTTTCTCACTCCTGAACATGCCGCTAGAACTGCAACCCGGTGGCGATCGCCCAGAAATTACGATTACCACTCCCTATCCTGGAGCTGGTCCAACGACCGTTGAAGACCTAATCACCCGTCCGATTGAAGAGCGAATGGAAGAAGTCTTAGGAGTACGGGAAATTACCAGTAATTCCCGAACTGGCTTCAGCACCATCACGCTGGAATTCACTCCAGACAGCAACGCCAACGAGCGACTGGTAGATGTCGTCAACAAGTTGCAGCAGGTGGAAGCGTTACCGGAGGAAGCCAGTGAGTCGAATGTGGAAGTCGTGGGCGGTAATAGCTCTCCGATGATGTGGGTGGTCTTAACGCCCAAACAAGGACATCAGAGCGACCCAAATCATTATCGAGACTTAATTGATGAGGTGATTCTACCTCGCTTACGTCGGGTTTCAGGGGTTGGGCAGTTTCTCACGCCGGGAGGACAGGAGCGAGAAGTCGAGGTTCGAGTCGATCCCAAAGCGCTCTCGGATCGAAATCTGACGATTGGAGATGTTGTACGAGTGTTACGGGATAATAATCGTGACATTCGAGGAGGACCATTGGTGTTAGGTCGTCGGGAGTACAGGGTGCTTACCGAGAGTCGTTCGCAGCAGATAGAAGACATCGAAGGGTTTGTTCTGCGCCGTGACACATCCGGCATTGTCTACCTGCGCGATGTTGCTCAGGTACAAATGGGTCGCAAACCGCAAGAAAGTGCGCTGATCTTCAATGGTACACGAGCAGCTGCAATCGGAATTATCCGCCGGGTGGGGTCTAACGTACCTGAAGTATCGCGCCAAATCCGGGCAATATTGACCGAAATAGAAGCTCAGTTTGATCAAGCAGGCGAGGGGATTCGCTTTGTCTATAACTACGATGAAAGCGATTACATCAACCAATCCGTGTCCTTAGTGCAAGAGAACTTAATCAGTGGAGCATTGCTGGCAATATTGGTGCTGCTTTTATTTCTGGGATCGATGCGAACCGTTGCCGTTGTTTCCCTCACCATTCCTATAACCCTAATAAGCGTCTTTATCGTCATGCATCTGATGGGACGGACGCTCAACATTGTCAGTTTAGCAGCGCTAGGATTTGCCGCAGGGATGGTGGTAGACAACGCCATTGTTGTGATTGAGAACATTTTCACCCATATGCAGAAGGGCAAGAATCAGCTCAGAGCAGCCATTGACGGCACCCAGGAAGTTGGCGGAGCCATGTTGGCTGCCACCTTGACAAATATTGCTGTGTTTGCCACCCTGATTCTCGTCCAAGGGGAGATCTCGCAACTTTTTAGGGATATGGCGATCGCAATCTCTGCGGCTGCGGTAATCTCGCTATTTAGCGCCTTAACTCTCGTTCCCATGCTTTCAGGCTTGTTTCTGAGCCAAGGGGAAGCACAGCAAGTCCTCCAAGGTGAAGTCCTAACCAATGGTAACCAATCAACCACACAGGCTGCTCCCTCACTTCTGCGTCGAATAGAGCAAGCCGTGTTTTTCACCTCTGCAATCTTTCGACGGTTCCAGGGAAAATTGGAAGCAGTCGTGGCTGCAACGGTGAAATGGGCTGTTAAACCGGGAGCAGTTACCCGTAGACTCTTGATTCTTTCTGTTCCTGTGTTGTTAATCTTCACAAGCATTGGCTTACTACCGCCACCAGACTACTTACCAGAGGGAAACCGCAATCTACTTCTCTGGCTAGCCGAACCAATGCCCGGAACTAGCATCCCTGAAGCAATTCGTCAATCAGAACCCGCTAGAAATTGGCTGCGTTCTCAACCAGAAATTGATCGGGTTATGTTTGTCGAGCGTCCAGGACGACGGTCAATCGCGGCGATTCTCAAACCAGAATTTGCCACGGGCAAAGGACTAGCCGAGATGGTTGAGCGGATGCGATCTCAAAGTAATAACTTTGCTGGATATCGCTTCCTAATTCCCACGCGACTCTCAATTTTCCAAGACCCCGGTAAAGAATTTGAAATAGATATTGTCGGCGAAGATCTAGAACAGCTGAGTCAAATTGAAAAGCAACTGACTCCCAAACTGCGAGAACTGTCTGGGGTGAAAAATGTGCGCTCTAACTTCGTCAATGGAGCCGCAGAACTCCGTGTGATTCCCAACCGAGAACGTTTAGCAGAAGTTGGAATCTCCGAAGCAGATGTCGGTTCAATGGTGGAAGCAGCTTTAGGGGGTCGAATTGCCTCAGACTTTATCGATGGGAAAGAGGAGCTAGATGTTTCAGTGGAACTTCAGAATACCGCTGTGACAAAACCAGAGCAGTTGCGTCAGTTGCCCCTCTACACCACTCGCGGACAACAGGTTCAGCTTGCTGATGTGGCTCTTGTGCGGGAAACCACTGGTCCAGATGTCGTTAACCACGTTGATTTAGAGCGTTCCGTGACGCTGATTGTGGGGTTAGCAGCTGATGCTCCCCTCGGCGCGTTGGTGCAACGGGCTGCAACTGAAGTCCTAGCTCCTCTACGAGCTACCCTACCAACTGGCTATCGCTTGGAACTGGCTGGATCGGCAGACCGTTTAGCTGAAACGGTAACTCAAATGGTTGCTGCTTTCGCCTTATCTGTTGTAATTATCTACCTGTTGCTGGTAGCCTTATACCGCTCTTTCCTGTATCCAGTCGTGATTATGGCAACCGTCCCGATGGGAATGAGTGGGGCACTCCTGAGCCTGATTCTGGCGAATAAGGTCTTGGGGATGAATGCAGCGCTGGATATGATTACAGCTTTGGGATTTATTATTCTCACAGGCGTTGTGGTCAACAACGCGATTCTGATTGTAGAACGTGTCTTACAACTCCAAGATGAAGGGCAGGAATATTACGCATCCCTTTACGACGGCACCAAAGATCGCCTGCGAGCTATTTTTATGGGAGCTGCTACCAGTGTCTTGGGAATGTTACCTCTAGCTGTTGTACCAGGACAAGGGGCAGAACTATACCAAGGTTTAGGGATTGTACTGACAGGCGGTCTCGCATTTTCTACCATCCTGACACCAACAGTCGTACCAGCACTGATGGGATTGTTGGCTGATATATCGGGAAGGAAGCGATCGCAGCCTAGTCAGAAAGCGCCAACAGTCATAGAGAGTAATGGGAAGGTAAGAATTTGAGTAAACGACTCTCTGCTGCTTACGCTTCGCTGTGGAGTTTTCAATCACCCTGAATTTTGAATTGCTTAAGACGCGACTAGGGGCAATGTCCCCGTGATTCCCCTTTCTACAAGAGTAATCCCAGAGGCGCTGCCCCTAGCAATTGATGAAAATGTTGTGTTAATTGTATTTACTCAGCAGTTGCGAGTTCGGTGCTACCGCGTGTACGACGACGTGTGATGCTGTTGTAAAGCATTAGCCCAATGGCTTTAATGAGATTACCTTCCAATTCTTGGAACATCTTCATGTTCATGCCAAAGGCGGCGTTTGCTTCATCGACAATGCGATCGCCTGTCGCATCATCTATTGGTAGTTCATCCAAAGCTTGACGATATTTCACTTTGAACCCCTTTTCATCAGGAATCTCATCAAATTCATAGAAGGCGGTCCCTTGTCCATCAGCAAGGTTCATCGCTGTTTGAGCAATGCCTTTGAGAATCTGTCCACCAGACAAATCCCCAAGGTATCGGGTGTAGGAGTGAGCTACTAACAGTTCCGGTTCTTTTTCAGAGAGTTCCCGGATGCGCTGCACATACGCTTGACCAGCCGCAGATAGTTGGATTTGCTCGCGCCAGTTTACCCCATAGTAGTAGCTGAGGTCTTGCTCTAAAGTCTGCTCACGATGAAGTTGAGGAAAATTAATTTTGGAAACAATCGGATGATTGGCGTGCTTCTCCATCTCCTCTTCCATCACTGAGTAGATGAAATAGAAGTTCGCGACTAGCTTCCGATAGGAATTTTTTTCTACAACCCCTTTTAAAAAACACTTGACAAAACCAACGTTTTCTGCCATCGTGTGAGCTTTTTTCGTCCCTACACGCAATTTTGTTGCTAAATTACTGCTCATGCTAAATTTGCTCAACTTTAAAATGTCAACTGCTGAAGTTCTAATTTACGAACGGCTACAAAAGCCACTAAAACGTTACAGTAGAACTATTTGATGAGAATTTATATTAAAATTTTTTAAGTTTCAACGAGCCAAAATATTTCTGAACCCCTAGTACCGCAAGGCGTTCGTCAAAAGTCAAAAGTCAAAAGTCAAAAGTCAAAAGTATTATGGAATGGGTTTTTTATGGATTTGAAATGGTGAATCCAGCGCTGCAGGAGGGGAGCCAGTGCGGTCTTGGGGAGCCAGTGCGTTGCGGAGGTTCCCTCCGTTGTAGCACCTGGCGTGTCTCCCCAAGTAAAGCATCTGGCGTTTTCCCTCACTTGGCGACTGGTGTTAGCGCAGCGAGACCGGAGGTCTTCCCCGATAGCCGTAAGGCGTGGCGTTAGCCATAGGGTTGCCCTATTTACGCGCCCGACGTACTAGTGATAGGTATAGAGAACAAGTTGATCTCTAAAAGAGTAGAAATACTTAATTTCTCATCTTTTTATAAAGACAAGAAAATACTTACAAAATACTGACAAGTATTTTTACTTAAAAAATGAAAGAATATAGAACCAAAAAATAGTAAAATGTCCCGATTGAAAAGTATCCAGTAGGAATTGTTGAATAAAGTTGAAAGTGCTATTCTCCGGTGTGACTGTGTGGGGTTTTTCTACTTATGGTTTCATATATAACTCGAGATCAAGGTGGTATTTCAGGAAATTCAACTTCCAAAGTTGATGAATTGGAAAAGAAAGTTAATGAGGGCGGTTTTGGGCTTAACTTAACATCACTTCTGGGAACATCTCTGTTTGGTACAGATGGTATTCGGGGACGGGTGGGAGAATTGCTCAGCGCACCCTTAGCATTGCAAGTGGGCTTTTGGGCAGGTACTGTTTTGCGTAGTCATGCTTCAAATCCAGGACCAGTTATCCTGGGACAAGACTCCAGAAACTCCAGCGATATGCTGGCGATGTCCTTGAGTGCAGGGTTAACAGCAGCGGGGATAGAAGTTTGGCATTTGGGGCTATGTCCTACCCCTTGCGTTGCATATCTCACCAGCGTCACCGATGCTATCGGTGGAGTTATGATTTCTGCTAGCCACAACCCGCCAGAAGACAACGGCATTAAAATTTTTGGTGAGGATGGGATGAAGCTATCCCAAGGGTTGCAAACGGAAATAGAAGCAGGAGTAAGGGGTGTGACTTCTGCTAACTGTAACCATTGCGGACGATATTACTCGCGCTTGGACTTAGTGGAAAATTATGTTGATGCGTTAAAAAAACCGCTGCACAGTGCCATGAATTTTCAGGGGATGAAAATTGTTTTAGACTTGGCATGGGGAGCAGTTGTTGGTTTAGCACCATCCGTATTTAAGGAAATGGGGGCAGAAGTTATCTGCTTGCATAACGAACCAGATGGCGATCGCATCAATGTCAATTGTGGTTCCACTCATCTAGGAATTCTACAAGCAGCGGTAAAAGAACACAATGCTGATTTGGGCTTTGCCTTTGATGGTGATGCAGACAGGGTTTTGGCTGTAGACAACACCGGAAGGCAAGTTAATGGTGATTACATCCTCTACCTATGGGGACAAAAGCTAAAGCAAAAGCAAGAACTGCCAAGTGATCTCATTGTTTCCACTGTTATGGCAAACTTAGGTTTTGAGAGAGCATGGAAGCAAATTGGTGGTCAATTTATTCGTACAGCAGTTGGCGATCAGTACGTTCAGGCGGAAATGCTGCGGACTGGAGGAATGCTGGGGGGTGAACAATCTGGTCATATCCTTTGCCGTCACTATGGTATGACTGGAGATGGCTTGTTAACAGCCCTACATTTAGCAGCTTTGGTGAAACAAGCTGGCGTTTCCCTATCTGAAATGGTGGATCAAAGTTTTCAAACCTATCCGCAACTGTTGCAAAATGTGCGAGTCGAAGACAAATCTAAGCGTTTGAAATGGAAAGAATGTGAACCTCTGCAACAGGCGATCGCCCGCGCCGAAGCAACAATGGGAGATTCTGGCAGAGTTTTAGTCCGCGCCTCTGGTACGGAGCCTCTCATCCGAGTCATGGTGGAAGCAGAAGCTCCTGAACTTGTCAATGACTGGACAAATGAATTGGTGAGGCTAGTTCAACTGCACTTAATCGCTTAAAAATAATTTTTGTTAAAAATAATTTTTGTTCGATATAGCATCAAAAGCTAGTTTCTCGGTCACCTTGAAAAAATGCTGCACGACACGAGAGTAATTGTCACAACGGCGTGCAGCGCTAAATTGTACATTCTAGTTCGCGTTTCTTCAATAGCAAGTGGTCAGAGCAATGCTGGAAAAAAGGCTAGCATTTTGACCAAGCCCCTTCGGGGCGGGTGTAGGGGTAATTAGCCCCGAAGTTTACGGTTCCAAGCCCCTTAATTCATGATGTTGTTGGCGAATAAATGAGGCGTTACACCCCCTAAGCTTCTCGTTCCCTGGCTGAGCCAGGGAATGCGCTACTAAGAGGCTCCGCCTCCGGTACTTAGATCGAGGCAGAGCCTCGCCGCCTACATTTCCAGCCTCAGGCTGGAAACGAGCTTAGTAAGGGGTATCACCCCAGACGAATTGACCAACAACATCATTTATTGATGGGGATCCCTACACCCTTACACCCTTACACCCCTAGTTGATGACTCATTCAAAGGCTGAAAACTGCTCCCTGTATGGGGCGTCAAATTATGGCTTCAGGCTATCTGTGTTATCCTCAACGAGCGCAACATCAAAGACGGTCAAAATATTGTCCTTTTGGGTCAATGGTTTGCACTAACTCCTCTGTTGACTTGTCATTCGATGCTTTTTGCGTCATGTGTCATATTTTATGACGCTGCGTGTACCTCGCTCACCTTTTTATTCTTCTGTGTTACCCCGATTTATTGAGCCGATACTAACAAAATATCCTTCTAATGTTGGATATCATAATGACATAAGAAATTCTGAATATAGATTGTTTGAGCAATTAAAAAATCTAGATATTGAATATTTTTATATTTTTTTAAATTAACCTTGACAAGGGTTTTAGTAATTATCTAAACAAATAAAGGGTGTATTAATGCTCTGTTTAAAAAATGTTAACTTACCGGAGAAATGATTGAGCAGATAATTTCCAGTTTCAAATTAACAACTGATTAGGAAGAAGCTAATCTCAAACTAGTGCAAAAATTATTTATTGCACTTAGATATGACTTGGCTATTTCTAGTTGGTATCCTTGGACAAGTTGGAAATTTTTTTAATTTAATTAATAATTAATAAAAAGAATGAAGCGCGAGAGGTTAAGTTATGAATCTGTATTTGTAGAGCTTAATAGGAACCTCAAAACTCAAAATAGAAGTTCGTAAAAGGTTCTAAGAATCTCTGCTGTTATCCGGAACATTTTAAAAAAGTTAAATCAAAAATAAAAACAAGACTCATTCCACTCTCAAATCTCTGACTTACGAAAGAAGCAAAAACTAGATTCTCCTCTCTCCATAAGGAGAGATATTTGGAGAGAGTTCAAATTATAGTGATTTTAATTAAATCTACTGAACTTAAATAATTGTAGAGCGGTTCATAGAAGTAAAAATACTTAGGATTTTCTTATCGGCATAATATTTGCATTAAGATACAGGTGACTCAAAATGAAGTCTAACCACTTGATAAAATTTGAATGTATTGAGAGCGACGACCATGCTTCTGGCAAGTATTTAACACCTTTTCAGCGAAAAGTTTTGCTCAAAAATTTGCAAGGTGATTTGCAACCAGAATATCGACGAAGACTGGAAATTATGTTGCTGGCAGATCAGAGAAAATCTCAAACTGAGATCTGTCAGATATTAGGTTGTTCCCAGGAGATGGCTCGGTATTGGATTGCTGTAGCACAAGCAGGTTTAGCACATAAATGGAATGAGCGACCGATAGGCAGACCCAAAACTGTAAACGCTCAATATATACAACGTTTGCAAGAATTGGTGAGTCATAGTCCTCGTGAGTATGGCTACTCGTTTAGCTGCTGGACAGCTCAGTGGTTAAGCAAACATTTAGCTAAGGAATTTGGTATTGAAATCAGCGATCGCCACATCAATCGCCTGCTGAAACAAATGGGGCTTTCCACCAAACAAAAACGCTCATCCGACAAAGGAACAACTGACCACACCAAGGATTCGGGCATTACGATTTGCGACCTACAGTCAACCTCCGAGCCTAGTTTCCACTTGTTATTCAATCTCATTGACACCAGTCACTAATTTTGTCGTTGAGCATAAAGGGGTGGTATCAGTGTTTTCTCAGCAACAACTAGGTCAACTACTTACCCAAACATTGGGAGAGACGCTTTCAGAAAGAGAACTGCAAAGCTGCTTAACAGCAGTAGAAATTTTAGAGCCACCAGTAGCAAGGCTGTTTTGGCAATCAATGGATGCGAACCCCGGAATTTACATAGTGCTTGCAGGTAGAGTAAGACTGCTAGATAGCTCCAATAACTTAATCACAACCCTTGGAGCAGGAGCATCATTCGGTGAGGCGACTCTGTTTAGTGAAGAGGACTTCGGAGCTTATACCGCGAGAGCTTCTGATAACTTAAAGCTTTGCTTTCTTAACGAAGAGGCGTTGCAACCTTTAATGGGTAACAACCAAATTCGCGATCGCCTTTTCACTGGTGCAGAAATTTGGGATTTGCTACTGTTATGTCGCCAGAACTCTCAATTTCCGCGCAACACTTTTGCTAAACAGATGCTCAAAGCCTTATCGCTATTTGAGCGGCATAATTTGGAGACAGGCTCCCTAAGCGCAACACTAGGCAAAGATGACAAGCTGTGGGTGCTGCGTCGGGGGGAACTTTTGCATTCTGACGGTCACAGGCTGACTCCAGGCAACATTTATCCTCCTACAAAACAAGGGAATTGGCAAGCCACACAACCCACAATTGCTTACTGTCTGCGGAATTCTGATTGGCAAACCGCTCTGCAGTACTGTCCTGTGTTGGCAGCATTGGTTGACTCTGACTCAACAGTTGCCTGTGTTGAAGATATCCAGACGCACCAGCGCACGTCCTTTCAAAAAGAATTTGCCAAAGAAAGTAATGTTATTGCATTTCGGCAGCCAACTTCCCCACCAAAACAAAAGCAAAAGCTCCAACGAGCTTACTTTCCTAGTCCAAAGGTAAGAGTGGGGCAAGTGTGGGGACGCATCACGAAGCGCTATCCGTTCTTTGCACAACAAAGCGCCTCTGACTGTGGAGCTGCATGCTTGGTGATGATTAGTCGCTATTGGGGTAAGCGCTTGAATGTTAATCGCTTGCGGGATTTAGCCAACGTCAGTCGCAGCGGTGCGTCACTACGGGGTTTAACAGTAGCAGCAGAAAGCATCGGTTTTACGACCCGACCAGTTAAAGCTAGTCTCGATAAATTGGCACAACAACCCTTACCAGCCATTGTGCATTGGGAAGGCAAGCATTACATCGTCGTCCACGAAATCACTCCTAAACGAGTGATTGTGGGTGATCCTGCCATCGGTCAGCGCAACCTCAGCCATGCTGAATTTAAAGCAGGTTGGACAGGTAATGCTTTATTATTGCAACCCACAGCTCTATTAAAAGAAACTGAAGAAGCAAGTACACCATTCTGGCAGTTTTTCGAGTTAGTCAAACCTCACGCTCCAGTCCTGCTAGAAGTATTCATCGCTAGTGTGTTTATTCAGCTGTTTGGACTGGTCACGCCGCTATTTACTCAGCTGCTGCTAGACCGAGTCATTGTACAGGGTAGTGCTCTGACTTTAACCGCCATCGGGTTAGGCTTACTGATTTTCGGTTTGTTCCGAGTCGCGATGACTGGACTACGGCAATATTTGCTGGATCACACTGCTAACCGCGTTGGGCTAGCACTCATGGTGGGTTTTATCAAACATACCTTCCGCTTGCCCCTGGCGTTTTTTGAGTCACGTTACGTTGGTGATATTGTTTCTCGCGTCCAAGAAAATCAAAAAATTCAGCGTTTCCTCACGGGAGAAGCACTGTCAATCATTCTCGATTTGCTGACAGTGTTTATTTATATAGGATTGATGTTTTGGTACAGCTGGCGTTTGGCATTGCTAGTGCTGTTGATTGTGCCACCATTTTTCCTGTTAGCGTTCATAGCCACACCTTTGTTTCGCCGCATCAACCAAGAGGTTTTTAATGCCTTAGCCAACGAAAACAGCTATCTGATTCAAGCCCTCACAGGAATTCGCTCGATTCGCTCAATGGCAGTTGAGCAGACGGTGCGCTGGCATTGGGAGGAACAGCTCAATCAAGTCATTAAAAAAATATTTGGCGGGCAGGTTATTAATAACCAGATGCAAATTTTCAGTTCTACTATCCAATCGCTGGTAACCACAGGATTACTTTGGTATGGGGCATGGTTGGTGATTCAAAACCAACTCACCATAGGACAATTGGTTGCCTTCAATATGTTGTTGGGCAACGTCATTCAGCCTTTCCAGCGGTTAATAGTACTGTGGAATCAATTACAGGAAGTTATCGTTTCCGCCGAACGGATTAATGATGTGTTGGAAGCGGAACCAGAAGAAGATTTGCACCATGAACCTCGTCAGTTTCTACTTGGGTTGCAAGGTCACATTCGCTTTGAGAATGTCACTTTCCGCTATCACCCAGAAAGCGATATGAATGTGCTACAAAATCTCAGCTTTGAAATCCACCCTGAACAAACTGTAGCGGTTGTAGGGCGGAGCGGTTCTGGGAAAACGACCCTTTCCAAGCTAATTTTGGGTTTATATCCGCCAACAGAAGGCAAAGTATTAATTGATGGTCATGATGTGACTAGTATTGCCCTGCGATCGCTGCGTTCTCAAATTGGTGTTGTTGATCAAGATACCTTCTTGTTTGGCGGCACCATTCGGGAAAACATCAGCATCGCACATCCAGAAGCCTCTCTAGAAGAAATTATGGAAGCGGCTCAACTGGCAGGAGCAGACGAATTTATTCAGCAATTACCAATGGGTTATGAAACCCAAATTGGTGAGGGCGGCGGTTTGTTGTCTGGTGGACAACGCCAACGCCTAGCCATTGCTCGTGCTTTGCTCGGCAATCCCCGCTTCTTAATTTTCGATGAAGCCACCAGTAGCCTTGATGCAGAATCTGAACGCATTATTCAAAACAATCTGAAAATAATTCTCAAAGGGCGCACCAGTCTCATCATTGCTCATCGTCTTTCCACCGTGCGCAATGCTGACTTGATTCTCGTTTTAGACCGAGGAGTGTTGATCGAAAGCGGGACTCACAACAAATTAATCGCCAAAAAAGGACATTACTACTACCTCAACCAACAACAACTAACGCCAGTAGGTTGAGTCCGCACTCAGGAGTTTCCCCTCGTTCCCAGTCTCAGCGGGAGCAAAGCGTTACGGGAGGCTCTGCTTCATGTTCAGCTGCCTTCGCCAGAGAAAAAAAATTACCACTGGTAACAAACTATGCCAAACCGACCTGATAATTCATCATCAGCGCTCACCAAAATAGAGATGAATGGGCATAAAAATCACACCTATTCGCAAGAAGTTTCTGAATCTACGGAGTTGAGGCATCACACAGACACCCCAGCAAATCAGGCAAACGATTGGTTTTATGGCACTGAGGAACTGCTAGATGCCTTGCCAAAAAGTTGGACGCGCTCTGTCCTGTACTTGTTGGTAGGCTTTACAGCGATCGCCTTACCTTGGACAATGCTCGCTAAGGTAGATGAAACAGGCAGTGCCAGAGGGCGTATTGAACCATTAGGCGCAACCCAAAAATTGGATAGTTCAGTTGGCGGGAGCGTCAAAGTTGTTAAGGTCAAAGAAGGCGAGACCGTAAAAGCAGGTCAAGTTCTGCTGGAACTGGACTCAGATATTCCAAAAACTGAACTGGAGCAGGTTCAGAAAAAGTTGGAAGGGCTACAGAATCGGCGGGCGAACTTAGATCTGCTCAAAAATCAATTGATGCTATCTGTTAGTACTCAGCAACAACAAAACCAAGCCCAACAATTAGCAAAACAGTCTCAAGTAGAGCAGGCGCGACAGAATCTGAATGCACTCAAAGGAGTCTATAGCTTACAGCAAGGAGAAAAACTGGCGAAAGTCAACCAGATGCAGGAGGCTCTGGAGTCAAGTCAAGCAGCTTACAAGTTAGTAGAAGTTCGTTTGCAAGCTGCTCAAGAAAAAGTTCCACGCTATAAAAAAGCTTATGAAGAAGGTGTCATGTCACAAGACCGTTTCAAGGAAGTGGAACAGTCAGCAAAAGAAAACTCCGAACGCCTTGTACAAGCTCAGTCTGAGATTTCTCAGGCTCAGGAGAGCCTCAAAGAGCAACAAAGTACTTATGAGAAGACTCTTCAGCAGGCTCAGTCTGAGATTCAGCAAGCCGAACTTCGCTTGAAAGAAGAACAACGCAATTATCAAAGCTTGATTCATACAGGTCAACTTGCAGAACTCAAAGCACAGGAACAACTCAAAGAATTGCAAACACAAATCAAAGCTCTGCAATCTGAAATTGCCCAGACTGGAAGCCAAATCACGTCTTTAAAAATTCAGTTACAACAACGAGTGGTGCAAACACCCATTGATGGGGTCATTTTTGAGTTACCCATTAACAAGCCTGGTGCTGTGGTACAACCCGGTCACAGAATTGCCCAAATTGCTCCCAAGCAAACTCCTTTGGTACTTAAAGCTTATATGCCTAGCCAACATAGTGGTTTCTTAAAGGAGGGGATGCCGGTCAAAATCAAGTTTGATGCCTATCCCTTCCAAGATTATGGAGTCATGCCTGGGCGCGTTAGTTGGATTTCACCAGACTCCAAAACTCAGCAAACACCCCAAGGTCAGTTAGAAACCTTTGAGTTAGATATTACCCTGCAGCAACCTTATATCCAAACTGGTCACAAACGTATCTCTTTAACTCCTGGTCAGACAGCAACTGCTGAGGTGATTGTGCGCCAACGGCGCGTTATCGACTACATTTTAGATCCGTTTAAGAAGTTGCAAAAAAGCGGTTTGAATCTTTAGTCATTAGTTTTTTTGATACTACTAAGCACTCACAACTAATGACTGATTGCTGATTAAAAATCTCATGAAAAATTGAAGGAGTTAGTTGATGACAAAGATTTTCAATATTTTGACTAAAGATATCGTACATCAAATCAAACTCTCTTGTCAAATACCTAATATATTAGAAGGAATTGCAACTAGAAAAATAGTGAAAGATGCTGCTAATCAAGCAGGCATTCAAGTAACAACAGAAGAGCTTCAACAGGCAGCAGATAACCTTCGCTTAGTCAACAGACTTGTTAAAGCAGAGGATACATGGGCTTGGTTAGAAAAATATCATCTTTCCGTTGATGACTTTGAAGAATTGGCACACACAAACTTGCTTTATAACAAGTTGGCTATGCATTTATTTGCAGATAAAGTAGAGCCGTTATTTTATGAGCACCAACTTGACTATACTGGCGCAGCAATCTATGAAGTCATTTTAGATGATGAAGACATAGCTTGGGAACTTTTTTATGCTCTACAAGAAGGCGAAATTTGTTTCCAAGAAATCGCTAGACAATACATCAAAGAACCAGAACTCCGCCGTGCTGGAGGATATCAAGGAATCCAAAGCAGTACTAATTTGAAACCTGAAATTGCAGCAGCTGTCTTTGCTATCACTCCGCCGCAGATTATTCAGCCAATCATGACACAAAAAGGAGTTCACCTAATTTTGGTTGAGGAAATTATTCAACCGCAATTAGATGAACAGCTACGTGGTAAGATTCTGGGAGATTTATTTGTTGAAAATTGGTTAAAGCAACAAATAGCCGAACTACAAATTGTGACTCAACTTGAAAATGGCGATTCTCAAACTGAGGTTGCCCAGTCGAAACCAACAGATGTGACATGAGAGAAGATTATTTAGGGTGGATATCGTCCACCCTAAATAAACAGTTCTAACCCTGATAATTAGAAAGTTTAAAATTCTTTAACCAAACCTCAAATAACGAGTCCATAATTTGTTTTCTCACGGCTTCATTTAATTGAATAGGAAACCACTTTTCAACTTTGATAACGTGATAACCCAATTTGCTTTGAATAGGACCTACAATTTCGCCTTCTTTCACATGATTAATAGCTTCAGTAATTTCCGGTGTCAGTTCTACCACATAGCGAATTCCGACAAAGCCGCCCTTTTCTTGGGAGAGCTTACCTTTTGAGTATTCCAACGCCAAAGCACAGAAAGAAGCGTGTCCCTCGTGCAGCATCTGGACTATTTTCCAAGCAATATCTAGGTCAACAACTAGAATCTGCGAGAGCGCTACCCGTCTGTATCTGTCGCGGTTGCTAATATATTCACCGTCTACAGATGCACCAAACAGACGTTCCTTAAGTTTTTTCTCCAAGAGCGCCACTCTAATTCCTTGGGACCAGTCTTCTACGGTAATCCTCTGCTGGTCTAACCACGCCATCATTTCCTGTAATCCCCATAATTTTTTTTCTTGGCGAAAATGATCTCCAGCTGCTTGCACTTCCTCTTCGGATACAGTAATTCCGAACTGCTTGCTGGCGGCTAAGACGTGTGCATCTCGTTGAGCTAATACCGCAATTTCTGCAAATTTAGCAGAACGACGCAGATAAGCAATGACATCTGCATCTGTTACACGAGATATGGACGATACAGCAAATGCCTGATTGCGTTCATCAAGAGTCGTTTGTTCCAAAGGTTTTTGCATGGCTGTTTTTATAAGAGTTGTTAGTTGTTATTTGTTGTTTGTTAATTAGACCTCTTGCAAAAATGCTTGAATTGTCATGTTGAGCGGAGCGAAACATCTGGTAAGATTCTGAGGCTATGCCTTCGGCAGGCTGAGTCCTTCGGACACGCTACGCGAACGCCAACGCCATGCCAAGGCGAACGCTACACTGCGTTTCGCTGCCCTCCAGGCACGCTGCGCTAACAGAATGACATTCACGATTTTTTGACTTTTGCAAGAGGTCTGTTGTTTGTCGTCAAAATAGCGCAATGAGTTATCAACCATTCGCTATTAGCTAGCTTGAAAAAGGGGTGTAAGGGTGTAGGGGAAAGACATTTTCATATTGGGTTGTGGGATTTTCCCGTGATTGGCTGACTTGAAAAAGCACCCGAGTAGGGAGCAATCGAGCAGGAGGAAATTAAATAAATTTTTCATCCGTCCTGGTGTACTCCGTTCATGACGACTACTTAGAATTGCTAACCAACAGTCTTTCAGATGGAACATCTTGGATTTTCACTCGGTTGCGATGCAAATCGCCATACAGGTTGAGGTAGTCCAATTCTTCAGGGTTAATTTACCCTTCTGGACATCCTTAATTGCTGCATCAATGTGTTCGCGAGTTTGCCATCCTGCCAATGCTACATCCACACAGTTCTGACTTAATGAATAGCGATATAAATCTGGGACTGAGGGTTGCCAGCATCCAGATGGTAACCCTACAGGGGGCTTCCACAACTGATTATGCATACCAGCAGATTTAAATGTGACAATACCCGGTCGGTGCGGGTCGTTAGCATCCAAATAAGGGAAAACCTTAGTTTGGGCATTACGGTGTGCAACGTTGTGCCTAACCATAACCATATCTAACCAAGGGCTGTTCAACCACTGTTGTGCCAAATCGTGGTTGTGGAAAGAAGCACCAATATAGCGCACAGCACCCATTTTTTTCAGACGTTCGGAGACACCAAACATTCTTTCTACGGTTCGCTGGCAAACTGTATTTGGACCTCGGATATCGTCAGAGGCGCTGACACACTTCTCAAAAGCGTTGGCATTATGCTCGTCAATCCAGCCCCAACAAAACACATCAATGTAGTCAATTCCCAAGTCTGAAAACTGATCGTACAGATAGCTAAATATTGTGTCTGGGGTTTTGACTATGTAACTGACAGTTGCCAGAACAACCTGATCTCGAACTGAGGAGCCGCGCCCACATAATTTGCGAAGTGCCCCAGCCATTGCACTATAAAATACTGATGCAAATCGCTGGAGTAGAAGAAGTAGTTGATTCCCTGGTCGAAGGCGTAAAGAGCATCTTCGCTGGAAATGCGACCACCACCTCCCAACCCCAAGCAACTGACCGTTAAGTTAGTCCGCCCAAGTTTCCGGTAAAAAGGTAGATCTGTCTGTGGAAATCTACTGTTGGCAAGGGCAAGTTCAACCTCTGGGTTGATGGGCTGTTGTTCAACTTTGGGGACAAGATTGGTGATTTTCATAACTTCAACGCGGTGTAGATATCCTCAGAGTTGGCATTGAGATAAGGACGCTGCAATTCAATTTCTAGCAAGGAGAATTGTTGCATAATTGCTGCCATCCGACTTTCTGGAGAATTATCCCCTTTGTGCCAAGCTTCCAGTAAACCATTGGCAATGATTTGACAGCGATTCGTGCCAAAACTTTCTTTTTCTGTAAATTTGCGGTTCGGTTCTTCGGCGATCGCCATCCCTGGTGCTATCAACTTGGTAAACAAAGGGACTTCAGGTTGAAAATAAGATTGCTGTTCTGTATACACCCTCTCTAGTACTGGGTGGACAGCTGCATAGTGACTTTTCTCACAGTAAAGCACTGCCGAATCGTAACGCACGTAGTCTTGTGGGTTATATAACGCTTTAAACTTGTAGGGAATGGCAATCGCGTTCAGTTGGGTAGTCAAGCTACCCATAACCGCAACTGCACCTGGTGGTGTTAAGTTGAAGTAGACACGCACAATATCTCCTGTTCCATCTGAGCCTGCATTGCCAACAGCCATATAAAAGCCGTTTTGTACCAAATTCTTGGGCAATTTTATGGACACCAAATCACCAACGCTGGTAGATTGTGCCTCTGCTGGGAGATGCTTCGCAGGCTCAATATGCAGTGTCAAACCCCCCTTTTGCACCGCCAAAGTACTATCTGTTTCTTCCTTCACCACCAACCACTCTGGGCTAAAGTAGCCTTCTCCGCTATTGCTTTCATGCAAGCGGTCGTAAAATGCTACATCTACCCCTAGATAGGTGTTGTTCTCTAAATTCTGAGTTGAAGCTAAATTCGTTGCATCTTTGTCGGGTGCTAAGGTACGTCTCAGGAAAGCGTTGTAATAGATGCCGTAGAGAAAATAACTCAGCTGCTGGTTTAAAAACTTATTTTTTATATTTGAGGGTAATTGTTGAAAGCGTGTAACTGCCTCAGATGGCAATTCCACTGGTTTGTAGTCTGGGTGGCTAATACAAAAGTAAGACTGGATTTGCACTTTGTTAACGATGTCTTGCAGTGATAACTGCAATGACTCTGGAATAGCTTCTGTTTGAATTTGTGGCGAATTTAACAGTTGCATAACGACTTAGCCGTGACTCAGGATGACTGGAAAAAAAGGAGATGAGGAGAGAAAAAGTAAAAAATACTTTTGACTTTTACTTTTGACTTTTGAGTTGTCTTTGCGTCCTCTTCTAAACAGGAGATAAGCTTGTGGGAGTGAGGGCTGATGCTTCCACACCAAAAACCGTCCTTATAGATGCTTCTGGACGGCATAACAAAGATTTCGCCACCTGAAGCATGCAGATCCCCATATTGCCAAAAGATTTTTGGTATTGCAGCCTTGACTGAATGGCGGTAATCAAATTCCAACCCGAGAATTGCACAACTCGCCGTAAGAAATCAGGGCGATGTTCTAAAATTTCTGGAAAGTGAGTCAAATAAGCATTTGCTAAAGCAGCAAGGGAAGGTTGTATTTGTTCCAAAGGAGTTGTCGCCATCCGCAAAGACTCATCAAGACTCATCGTTTTACTAGTCATTAAGCTTCCAAGCCACATGAGCAGATAGCTACCAATGAGCGAGCCGAAATCGAAGGCAGGGTCTCCCCAACCGCTCCGCTCCCAATCAATGAGTCGTACCATGCTACTTTCCCCTTGATTAAGAAGGGATTTAAGTTGCTGCCAATCATTAGACAGTAGAATATTATTCAGTTTCAAGTCATTGTGCGTCAAACAACAAGGAGATAAAGAAGAGCCAAGTTCTGCTATAGCTTGACCCAAGCTGTCATAGCGCTGATACAACGCATAAAATTTCAAACCATCGGCAGGAACCGAACCAAAAATTTCTGGGCCAATCCGTTCCATCTTCCTGACCTGATGGCGAACTGTTTCGGGAGATTGATTCTCCTGCTTTTGAGAGAAAAAGTCTTGATAGTCTTGACGGTCGAGAGTCAGGCGATGAATACTGGCTAAAATCGTGCCGATGGTAGCAGCAATCTCCGTAGGAAAGATATTTTCCGTAGCGTAGAAATCCATCAAATCACGATAGTTATCCAGGTAGTTGAAAACAATAATTGCATGCTCTGTGTTAAAGTACATTGCCTCTGAGAGCCAAAAGCGCATCTGTCTAACTTCTGGGAATTGTTGTAAAAATTCCTGAATCTGCCATTCGCGCACAAATTCACCGACAGTCTTCCCTTCTCGATTGCGACGCTCTTGTTTAACCAGAAGTTTACGACCGTTTGGCAAAGTTAGTAATAGGTTAAAGTTTTTAGCATATTTTTGTTCAATTTCACATTGAACTTTATCTTCTGGAATACAGAGACCTTGCTCAATTAGATAGTTAAAAACATTTTGAGAACCTAATACAAATGTCATGAGGCAAAACTTATTTACAATTAATTTTCTTTTTCGTTTTTGATAGATACTTGGAAATTCTCCAAAATATAGCTATCTAACCTCTCCCCAACTCCTCTTTTAGAAGAAGAGGATCTCAGACCCCTTCACTACGAGGAGGAAGGGGTTTAGATAGTTAGGTTTGAGAGGTGCATTCTACTTCAGTAAGAACCGCTATAATTGGATTAGGGTTAATACTCAATCAGAGTTATTTAAGCTCTGATTGAGATGATTTCGTCCCATACAGGTAGACTAATCACAAAAGAGTTTCTTGCTTAGGGTCAAAACAGTTAATGAAGACACTATTAGCCACTAACTGCTCCAGCTGATGCGGATGCTTGACTAAACAAAGTAAGCGCGGTTTGTACTGAAGCTGAAATTGAGATGGCGCTACCACCGCCACCCTTGCCGTCACCACCAAAAACTGACATTTCTTGGTCGTTTAGCTCATTAAGAAAGCTTTCAGAATCTTGGAAAAGTTCAGAACCTGCAGGACGCAGTTCAGTAATTTTAATGTCAGCCATGATTGTTTCCTCCTGAAAAAATCTTCTTGCTTAATTTTCTAGTTACCGCTATTATTCAGTTAGGGTTAATATTCAATCGGAGCTTGAATAACTCCGATTGAAGTTAATTAGTCACAGACAAGTGAACTAATTACAAAAAAGTTTCTCGCTTAGAGTTCAGGCACTGCAGGGATAGGCACCACTAGACAGTAGCTGCACTAGCAGAAAGAGATGCTTGGCTAACCAAACTCAGCGCTGTTTGTACTGAAAGGGAAATTGAGATGGCGCTACCACCACCCTTTCCGTCACCACCGAAAACTGACATTTCTTGGTCGTTTAGCTCATTAAGAAAGCTTTCGGAATCTTGGAAAAGTTCAGAACCTGCAGGACGCAGTTCAGTAATTTTAATGTCAGCCATGATTGTTTCCTCCTGAAAAAATCTTCTTGCTTTTTTTGATTGAGGATTAAACTTCGTTTGTTTAATCCATATTTTCATTTTGGATAAATAAAGCTTGAAGATCAATGTTTTCAAGTCTCTTTTATAGACAGAAGTAAAGAGTTTATGTCTATAAAATTTCTCAAGTCTATTTAAATATATATAAATAGTAGGAAGATTTAGCATGAGACATCTACTTTATGCGTGATCTCTGATACAGATTTATCAAACCAAAGTTTTATGACAATAGATAGATTTCATTATCTCCAGCTTGAATTAGTAACACCCTTTTTTAGTAGTTTGAAAATGTCATTGATTTCCGCATCTGTTGTTTCATAGGAAAAGTGTGACAGTTTGTAGAGACAACAGACACAACTAAAGAAGTTTTGTCTTTGAAAGTCATGAAAAAAGAAGGGGGCAAATCCTAAATTGCCCCTTCTTTGTACAAAAGTCGAGATATCGATTAATGCTAATTCTTTGCCTGTGTTGGTGAACTCGGTAAGCACACGCCCGAGTGAAAGAGTAAGTATTCAGTGCAAGTTTACTCCAGAATTGGTATTAGCAACAAGCAGTAGATAACTATTGACCAAATAACAAAAACGTTGTTTGCATCAATCCCACAATAAAGCCTAAAATACCGCCTAAACTCACAATTGCCTGCAATTCATTTTTGACGATTCCTTCTATTGCTGCTTCTAAATCAGCAGGTGAAGTTGATTTGACACGGTCAATAATGACTTGGTCAATTGCTAAAATGGGAATCACCTGAGTTACAATTACTTCTAAATCTTCCTCCAAATACCGCTCTAAAACAAGAGCCAGTTCTTTGCTGACGACTTCCAGCGAAGCACTCACAACAGGAGAAGAACCCAGGCGCTTTACCAGCAACATAGCAATATTTTCCCAATCAACGGAACCACTTAATCCTTGGAGGAATTCGCTACCCCGTGTTTGTAAGTAATGACGGACGCTTTCGCGTGTCGTCTTTCGTAGTTGTCGTACCGTACCTATTGGTAAACTTTGTAAAGATAAACCTTGTAGAAATTGCTTGAGGCGATCGCGCACCAGCAACTCTTGAATCAGTTCTTGCAAGCGAGCATTAGTCGCATCTTTTTCATCCAAGCAGTAAGTCCGGAGGCGAGTCAAAGTATTGCGTAAGCCAAATAAATTTGCCACAACCCAATATGTACCGCTAGTTTTTTCTCGAAAACTTTCGTCAATCGTTTGAATCGTGCGATCTGTCAAAAAATCAATAACTGCTAGTCGCAACACATCAGGTGGTATGACAACTTGCAACAGCCAATCAGCAAGGCGAATTGCTTGTTCTTCGGTTAATTGAAAGTCCAGTAATATCTGGTCAAAAATTTGATTGACCTGCGCTTCTAAAAAGTCTTCCCGCCGCGCCAATACCTTCAAAAGACGTGGTAAAGATTCTCCTAACAAATCCCGCAAAATCCCTGATAAAATTTTAGCAGTTTTCTGCTCCTTATCAGATTTTAGTTGGTCAATTGCCAGTCGCAATATCCAGAGAATTGCTCCTTGCATGCGTTCTGTTTGTAACAATCGCCGCGCTAGTTTTTGCAACTCTTGGGGTGTCAATAGCGACCCCATGATTGTATCTGAGATATTTTTAGCAAGCCGTTCCTGATTGCGGGGAATCAATCCAGGCGTAAAGGGTACCTTTCGTCCACTGATAGAAATTGCATGGTAAGGACGAAATAACATTTTGATGGCTATATCATTCGTGAAATAGCCAATAATTCCACCCACTATTGGGGGAGAGACATAAAGCCAAAGATGAGACCAATCCAAAGTCATTAGTCGTTAGTCATTAGTCATTAGTTATTAGTCATTAGTCATTAGTGAAATACCAATAACTAATAGTTAACAACTAAGCTTTTGTGATCACTAGCACTCCCATCATACCGTTCGCAATGGGGTAATGTGTTGCTGCTGCAAAACCAACTTGATAAGCTATCTCTACAAGTTTCTTTCCTGTAGGAAAGCGGTCTAAGCTGGGACTGATGTAAGCGTATTCTTCTTTTAAACCCAAGTAGTTAGCGACTGGAACAACAAGATTGTCCAGATACCACTGCTGAAATGCTTGTCTTTGAGGATTGCTGGGACGGTGAAAGTCTAGAATTGCAGCTTTAGTACCCGTTTTCAGAACGCGGTGTAACTCTTTCAAACTACGGGGAATGTCTGTTACATTTCTTAAACCATAACCCATTGTTGCAGCGTCAAATTGGTTGTCTTCAAAGGGTAAGTCTAGAACGTCAGCTTCCACCCAATTGATGCGAGGATATTGACTTTGAGAACGTTCTCTGGCAATTTCTAACAATTGTGGAGAAAAATCCACTCCATAAACCTGTCCTGTTCTTCCTACACACCGCGCCAACCGGAAAGATAAGTCTCCACTACCGCAACACAAATCAAGAGTTGTATCTCCTGGTTTGGCTGCACTCCATTTCACCGTCATTTCCTTCCATATACGGTGTTGTCCTAAACTAAACCAATCATTCAACTGGTCATACACAGGAGCAATGCGGTTAAAAATAGCACGAATTTCACTAGACATGATTAAGAAGAACTCAGTAGTCAGAACTCAGAACTCAGAATACATCCCCATAAATAAATGATGTTGTTGGTCAATTCGTGATGGGTTTGACCCCTCATTGACTCGTTCCTAGCCTCAGGCTGGGAATGCAGGCTTTGAGGCTCTGCCTCAACCAAGATAGCAGAGGCAGAGCCTCTTGGTAGC
>JAAUSC010000293.1 GCA_012031965.1 Scytonema sp. RU_4_4
CGAAACTGAGTCCAACCTGCGTCAGAAATTGATTTTGCTAGCTTATGGTTTTTTATCATATTGCGCACCTTCAAGTCCTCGAACGCCACGATGTCGTTAGACATCACTACGCACCTTGCCGTCTTAACAGCGAGAGCCTTCTCTCCGCAAGAAGGTAACAGAGTATCTATTCTCTTTCTTTTCAGGTGGGCAATAAAGCCCACCTTTTTTTCTTTAACCTGAAGTTCCCCCTAATCGGCGGAATTCCCGCAACCAATGTGGTGGGGATGGATAGCCCGGGGATGACGATCGCATCTGTTCAAAAGAAGAGATGGATGAGAAATTCCCAAACCTATCCAGAACGAAGCAAATAAAGGAAATTTGCTATTGATAGAGAGTTCATCCTCATAAAATCATTGGATTCAACCAACATCAGTTTGAAACACACTAACTGATGCTTGTAATTGCTGTGCCACTTCTACAGTTTGTTGTAAAAATGTTGACATAGTGCGAGACGAATTAGCTGTGTGTTCTGAAACTTCGGTCCTTTCCTTTATTAACAGAGCGATTGCTTGCGAAGTTTGAGCTTGAGACACCATTGTTTCAGAAATTGACTGGACTAACTCATCAATTTGACAAAACACTTTTACAATCTTGTTCATGCTTTGCTTGATGTCTTTGACTAGCTCAGCACCTTCCACGACCTGAGCCGTTCCCTGTTCTATCGCCTCGACGACTACCTCAGTTTCTGATTGAATATTTTGTGCAATGTATTCAATTTCTTGAGTCGCTTGGGCTAACTGTGCTGCTAAGCGACTGACTTGTTGAGCCACGACACCAAAGCTCTGATTTTCTTCACCTACGCGGGAGGCTTCAAGACCAGCATTAATAGATAACAGGTTGGTTTGCAATGCAATTTCGTGAATCAAGGTCACAAATTTGGAAATCTCTTGGGATGATGTGTCAAAATGTTTTATTTTTTTCGCTGTTTCAGTAACTGTCTTTTGCAAATCAAAGATGCGAGATGCTGTTAGTTCCATTGTTTCACCCGCAGCAAAAGCAGTATCGGCAGATGTACGAGCAAGTTCCGCTGCTTGATAAGCGTTACGAGCAACTTCTTGAATGGAGAGATTCATTCGATCCACTGACTCAAGGGTGCGGGTCATTTCTTCAGTCTGTTGGAATGCTTCATCTGCTAACTGACGAATAGTATCAAAGTTTTCCCCTACAGAAAGATTGATATATTGAATAGCTTGTTTCACTGGAATAACTCTTTGTCGCAAGCTTTCGATAATGTCATTGAAAAAGTCAGCCACGATTCCAATTTGACCTGTTGTCATTTGAGATCGAGCTGTCAAGTCACCTTTGGCTACCTCTTTAACGTCATCAATAAGTTCCATAAGCTGACGTTGGAGGAATTCTTTAGTAAGCCTCAATTCTTCCTCTATCTCCCTGCATGAGGTAATGTCAGATTGTACCCAAATAAAATTTATCACTTGTCCAGTGATGTCTCGTGCTGGAGTCATACTTAATTCACTCCAGAATGGAGTACCGTCCTTACGGTAATTTTTAATCACAACATGACATTCTTGCTCTAGTCGCAACGCGTTGCGTATTTTTTCAATAGTCTTTGGATCAGTTTCAGGTCCTTGTAGAAATTGACAATTGCGTCCCAGAACTTCTTGTAGTTGATATCCCGTTATGGTTTCAAATGCGGGATTGCAAAAGATGATAGGATTGTTTCGTTGATGAGGGTCTGTGATCGCAATGGCATTCTTGGTAGCGGCGATCGCACAGTCACGCACCTGCACCATTTCCTGTGCGCTATTGAATTCATGCAAAAGAGTTGCTTGTTCTAAAGCAATGCCTACTTGAATAGCTAATTGCCCAAATAAATCAATCTCTACCTTCTGCCAATTCCGAGGTTCCGAGCATTGGTAAGCACACAATAAACCCAAAAGACGATGCTCACCTACAATAGGTGCAACTAAATTCGCCTTGATTTGAAAGCCTTCAAGAATTTTCAGGTGACAATCTCTAACATTTGTTTCACAAATGTTGCTGTTAGTAGCCTGGACTTGACCATTTCTGTACATTTCAATATCATCTTTGTCCAACAGATCATAGACTGTTTTCCCTAAGGTTTTCATCAAACCGTCTGCTGCTGACTCCGCAATGATAGTACCACTCCAATCAGAATTGAAGCGATAGATGATAACGCGGTCTATGTTCAGTGTTTTCCTGATTTCACTGACAGTTGTGTTAAGGATATCCTCTAATTTCAGAGAGCGCTGAATACCCAAGGTAATGTCCATGAACAGCTGCAAACGTTGAGCTTCTTGCTGCTTGAGTAATGCTATTTGGGTAACCATTCGCCGATCCACAAAGGAAGTTAGCAGCGTGAAACCTAGGATCATCAGAGTCACAACGCCAATACCCATAGCTAACCCAGGGACAGGAACCTGAATGGTTGCAACTGCATTAGCAATTTTGGTTGGTCTAAAAGAAGCAGCTGCCATGCCTGTATAATGCATCCCGGAGATTGCAGTTGCCATGATGACCGCACTCGAAATTTTGCGTCGCTTACCAGTTTTACCTATTTGCAAACGCAGTTGAAAGGCAATCCACAGCGCTACAACTGATGCATTGATGGCGATCACCACAGAAATCATAAATAGGACTGGGTCATACCGAGTCTCTGCTTCCATCCTCATTGCTGCCATACCAATGTAGTGCATGGATGCAATTCCAGTGCCCATTAATACACCACCAGTTAGTAATTGCGGTGTATTTAAGACTGGACGGCTCGCAAGGAAAAGTGCGCTGCCAGAGGCAATAATAGCAGGCAGCACAGAAAACAGTACAGTCAAGGTATCATAGCCTACCTGTATCGGTAAACTGCAGGCAAGCATGCCAACAAAGTGCATTGACCAAATGCCAACTCCCATGACAATTGCGCCACCAATTAACCAAGCTAATCTTGCCCATCCTTGAGCTACCGTTAACCGCCCAGTTAAATCGAGAGCAGTGTACGAAGCAAAGATAGCTATTACAATCGAAAGGGCAACAAGGAGTGGATCGTAAGTACAACTCATGACCACATCTGCCTGGAACATCTCGTTAACCTCACTCTGGATCTGTGTGAAAGTAGGTAAGAAAACATGAGTACTCTTGCCTCTTCATCAAGTGGAACACACTCATGAATGGGAAAATTTTGACCATTGAGTTGGGTAGACGCACTTACACCTTATGGTGCTGATGAAACTGACAGATGCAAACAAACTCAATCTTCAGTTACCAGTTACCAGTTGCTTGAGTTACTTGATAATTGTGTACTGTGTACTGTGTACGCTCAGAGAATGTTCACTCTTTTGATCTAGGTTTATAAAATAGGACAACGAGCCCGGTACTACAAAAATGCATTTTGACAGCTTTCTTAGGTAAGAAAAAATTAAAACTTATCTAATTCTAAAAGTAAAGTGTTTGTTAGAACAATACACAATCTAAAAGAATTATTTATGTTTTATTCATATTTTCTTTTATGAATGATGACTTTTTAAACAGCAAATAGCTGTTCATTTGCTTCACAAAAGCTGATTCAACTTGAGAATTTACGAGTTCTTGAATCACAATTTCAAATCATAAGTATGAAAATATACAATAATTTCACCAAGAATTGCTCAGAGTTATGGACACTATATAAATACTGAAACGAAGTAAGTACATTTTTATAAGTAGCAAATTTGACTATCATATCCAAAAATACATCAAAGAACACAAAAATACTTCTTTCTTAAGTTAGAAACATTTTTTGTGACCGTGTATACTTGTTTTGTCATGAAAGAAATTACGAACTATTTTTCAACTTAGTGCCACAAATTTTACAGAATTTCGCATCTGTATCATGGAATGGTAAACCACACCCAGGACAAACTGTCTCCACCTGATTCGCAGTTTTGACTAGTCGCTTTATCAAATCACCGACTTGCCAAGGAATGAGGGCGATACCTGTTACAATCATCAAGACTGTCAGCAAACGACCTAATTCAGAAATTGGAGTGACATCGCCAAAACCAACAGTGGTCATAGTGACTATAGAAAAATAAAAAGCATCCAAAAAAGTAGCAAAATTTTCTGAATTAACAGGATGCTCTACTTGGTAAATTAAACCAGAGTATACAAATATTATTGCAAATAACGTAAATAATATTCGTACAGATATTAAACCATCTTCTGTACTAATGCCAAATAAATTCTTTTTATTGATGAACCGAATTAAACGTAAAATTCTGAACCATCTTAGTAGTCGAATAAAACTGATATCAACAATACCCAAAAAAATGGTAGAATTGCTATTAAGTCAATGATAGAATAAAAACTAAAGAGATACTGAATTTTATTTTCTTCGCTCCATAGACGGAGTAAGTATTCTGCAGCAAAAATGAGTAATATTGAGGTATCTACTAAATCTAAAAAGAGCTTGAAGCTATCAGGAACATTATAAGTTTGTGCAACAAAGATAACTGATGATAGCAAAACTAAACCAGAGATAGTTAAATTCACAGATTTACCGGCTGGTGTCTCCAGGTCTTTCAAGTAAAATGCTGTTTTTTCTTTGTTCAGTAACATAATTGACAGAAGTTACGTATAATCAATTCAACAAAGAATGCTGAGTCATGAGTAGGAAGAATCTACAATTTATTGTGAATCTAAAAACTAGCTTAGCAACAGAAAAATATTTCTTCAGTACTCATGACTTTTGAACACGTTACTGTAGAATATGCTATTTTCTTGAAAATTCTAATTTTTAACTCCCAAGCTAATGATGAATCCAGAAGATTTTATGCGTCTGGCGCTGGAAGAAGCAGAGAAAGGAGATGCACCATATGGTGCTGTCATTGTCAAAGATAACCAAGTGATTGCGCTAGCTCATAATACTGTGAAGCGAGACAGTGACCCTTCTGCCCATGCAGAAATGAATGTTATTCGCAGTTTAACTGCTCGACTTAAAAACCCTTCTTTGGAAGGTTATACCATATATACCACTGGTGAACCTTGTCCAATGTGTGCTTCTGCTTGCGTTTGGACGGGTATCTCAGAAATTATATACGGTGCTTCTATTGAAGATTTAGTTTCAGTTAATCAATCTCAAATTAACATTTCATGTGAAGAAATTCTTGTTAAGAGTTTTAGAAACATTAAGGTAACGAGAGGAATTTTAAGAGAAGAATGTATAAAATTATTTAAGAAATTTTGAACTAGTAGCCAGGGTTAAGTCGTACAGCAAAATTAATGACACATTTAGCGAAAATACACAAATAGGTAACTACAGCGGTTTTCTGTATTTTTGGTATTTTTTATACTCGAAATTAAAGAATTTTTTATGAAAATTTTGAATCAAAATACTTGAAAATGAATCAGAGAATCTGTCCCGAACTAAGTATATTAGTTATTTCTTTTTTTTATCTCTATTCTGTCTGAATCAACACCGGTTTTTCATCAAATGATAGACGCAAACTATGTTAATATAACATTAGGGTATTTATGAAAACTTCTATCTATTAATGAACAGATGAATTATACAGTAATTCTATAGCAGTTTGCATTTGGGTGCAATACATCGTAGTTTGGACAAGCATGAACCGTAAGACCTGTAATAGGGGAGCCAGTGCGTTGGAGGGTTTCTCCCCTGCCTCACTATCGTGGGACCCCTAAGCCCCCCGTTGTAGCACAGCGCGTATAACCCGACGGAAGCAAGTTTAGCCCAAGAATCCTACGGCTTGAGCGCCGGAATGTTAGCGTAGCGTGCCGTAGGCAGCGTAGCGATATTCATGCATTCGTGGGAGTGTCAAGACACAGGAATTGCTATCTCAGGGCGATACAGTAATTGTTCAGGTGGAATATTCTGGATGCTCAACCGATGACGATGTAAATCACCATACAGCCTGAGGTAGTCTAATTCGGCAGGTGTCAGTTTACCCTTATGAAGACCATTGATGGCAGCATCAACCTGTTCACGATTTCGCCAACCTGCCAAAGCGATATCTACACAGTTCTGTGATAAGGAGTAGCGATATAAATCAGGAACTGTAGGTAGCCAGCAATCTGCTGGTAACCCTTTAGGAGCATTCCAAAGAGGAATATATATTCCACCAGACTTAAATGTAACAATGCCCGGTCGCTGCGGATCTTGGGCGTTTAGATGGGCAAAAACCTTCTGCTGGGCAGCGCGATGAGCAACATTGTGCCTGACCATAACCACGTCTAACAGGGGCTATCGAGCCACTGTGCGGCTAGATTGAGGTCGTGGAAAGAAGCTCCGATGTAGCGCACGATTCCCATTTTTTTGAGAAGCTCGAGAAGTGCCAAACATGCGTTCTAAGCTGCGTCGTTGATACACCCCGATTTGGACCGTCGCAGATCATTTGAGACACTCAAGCAAGTCCTGAATCACACC
>JAAUSC010000294.1 GCA_012031965.1 Scytonema sp. RU_4_4
TTCACGGTAAGTCCCGCACTATTTCCCAAACACCCACACCTCTGGCTGCGACCATATAGCGGAAAATATATTCTACTAACTCAATGTAATTGCGGGCAGTTTCGGAAGAAGGTGCCCAAACGGTAACACCGTGGTCGCGAATAAGTAAAGCGCTTAGTTGTGGGGGAGTTGTTGTAAAGTGCTCTTTAATCTCATCTGCAATGCAGGAAACCTGCAAATGGTTGGTGAAGATGGGTATAGCGCAACGAGGGTTCTCTTCCCAAACACCCAGCCCTTTGAGCATCTCCAACGGCGGGAGGGGCAAGGTATCGTCTTTGACAAAGCGAGAAACTAAATTTGCTTCTACTGAGTGAACATGATAGCAGCTTATCGCTTCCGGAAATAAAGTATAAAGAACCTGGTGAATGGCGGTTTCTGCTGAAGGCTTCAAATCAGTCGAGAGTTTCTCTACCCTCCCATTTGGATAGATACGTACAAAATCACCAAGTTCTAATTCTCCTTTAGATCGACCACTAGCTGTAATCCAGAAGCTACCGTCAGGTAAACGAACTGAGAGATTTCCCGCAGTTCCTACCATCCATCCTTGATGGTAAAAGTGACAAGCAGCTGAGATTAGTTCAAGACGAGGATCAATGAGCTTTGAACTATTCATTTTTTTCTTATCTATTTTGAGTGACAGCCTGACGAGTGCGAATTTCTCTACCCGTATATTCAGGAGTCCAACCCTCACCTCCAGTGAAATAACGTACAGCTTTCATTCGCCGCGCTGGAGTTAGATAAAACCAGTGTTCGGTTCTAGCAGGTACGTTGATGTATTCTTCTGGCTGTACTGTCAGTTCTACTTGGCTACCATCAGGTCGTACAAAACCAAAAATGCCTTCTCCATCAACGATGTAGCGTACTTCGTCTTCTGAGTGAGTATGGATTTTGTCAAACTTTGTCAGTATTGCATCAAGGTTAGGGATTCCTGGATGCAGAACAATTAAATCGCGGGTTTGGTAGCCTGCTGTTTGTTGCAGTTGCTCAAAATATCTATCCAGAGATTTTAAGATTTGTTCTTTTTCATCCTCGTTGAGGCTATCTTGTGCAAGTAGTTGATGCAACTGTTGACTCTCTCCGATAGCCCAGCGATTGAGTTGGATGTTTAGGGGCGCTAATTCGCGGGAAATATCTTGCAAATCAGTGTATTGTGTCCCGTCTTGCAATTGTAGAATCGCCATCTCTCACCTCGCGCAAAGATATATATTCTACGGTATCTATAAATTTGTTGAAAAAAAGTTGTTGAAAAAAGTTGAGGAGTGTCTGACAACTCAAATCAAACTATTATGGTTCACAATCCCTATGAGCGACGAATAAAGCGCCCAATAGCAGCAGCACAACGCAGAGCAATTTTTTTCCTGAGGTATTGCGATCGCGAATAAAGTTGAATTGGTATTTGAGTGTGTTGCCAATATGCTTTATCTGTCAAAGTTGGAGCTTCACCATTCAAAGCTCTAAAAATCAGTTGTTTTCGCCACGGTTTGATCGCTCCTCCTGACGCATGGGACATAATATCCAAACTAGCGCCACCAAAATCCATTCCCATTCGACCAATAGTACTAAGTGCTTCACAACTCAAGGTGAGCGCTAAGTTAAGAACACATTGATCGCTTTGAAAATAGGGATAACGATTCAGAGCCAGATAAAAATCACTCAGAGAAATATATCCTGCAGACTCAAAAGTTTCTAGTAATTTCTGCCACAATAAAAGTACAGACTTCTGGTTCTGCTTCACCCCAATGAAGCCAGAATTGTAGTATCGATCTAGTTCGCGCTGACACTTCATACCGTAGCGTTCAGCAAGTTCTTTCCAAGCTAAGCGATAAGGATGATTAGCGGGCATATAATCGTAAGCATCTTCACATAGGGTTATCCCACGATTGACCCACTCGACATAGAAATCCCAACGACGTTTGTTGACAATATCAGGATCAAAATAAAATAATGCTTCAACTTCTGGACAATAACTTTCCCAAAGCTGCAGCATAAAATCAGGTTTGTCATTCGAGAAGAACTTTGGAGTATTGAGTTGAATAAATCGAATGACACAATCCTCAGCGACAGAAAACTCTTGATAACCTTGACCATCTTGCAAAGGTTTAGCCCAAGGTGGTAAAGCTCCACGATATCCTACCCACACGACACCGCGAAAGCCGTAATTATAAAGAGAGTTGACTAAAACTCCCACGCCGTAGTGATAGTCCTTTTCAAACAAAGTACAAATAGCTGTAAGCATAGGTAATATTCATCAGTATGTATCTAATGATTGACAGACAATTTTGACTATAGCCAAATAAGTCTTTTTGGTTCTGGTGGTGATGTTTGTAGGTCGAATCAAGTTACTAAGTAACTACCAGAAAGTTCACAAGTTCCTTGTAGATTCTGCTATAGCAGCAGTACCAAGTCTCTACAGTTACTTTAGAAACTTAGATAATCATGTTTACTACAAAATCAGAATTTTAGAAGACTTCTAAATTTTGCTAGCTAAGAAAACAAAAACACTAACTCAAGCTTGCTTGCTTCTATTAAGGCTGGACAGTATGCAAGTCATAAGCTGTTGATTCTGTCCGAAGAGTCATTCCAATCCATCTACTTATGGGGGAGTCAAACCGCCAGGAATCCTTACAGCAGAGATTCTCCGAAGTACGAGCTTATATTCTACAAAAAGTTTTCCTTTTAGCAGTGGTTGCTGAATGTGAGTATGGAAGATTGATGGAGTCAAACCTAGCTTAAACATACGAATCACATCTGAGGTTTCCATTCAGAGTTGCGCTACTTTTTGCACAGACTCACTGTTTTGCAACTGCTTTACTTTGAGTATTAGTTTTAAACTATAACGCAGGACAACCTGAATCGCACAACATTTAGAGCTAGTTAACAGAATTTTCACGGGATATCTACAAAAATTTTATAAAAAATTAGTAACTGTATAAAAATAATGACTACATTAAGTATTTTTAGCTAAAAAATAAAATTATAAGTAAAGCAACCAAATAAAACATAAAATACTTGAATAAGAACGCAGAATACAGAATCTAATTAGGTAAAGATTCAAATCGCTACCCTTCATTCTTATACCTTCATTACTCTTAGCGATTACAGAGGCACTTCTGCATTTAACCAATTTAGAAAACCTTGATTAATATTTGTGGGAGAAATCTCAGCAATGAAGTTAGTATAAGAAATATTTTGAACAATCACTTGTTCAACTTCTGAGCGATAACCATCTTGGGTTTTGATAATCAGTACAATCTCGGGTTCTTCTGTTATTTCTCCTTTCCAACTGTAGACACAGGTAATCGGAAACCAATTGACACAGACTGCTAACTTTTTCTCCAGCAATTCCCAAGCAATTTTACGAGCTTCTTCTGAGGTATTTAGAGTGACATAGTAGATTTTCATGAGATTTTTATGACTTGCTATCAAGTCAGGTTAAATACTCATCATTATTGTAGTAGGTTGAGAAGGACACTTCCATAATGTTAAGATATTCGTGATTGTCAGGAAGAAAGTAGCAGATAAACGTAAGGATTCATTTACCTACTACTAGCAAGTGGTAGGAAAGCAGCAATGGATTATTTTTTGTGAGCCAATTCTTTGACACCTGGTTGCAAATTCTTCACAGATTGTGCAAACTCATTGAGGGCTTCTTTCAATCTTTGGTCAATTTCCTCATCAAATTTCAGAGTGCCATCTTGTTGTATTTGCAGTTGTTTGTCTACTGCATAAACACCGCCCAAGATGAATCGTGCTTTTAACTCGGACAACACGGGTTTAAGAGCATAATCAATTGCTAACAAATGAGCGAGTGTCCCACCAGTAGCAATCGGTAACACAACTTTACCTGACAAAGCTCTCTGAGGTAGCAAGTCTAAAAACGCTTTGAGAACTCCTGTGTAAGCTGCCTTGTAAACCGGCGTGGCAATAATAATACCATCTGCCTTTTCTATGAGTGCTTTTGGTTGTTCTAAAGCAGGGCTATCGTAACGTCCATAGGCTAAAACCTCAGCAGGGACATCGCGAGCAGAGATAATATCCGTTTGGAAGCCCTCTTGTTGCAAAATTTGAGTGGAGTATTCCAGAAGGGTGTAGGTTCTGGAAGGATGAGATGGACTGCCAGCAATTGCTAAGATGTGAGCCATATTTTTAAAATCTTTTTGCGTTCAAAAGTACTGATCGCTGAGTTTTGGGAAGCCAGTGTTCTTAGGAGGGAAACCCTCCGCAGGTCACTGGTGTTGCTGAGTATATACTACGAATGAAATTCCATGAATTGAGCAACTTTTTTGCTTGAGTACGCTGTAAGATGTTTATCTTCCAATACTACGGTTAATCTATCAAATAAATTCTCGTTCCCAGCCTCAGGCTGGGAATGCGCTACTAAGAGGCTCCGCCTCCAGTATTTAGATCGAGACAGTCCCGATGAACAAAATTTCACCCCCCTACACCCACTTTCAAGTCAGTTAGGATTGCTATAGAGTGTTTTGTGTCTTTTAACCGTGCTTTCATCTGAGTTACCAACTATCAACGCCCTCAAAACATCCACGAGTTTTGCTTGGGTGGAACAAGCAACATCTAACCTAGACACTATTCTCCTTGACCACTCCCAGTGCGAACGCAAAGCCGCAGGAGTCGCCTTGAACATGATATTTCGCTATCCTTCCAATGCCAAAATGGTGCGGGAGCTAACCAAAATTGCCCGTGAAGAACTAGAACATTTTGAATTGGTCAATCAATGGCTGGAACGCCGAAATATCCCTCTACGTCCTTTACAGCCACCTCCCTATGGTGCTGGTTTAAAAGCGCAAATTCGCCCCAAGGAACCGGAGCGGTTTTTGGATTCCCTGCTAGTGAGTGGTTTAATTGAAGCTCGTAGCCACGAACGCTTGGGATTATTAGCGGCTCACTGTCCTGAGCCAGAATTAGCGAAGTTTTATCACAGCTTAATGGCATCAGAGGCGCGACACTATGGTGTCTACTGGGTTCTTGCTGATACCTATTTTGACCGTGAAATTGTCATGCAACGCTTGGATGAGTTAGCAGTTGTCGAAAGCGAATTGCTTGCAAATCTGCATCCAGAACCCCGAATTCATAGTTAGGAATTAATCACATTAATCTAAATGAAAAATGACTATAAGGATTTTCTCATTCGTAACTGGGAGGAGGGTCATCGCACCTCTGCTACTGAAGTGATCCGGTCTGTATTATCAGAATACGGTTTGGGTTGGGAGCCAGACGGTGCAGACCGAGATGTGCTGCAGGTGGAAGAATGCTACTTAGCTGTTGGGGGAGAGTTTTGGGTCATTGAATACCAAAACCAAGTTGTAGGTACTGGGGCATACTACCCCATCAAGCGAGGGGAAAAAGCAGTAGAAATCCGCAAAATGTATCTTTTGCCTAGTGTGAGGGGGTTAGGACTGGGGAAATATTTGCTACAACAGTTAGAAGTAGCGATCGCATCCCGTGGTTTTCAGCAAATTTGGATTGAAACCGCCAGTGTTTTAACCGAAGCTGTCAAGCTATACGAAAGCAACGGATATCAAAAAGCAACGGGTGTAGAAACAGCTCGTTGCGATAGAGTGTATGTCAAGTCGCTGCAGTCTGGTGATTAGTGATTTGTCCTTTGTACTTACTAATGACAAAGGACAAAATAATAAAGGACAATTCTCAATGCAACTTTTGATTAAAAATCTCGCAAGCTTATTAAACCTTTTTCTTAAATCTAATTGCCCTCTGTGTCAGCGTCCAACTTCCCAAGAGCTCTGTCAAGACTGCACTAGACAATTACAAAAATGTCATCTAAGCGACCCTAATCTTAAACACAAATCTTTGCCAGTATTTGCTTGGGGGACATATGGCGGTACACTGAAGTCGGCAATCACTGCAATGAAATACGCAAATCAACCTCAAATTGCTCGTCCTTTGGGTCGATGGTTAGGACAAGCATGGCTATTACATTCACCTGTGTCCGATAAAGTTGTGGTTGTTCCTATTCCACTCCACCCTCACAAGCAAAAAGACCGTGGATATAACCAAGCTGCATTGATAGCAGAAAGTTTTTGCGAAACGACTGGATTAAAATTAAAACAAAATGGTTTGGCGAGGGTGCGAGCAACTGAAGCACAACATTCTTTATCAGCCTCTAAGCGAGCAAAAAATCTAGCTGAAGCTTTTGATATAGGAAAAGATTTGCATCGCCGTCCAGAAGTTTCAGTGCTTTTAGTTGATGACATTTATACGACAGGTGCGACTGCTATGTCTGCTATGCAAACACTCAATCAAGTTGGTATTAAAGTTGTGGGGTTAGCAGCAACTGCTGTTACCTTGAAGGGTAGCATTGTCAAGCTGTACACCCGTACTAAGGTATGGTACTGAA
>JAAUSC010000295.1 GCA_012031965.1 Scytonema sp. RU_4_4
GCTGGTAAAACTTGGGATTTTATGTAATTCTCAAACTTAGCAACTTGCCTATCTGGACGAGGTAAGTCAACACTGACATATCCAGCTTGAGGGGAAATCAGAGGCGGATTTGTTAATCCCAACTGAACCTGCAAATCAGCTGATAACTTTAGTATGGAGTTTACTTTCACACCAAGCTGGGGTTTAAGTTTCACTCGGACAAAAGCTGGACCAACAGCCGCCCCGTGGTAATCTACACTAATACCAAAAGATTGCAGGGTGTTCACTAAATCTTGACCCATCTCATCAGGATTAAATAGCTGCTCATGATTGTTTGCTGTCTGCTCATCCTGACTCAATGTTTCTTGTCGATTCTCTTCGTAGAATGATTCCTCACCTTGAGATTCTTCGACAAAATAACTTTGACACTTTTGCTGCTGTGGACAAATTTTGCATAGATGAGGCTGAGTTGTTAAGGGCGGAGGATTAGGATTTGGTGGTTCCCAAATCAACCATTGACGCATTTGCTGTAATTTATAAGGAATCAACTGATGAACCGTATTTTCGAGTTGTTCCCAGGTATATTGATACTCTTTTAATTCTGGCAAAACACAGTAAACTGCTGAGTCAACAGCTACTTTTTTCTTTTGCCACAGCATATAACTATAAAGCGCAACTTGAGCTAATTGTGCTGATGGATCGGCTGGTTGATAGGTTTTAAATTCCACCACACAAAGGCGCTTTTTTCAAAATTGTAGACTACGCAATCAAATTCCCCTCCTACCCGTTGCTGGGTGTCATCCGGCAGATTAAAGTAGTACTCAAGCTTGCGCTCTTCACTGATAAAAGTGTTACGAATAACTGTTTCTGCACTGCAATAGCGGCGATTGATAATCAACAATTCAGCAAAGCGTTTGATGAGTCCTTGTAATCCCTGCCAAACTTTGAATAATGCTTGCGCTTGACTCGAATTTTTTTGAATAGCTTCTTGTAGGTAAGAATAGAACTTTCTTTCATAAAAAATCTGTTGCAGACTAGAAGCAGTTTCTTCTATCTGTAATTGGGCTGCTGTTGGTTTTAAAAAATCTGTACATTGAGGTTCATGAGAAAGAAAATCTACAAATTCATTAGCCAATTGATGAAATGTATGACCAATCCCAGTAGTATTATCTGTTGGTAAAAATAATGTATTTCCTCCAAAGCGCTGATTGAGATAGAATAAGCGTGGGCATTCAAAAGCAACCCGCACCTTTGTAACAGTTAAAGATAATTTTTCAGATTTTTTTGTTGATTTTTTTGAACCATTAGCGACCATATCAGAAGTATTGTTTTTAGTATTAGGGTTAGAAATTTCTAATAAGCGACGATGTAAAGCAGCCAAATAGACTGTATCCATCGCAGCATAGTGTAGTTGTTTTTGTGTAAGAGGTCTTTTTCCCCAGTCGCTTCCCTGTTCTTCTTTATCTACATCAGAAAATTGACAAAGTTCTACTGCTAAAGTTTTCAGTTGTAGATTGGAGACTTGTAAAACCTGGCGGGTGATTTTTCTGGCTAGCTTCAGCGTACAGGTAACATTTGGTGCTAGCTTTCCTCCGAGATATTTTAAATCAAAGCTGGCGTTGTGAAAGACTTTGTCTATTTGGGGGTTAACTATAACTTGATTAATGAAATATACTGCTAAATCAGGTTTGTTCAATACATCGAGAATAAAAACAGAGTCACTTGTTAAGTTTGTGGGTTCAGCAAGTACCTGAATGAGTGATAGTCTCGGATAGTAAGTATCCCAATCAGCGATTTCTGTATCTAGCCATAGTATTTTAGCTGAGGCGAATTTGGCTATTTGCGTTCGGATTTCAGTTGGTTGTGTGAGGTATTGCATTGGCTAAAATAAAAAATCACGTTTTAGCTATGAAACAAATTAATTGGTCTTGTAACTTAGCTTTTGGATTAATAATTTTTACCTTTTGTTCTTGACATAAGAGTTCAATCAAGAGTTGAACATCAGCTTCTTTCGCAAAAGGAAACTGATTCACAGCCTGTGTTATTAAAGTTGTTACTCCCATGTAACCTTGGGTTTTAATTAGATTCCATAAGAAATCTTTGACAGGTCTGAAATCCTTTTTTCCATTTGTATCGTTTCTATCAGTCTCTTGTTTAGAAACGATTCCTAATCCTGTAACAAGGTACATTTTTCTAAAATTTTTGACTCACGGATTAAAGATTGTAGTTTTTGTAAAGTAATGGTTTTACCTGTAATAACTAATTCCTGAGCAAGTGCAGAATTCACTAAGCTGTGATACGTTCCCAAATAATGAACAGAAGTCAAATTTGGCTTGATATGACGATGATTAGTATAAGTGAAAATCTGTTTGTAGATCTGATTTCCAGCAAGATCTGGTTTCCCTAAACCTCCAGCCCGAATTAAGTACATAGTTTGGCAGAGATTTTGCTGAATAGCTTTCTGACAAGCATTCATAACATTGAAAAAACTTGTCATGCTTGAATCTTCTGTCCAGACTATCCCTACTCGTTCACTCTTACCAGGTTTTTGATAACTCAAAGAATAACTAGCATACTTTCCACTTATGAGTTTGGTCTTAATTCCCTGTACTTCTAAGGCTGCTAGAGCTTCTTGTAACATCCCAATAAGTTCAGGTGCTGCTGACAGAGTGATTTTGGTGATTTTTTCCTGAACTTTTTTATATTCCTTTTGCCATAGCAGTTTCAATTCTGCTTCACTTTTCTCACTTTCATTCGGCTGATTTATAATTATCGGGGTTTCAGGAGTCTGAGGTTTTTGAGTGACATGGGCAATAAATTTTTTACTACCACCTGTCTGTTGTGATGTCAGAATTATCGGAGGTTTAGTAGTATCAGTGCTTTTAGTGTTTAATATTGAAAGTTTATACTTTTGATACTCCTGTTTACCCAATATTAGGGTATTTCTCGGCATAGTTTTGCCACCCGGAAAATTCTCCTCTAACAATTGTCTGTTAAGAGGAAAAATAGGTGAGTTCGGCTTTGGATTAGCTTTTTGATGTAGTGGCTGTAGCCAAAAATTCCATAGTGCTTCTGCTTGATTCAAATTAATAGGTTTCAGTGAGACTAATCGTTCTATTCCAGCTTTATCCGATTGTTGAATATAGTGATAACCTTGCCTCCAAGCATTAGTAACTATGCTGATGATTATTAGAAAATTTTTGAGATTATCATTGTGAATAGTAGTATTAAGGTTAAAGATGGGTTGGGGATTTGAAGTCCAATTGTATAAGGTCTCAACCTGGTCAAAACATAAAACAATGGGTTGAGTTTCAGTAGAAATTTTGCCAAAGTTTGCCAAAATATTTTTTGCTGCATCTTCTGTATTTATGCAGTTTTTAACTCTTAAAGCTTGCATTGATTCTTCGCTTAAATCATCTCCTCGCAACCACTCACAAGCTAAAGAATATAATTCTGGCTCGGTGAGATCGTACAGCACTCCAAAAAAATATCAGGATTATAAATACTTGCTTGTTTATATGTATCCTTAAGATGTTTGATGAATTTTTTGCGATCACTTAGTAATAATTGCCAAATACTATCATTGAATATTCGCTTTTTGAGACTGCTTTTTGTGAAAGCAGATAAACTTTTAAGCCACAAAATTAGCTGGGATTCTTGCTGACCATCCGGAACTTGGATTAAACTATCGACTGTATAACGCAAGACATGACGCCAAACATACTCATTATCAACCCAGGGTCCTATGTAGGCAAAAAAAGCTTTTGGGTTGAAGGTGCGTTTTAGTCTACCTAAAAGATAGCTTTTGCCAGAACCAGAATCACCCACAAGCAAGACAGTGCGACTGCGATGATCTATAGCTACTAGATCCAGAAGCCCTTCAATCTCAGTTATTGCTTCTTGATGAATGGACTCAACGGTAGACTCTAAATCTTGATTTTGACCCCAAAAATTCCCAGGCTTCAAATTTACTAGGTCAAACGGGTTAACCTCGCGCTTAATAATGTCGTCGATGGATGCCATATTTAAATTCTGATGAGAGAGCGAACGTATTTTGATGAAAAGTACTGTATGTGTTGTTAGTTCACACTGAGAAAAAACAAAGAGCCACCCACATTTTGTGAAATTCCAGCATCAATTTGTTCTGGAGTGTAGGGTGTCGGATCTAACAACGAACTCAAATCAATCTCGTCCTTTGCTTGCAGACGATACAGTGCTTTATCTAACTCATCCCGTGACAACGGAGGTTGTAACTTCTCTCGCAGATGAAAAATTGGCAAATAATTGTCAGTTCCCAGTTCCCGATCCAATTTCTGGATGGTTTGTAAAATTTCTTCGTCACTAATATTGATAATCGTTTCTGGGGCAGATTCTTCACTCTGATGTGATGAAGTAGAGATTTGCTCTGGCTTACCATGCATAGATTTCCGCAGAAAGCGCAGGTAATGACTCAGCAAATCCAAGCTGATGGTTGCAGTTCCCTTGGGAGTGTAATCTTCCCGTAAATACTCCAGTCCTCGTTCAGTCAGCCATACTTCAGCTTTAGTCTTTTTGCGTTTAATTTCAGCGTCAATCAATCCCCGTTCACTCAGAGTTTTCAGTATCGCCTCTTTCTCAGGCGCTTTCAACGGTGATACTTTGATTTTGCTAGGGGAGATTTTACCAGCAGCTTTACTTATCTTTTCCAGCACCTTGAGTTCTTTGTCTGTGATGGGCAACTGAGCTGGTTCGAGTTTCAATAGAGCGTTACCAGGTGGTAAAATCTTAACTGCGGCAATCTCGCGGGAATAGTCTACTAGTTCGCGATCGCCTAAATTTTGACAAATTTTATCTTTACCTTTAAAAGCCTTAAAACCACCTGTACTAAGGCTTGACCGATAATTAGCGCATCCTAGTAACTTGAGTAGAAACTTTAACTCATTAGTATCCATGCGGATTCTTGCCTGTATTCAAATCAGCACCACTCTAGCTCAAATAGCAATAATTTACACCCCTTCTTATCCTAACGAGATTTAGGGGGTTCAGCCAAGGTAAGTGTTATTAAAACATCAACACATCTGTGTTGAGTTATATCCTGCGGACACGCTACTGTGCTGGACACATTTAAGGCAAGTGTTTATAAACACAATGTAACATATTGTAATATCATTAATTATGATATTGTCTTCATGCTTTTGTGTCTTTGCGTGAGGTATTACCCCATACCTGTTAAAAATATCCGGAAAGCAAGTTCCAGCAATGGAATAGCTATCTCAGCATTATTAGAAAAGATATCTATCGGGGGCTGAGATGGATAATTTAGAATCGAAAATTATTGATATTTTAAAGTGTGGGACTCCTCTAAGAGCAGTACACATTGCTAATAGGCTTGGAGTTGAAAGAAGAGAGATAAACCACTACTTATACTCTTCATTAAAGCATTTAGTCGTTCAAGACACTGACTATAGATGGTCATTGAAGACAAATAAAGTAAGCAATACTCAACGTCCTTCAACTCAATCGCCAACTTCTCATACCAAGTCATCACAACCTGTAAGGCAAAATCACCTGTACAGCTTTACTAAACAAGAGATTAAACAAGATGCTCCACTTCAAGTACCAAATTCTCAAACTCAATCATCACAACCAGCCAAGTACGAAAGTCTACAAAGATTCTATGAAAAACATTTTCAACAAAATGGTCAACCTCAACAACCTTCAGCGTCTCCAACTCAATCATCACAACCTGTAAGGAAAACGCATCCTTACGAAGTTCTTAAGAGAGAACTTGCTCAAGCATCTCCAGAAGAGAAAGTACAAATTTTAGAGAATGCTTTTAGACAAGAGCAATTCAGAGAACTAGAAGATGAGGATATTAATGCTCTCCAATCCATTTTAGAACAGTCTAGGCGTGAAATAGATATAGCCAAGACAGCATATACACAAGGTAAACTAAGCACGAGAAAAAATCATCCTATTATGATTGCAGCTTTGTCAATTGCGTTAACTCTAGGTACACTTTTTCTGCTCAGTCAATTGATACCAAAATCAACTAACCAACCTACTCCTACATTTCTACAAAATCAGTAAATATAATCATTGCATCTTGTCTACCCCTTCACCCTTCTCACCAAACCAAACCCCCAAGAACGAAACCTCACAGGTAACAGCGACAACCCCAACCCAGTCCACGTCTTAGCAGGAGAAAAAGACTTTCCTGCTAAAACTAACTCTCTTCCTTTCTGCGTTTCACCCTTTTCAATCAACCGTAACCCTAACAATAACTGTGTCTCTGCAAGACGCCGTTGCCTAATTTTCTCCAGCTTTTCTGACTCAAATTGATAACTTTCTAAATACCGTAATTTATCTGTTAAGTAAGGAATCGCCCTGTCAAT
>JAAUSC010000296.1 GCA_012031965.1 Scytonema sp. RU_4_4
GAAGGGAGCCAGTCGCCTACGGAGGAGCCAGTGCGGTCTTGGGGTCTCCCCAAGTAGAGCATCTGGCGTTGGAGACCCTCCTGCAGCGCTGGTCTCACCAGATGCTTCCCGTAAGGGTAGCATGTGGCGTCCGCACTGGCTCCCCTCATCAAGTACTGGCTCTCCAACGCACTGGCTCCCCTACGTGTATTTCAAAAATAAAATAGGAATCCTATATTATCGAATTCTACGGTAAAGCTTTCCTCCACCTTCTAATTCCTCATAATCTTGTTCATGCGGAGTGAACCTCAGGGTTTCTTGACGTCCCAAACCCAAAATTCCAAATGAAACAAGACTTTCATGAAAAAGATTATGAACTCTATTTTGTAAAGATTGATTAAAGTAAATTAAGACATTCCGACACAAAATAATATGAAATTCATTAAATGAATTATCTGTCACTAAATTATGTTGTGAAAAAATCATATTTTCTTTAAGAATTGAAGAAAATATAGCATGGTTGTAGGCTGCTGTATAATATCCTGAAAAAGATTTTTTACCACCTGATTGTAAATAATTTTGAGTGTAATCCTGCATCAATTCTAATGAATAAATTCCTGCTTTAGCTTGTCTTAAAACCATCTCATTAAGGTCAGTCGCATACAATCGGCAACGGTGATAAAGTCCTTCTTCGTGCAGTAAAATTGCCATAGAATAAACTTCTTCACCAGTGGAACATCCTGCATGCCAAATGCGAATAAATGGATAAGTTCGTAATAACGGTACTACTTTTTTCCGAAATGTCAAAAAAAAGTTAGGATCACGAAACATAGTCGTTACATTAACCGAAAGGCTGCATAAAAATCTCTCCATATATTCGGGGTTATGGAGAACTTTTTCCTGCAGTCCAGAAACACTGGTTAAACCTTCGGCTCGAACGATGTTCCAAATTCGCCGTTTAAGTGAAGCCAAGGCATAATTTCTGAAATCAAACCCGTAGTAACGATGTATGCCTTCTAATAATAATTGAATTTCAATATCTTCAAGCTGCTCTCTAAGCATATAGCTATCTAATCATGGCAATTGCCCAACCAACTCAACCTCTTTACAGAAAGTGTGCAAGGGTGTAGGAAACCGAAAACTCTGCACATAACTGACTCCCCTGTCCCTATCCTGTTAATGAGGTATGGGTTTTTGGGTGAGATTAGAGGCTGATAGAACATTTATACTTATTCTCATTTGTATTCAATATATAAAAATCTGATTTGATTTGTGTTGGCTTAGCCTGCGCATAGCGCATAAATCGAAAGCTTCAAATTCCCGACTTCTTAGAGGGTGTTTATAAATCAGGACTTACGCAAAGAAACCTGGTTTCTACCAAAAATCGTCTATTTTGCAACTAAATACGAACGAAGAAACCGGGTTTCTAGCAGGTGGTGCGTAAGTCCTATAAATAAAACATATACTCAAGGTAGAGATAACCAGAAACCAGAAAGGTGTATAAAATGAACGTATGAAATGTCTTTGATACAGAAGCTCATAGACAGGCAAATCATTCGTTCTAGGGGTGGACGCAATTTATAGTGCAAAGGTCAAGTTGTAAAAAGTAATTCTTCAAAATTGATATTCCAAATAACGTCCAGTATACATCGATCATCACAGCTTCTGGGATATACTTGCACCATATATGAGGGATGCAAGTATGGTAAATCAAAAACTTAATAAATTACTCTCATTTGGTTTTATAAGTTTCTGTTTCTGCTTTGGTATTGGTATAGGATTATTCATCCGCTTTGGACAATTGCAGCGAACAAACGCTTCCACAACACCTACTGAAACACCTACTGAGACAGAACCAATTCCCTTCTCCGTACCAGAGTACACATCTCCAGACACCATCACGATTCAAGCTGTTGGAGATATTATTCCTGGCACAAATTACCCTAACTACAGACTTCCACGCAACCGCAATCTACTTCTACCAAACTCAGTGAGAGAATATTTACAAAAAGCCGATCTTTTGTTTGGTAACTTCGAGAGTAGTTTAACAAACTACCCTTATAGTTCTAAGGATATCAGTAAAGGACAAGTTTTTGCTTTTCGCTCCCCACCAACCTATGCTCAGTTGTTTGCTGATACTGGGTTTGATGTGATGAATATAGCAAATAACCATGCTTTAGACTTTGGTTCAGTGGGGTTGAAAGACACTGTTAAGAATCTTAAAGCTGCTGGTATCGAAACATTAGGTCACAAAAATCAAATTCTCTTGTTAAAGGTGAATAATGTTATCGTTGGGATGATTGGGTTTGCTCCCTATAAATTTTATAATTCCATTCATGATTTAAAAACAGCCAAAGCATTGGTACAAAAAGCTAAGACACAAGCAAGTGTTGTGATTGTATCAATGCATGCAGGAGCAGAAGGAACTGATGCACTGCGCGTTCAAGATAAAACTGAGTTTTTCTATGGGGAAAACCGAGGAAATTCTATTCAGTTTGCTCGAACAATGATTGATGCAGGTGCAGATTTAGTTATCGGACATGGTCCTCATGTTCCAAGAGCTATTGAAAGATATAATGGAAAACTCATCGCTTATTCTTTGGGCAACTTTTTAGGATATCGAACTTTATCTACAGCTGCTGAAACTGGATACTCAATGATTTTAGAAGTCAAACTGAATTCGCAAGGAGATTTTGTGTTCGGGAAAATTATCCCTGTTCATCTTAATGCTCAAGGAATTCCTCATATTGACCAGCGTTTCCGAACAGTGAAACTGTTGCGTTATTTGAATAATAAAGATTTTCCTGATAACTCACTGAATATTAATAAAAAGGGGGAAATTGTAGTAGCAGAGAAGGAGTAGCGAATGATTTAAAATCTCGTTTCCAGGCTCTACCTGGAAACGCAGGCAGAGCCGCTCTGCTGCTTTGTAAGGGAGGCAGAGCCTCCTAATGGGTATTCCCAGCCAGAGACTGGGAACGAGGTAAGGTGGGCAGAGTGTCCATCCGACGTTGGATTTGCGCTCATGACCTCACTGCAGCACAACTAGCAGGTGTTGGTGAGGAGCGTTGTACACCAGTCTTGGTAGGATCATAAGCTACTAGCGTGACCTCGCCCTTGTCTTGTCCATCTTGGGAGACGGCGGCGTTAAACTCACTGTTATCAAGCTTAATGGTGTCAGCCACAACCTTCAAATTTCCAGCATTACCATTACCAGTACTGCTAACTTGCAATCCCGATACATCCTCAAGAATTAGGGTTGTTGCTTGCACCTTCAAGTCTCCAGCATTACCACTGCCCGAGGTTTTTGTCTGTATACCAGCATTGTTAATCTGAAATAGACCTGCGGTAATGTTGATTTCTCCAGCGTTACCTGTGCTACTTCCCTGCGAATTACTGAAGACATTTGAGCGTTCCAGTAGAAAAGAATTTGCATTGATGTTAATTTTTCCCGCGTCACCTTTACCAGAAAATGATTGCCGTTGCGTCTTCTGTCAACCGCTTTGATCCTCCCAACTAAGTTTTTCCAGTTTAAGACGTGGAGCGATTAGCCAAAGGGCGATCGCTCCACCCACCAAACTGTAACGCTAGTGTTATTCTTCTTCGACTAACTCTAAGTCTTCTTCATCTTCTTCATCTTCACTTGTCTTGCTAACAGAGTTAGCAGAAACAACAGCTCCCATATCTAGTTTTTCACGCACCTGCTGCTTAATTTTTTCAGTAAATTCAGGCTTCTCTTCTAAGTACTTAATGGCGTTGTCTCGTCCTTGAGAAATATTTTCGCCGTTATAGCTGTACCAAGCTCCCTTGCGGATCAAGATACCAGTTTCTTCTGCCAAATCGACAAGACAACCCAAAGTAGAAATACCTTTACCAAAAATAATGTCAAATTCCGCGATTCTAAAAGGTGGTGCTACTTTATTTTTCGCAACTTTGACTTTGACACGGTTACCAAATTCCTCTGTACCTTTTTTCAAGGTTTGAATCCGGCGAATATCTAAGCGTATTGAAGCATAATACTTAAGAGCGTTACCACCAGTTGTTGTTTCTGGGTTACCGTAGCTGATACCAATTTTTTGGCGCAGTTGGTTCAGAAAGATAACTGTGCAACCAGATTTACCAATATTGCCAGTGATTTTACGTAGAGCTTGGCTCATCAATCTTGCTTGAAGACCAACGTGAGCATCTCCCATCTCGCCTTCAATTTCAGCACGGGGAACGAGTGCTGCTACAGAGTCAATAACAACAATGTCAACTGCAGCAGAACGGACAAGTTGATCGACAATTTCTAAAGCTGCTTCTCCAGTATCAGGTTGAGAAATGAGCAAATTTTCAGTGTCAACACCCAACGCTGCAGCGTAGGCGGGATCAAGGGCATGTTCAGCATCAACATAGGCAGCAATGCCACCTTTTTTTGCACTTCGGCAACCGCGTGTAGTGCTAATGTGGTCTTACCGGAACTTTCTGGACCATAAATCTCAATCACCCGTCCTTTGGGTAAACCTCCACCTAGTGCCAGGTCCAGGGTGAGTGCTCCACTAGAAATTGTCTCTACCCGCATCCGGGTGGCATCACCCAGGCGCATGATTGTTCCTTTGCCAAAGGTACGCTCAATTTGGTTGAGTACCATGTTGAGCGCTTTTTGCTTGCCAGCATTATCTGTGGTGTTAACAGCCATTCGATGCCTCTATCTATCTCTATCTATAAATTTGTGGATTTGCTTATGAATTTAGGGAATGAGGGTTTGGAAGTAATTTCGAAGTAGAATGAGAACTAATGTACTATTTTTTTATTTAAACACACTTTGTGAGTCTAAAACTTCTTAAGAGGGAAGCGTGACAATATCCTAACGCAAGAGCTGTCTGGTTTGGATAAGTAAAAATAACTATGTAGCAAATTTTCTCACCAAATAGCTTAATCCTTTTTCACAGATAACTATATATTTTTTGACCTTTTATGATACGTACAGCCAAACTACCAGTGACTCTCACTCAGAATTCAGAATAATGAAAATATGCTTGAGTGCGTATTTCAACTGAAATGATAAATTCTGACCTTCCTGATGACCTGATTGCTGAGACAGCCCTCTCAGTCGCTGGTTTAACTGACTACATCCGTTTTTTACTAGAACAAGATGAGGAATTGCAACGAGTTTGGGTGACGGGAGAAGTTTCCAGCGCCAGCCAGCATCGCAGTGGGTTATTTTTCACGCTACAAGATCCTGATAGTGGTGCTGCAATTAAGTGTGTTGTGTGGAATAGCCAATTGGTAAAACTGGCACAGATACCCATTCGAGGTGAGCAGTTAATTATTTTGGGTAGTATTCGGCTTTATCCTCAAAGGGGAGAGTATCAGCTTTCCGTTTGGCAAGCTTTACCAGCTGGTGTTGGTTTGCAAGCGCTACGTCATCAGCAACTGCGAAAACGGTTAGAGGCGGAGGGGTTATTTGATTCGCAAAGAAAGCGATCGCTCCCTCCTCATCCCCAAACAATTGCTGTTGTCACTTCACCCACAGCTGCAGCTTGGGGCGATATTCAAAAGACTCTCAAACAAAGGTATCCTGGTTTACACGTTATTTTCTCTCCTGCTACAGTACAAGGCGAGCAAGCCCCAGAATCTATAGTGAATGCTATGCGACGGGTGGAGGTGGATGGACGTGCCGAGGTGCTCCTTTTAGCCCGGGGTGGTGGTGCAGTTGAGGAATTAGCTTGCTTTAATGATGAACGGGTGGTGCGAGCAGTTGCTTGTTGTTCCATTCCAGTCATCACTGGTATTGGTCATCAAAGGGATGAGTCTTTGGTAGATTTGGTTGCGGATGCTGCGGTACATACACCCACGGCTGCTGCTGAACTGGTTGTTCCAGCACTGGCAGAATTGTATACTCAGCATCAGCAAAGAATGGTTGCTTTACAGCAGAGCGTACGTTTTTCTCTAGAAACAGCACAAAACGAGCTGGATGAAAAGCGAAATCGCCTGCGGCGCTTACGGTTAGATCGACAAGTACAACAGGAAATACAGGAACTGAGTTGGAAGCGTCAGCAATTGGTGCGTGCGACAACCACGCAATTGCAGCAAGCAAAGCAACATATAGATATGTTGCGCCAAAAGTTAGCAACTCTCGATCCTAAAGCTGTTTTACGGCGTGGTTATGCGGTGGTGCGTCAGCGAAATGGTACGATTGCTCATTCTGCTGCTGAGTTGGGTGTGGGAGAGGAGTTGTTGGTTCAGTTGGGTGAAGGTGAGGTTAACCCTCTTTTATCACTTTCGGAAGAGAATAATCTGGGATGCTTCCAGCATAAGACTTTTACCAAAAATCTTGATTTCAGCCATTCTGGAACGAAAATAAACGCTCAAATGCTCGCTCTATCTAC
>JAAUSC010000297.1 GCA_012031965.1 Scytonema sp. RU_4_4
TCTGGAAAATTGGGAGCAAATAGAATACAGTTAATTGACTGTTGATATGTATACAAGTCTTGAGTTTGCTTTTCAAAGTCATCCTTATTAGCAAATTGATGATAAAATAATCCACTTCAGACAACAGATTTTTTTGTCCAAGGTGTTAAGAATTAAAGTTCCTGAAAAATTCTATCATCTTTTCTGATTTTTTTTGAAAAGATGCCATTTATTGTTCTTGTCATTAATAAAAAGAATTACTAAAACTGAATTTTCGGAACTATCTTGATAGCAGAATTAACTGCCACAGTCAGCTTCTCTTCATCAGGATGAAAAGCAAATGCTGGAGCTATTTTGATATTTTCTAAATTTTCAATTTTGATGACCTGTAGTTGTTGATTTTCTCTAGCAATATATTGGCAGGTTATGCTTTCAGACAGAAAGACAGGAATGATAGAATCGTTTTCTCTGTTTGCAGTTGCCAGCAAATAACTGATAGCTTTCCTTCTGTCTTCAAATTCCTTATTTTGATATGAGTTACCAAGAACTGCAGCTGCCCAGCTTCCTATTTCCCCTCTGACATGAACCAACTCAACACGACTATTAGGTAAGTCTTCAAAAGAGACAGATTTGTTGACCTGTTCCGACACGATAACAGCAGAAAGACTGTAAGGCTCTTCATTACAGGGATCAGAGAAACGATAGTCAAAAAAGCGCTCAGGTAGTGCAAGAAAGAAAGGAGCAATACCATAAACTCTGCGTTCTCTAATTGCCAGAGGCATTTCTTGCCATGTCAAATATTCCCAAGTTGTGGTAACTCCAAGTAATCGACCTATTTGCTCTGCATATTCAATGGCTAAACCAGTTGGGGCAGAACCTGGATTATTTGGAATTTGTGACCATGTTGGGACATCAGTATATCCAAGAACCCACGATTGATTCTTAGCTATTTCATGCCAACTGTAATCTATCCCTTTACCTTTGACAGACGCTCTGTAGCCTGCAGCTTCGAGAAGTTCATTCACTATTCCATCAATTTCATCGGAGCCTGGAAAGGGATTGTGAGGTAATTTTTGGCGAGTCCGATCTATCTGACGTGCCAAAGATGCTGCAATACGATTAACAATGGCTTTTCTCGGAACGCTATCGCCACGCGCCCACCTATATAACTGCGTTTCTCCAATCTGGATTTCATTCATCAGTTCTTGATTCGTCCACCCGGCTTCACGGAGGTATTTTTCAACAACTTGAACGAACTCAGATTTGAGTGGATTGTTTTTAGATTGATTGCGTGTTGTGCGTTTCACCAGATTTGTTCACCTCCTTATCTATCTAATTTCCTGCTAATTCAGCTGTCAGCCAAGACAAGAGGGGTTAATAGGTAGCGAGCGCTACATAAAACTGATTTTGCCTTTGCTGAGACATAGTATACAGCTATGCTGTCTGTCAGGTAACCCAGATCATTTTTTGTTAGAAGTGGGAGTCTAACACAGATCAATTGAGACAAACTTTAAAAGACAGTATTTTGCTTTCAGATTTATAAAGTATCCCTTATAGATTGATTTGCAAGGTTTTGTTATAAACTTTTTACAAAGATTTTTATAACTAAATTTTGCGCAATCGTCACTTGCGGGGCACTTATTTTATCTTATTCCGAGAGAAGGCTCCCGCCAAATCAAAGATTATGGCGGTGAGGACGCCAGATACCTACGGAGCAAAAATTGATATTCTATCCTACTTAGACAGATTTTCATCAACAGAATCTGCAAATCGCAACTGACTTTAAAAGCTTGACAGAAAAATCAGAAATAGATAATATACCTATTAAGTCAAAAAAATACAAACTGTCTTTCAAAGACAGTAAGCCAAAGTAAAGGTAAGAAGCCGCTTGGTAGGTATTCGGTTACAGATGCCTGAAAAGTCTTTCATTAGCCAGTTTGTTGGAACTAAATAATGATTCCTAGTCACATAAATTCACACTGATTCTTAGAAACTGTCCTTTAAAGGCAAGTTCACTTGGAAGCAGTAAATAAGAATTTATTTAGCATTCTGCCTAGGGATCAACTTCAAAAGCGAAATACCTAAACAAATGTGATTCAATTAACACATTTGTGGTTTCTGATTCCTTAAAAATCCTCAAAATTAGGAGAATTTTGCCTGAATTTTTGAGAAAACAAAATCTAGTTGTGGATAGTCATCAACCATGACAAATCCAAGGTTTTAGCTTAGGTATTAGGAAACACAACTGCAAATACTTTTAAGCGTTTGTGGCTCATTACCAGATATTGGCTTTTTTCTCTTGTAAGTCACTGACGGTTATAAAGTTGATGCTTGTTTGATTGAAAAGCTCTCTTGAAATTGTGGTGAAACACCTAGATTTTGGGGCGTGGGGAGTAAGAGAGCTTTTCACCTAAGCGTGTTCCCTATCCCAGTTTGCAAGGATGGAGGGAATCTCTGCACGCATCTGGCTTAACTTGAGGAGGACAGTCAGGTTTTGAGCAAATAAATAAGTTTGATTTATCGTCAAAAAGTTAGAAGAATCTAAGCTCAATTAATGCAGGCGATCAAATGGTTAGCAAGACTTAATCTGACAAGAATAGAGGGCGAGAATAGTCGTTTTAGACATGACCTAGCTCAACTGCATTGACAAACTTCTGCGACTCAAAACCATAAGAAAGATAGAAACTATCTGTTCGGTTGATTGTAAGTGACTCAAAATGTAGTGCGATACGTCTTTAGGTGTCGGTGCTCCACTCGATTGTACTATTCACCTTCAGCATATCTTTATTCAGTTTCGCCCTCTTCAGAATTAAACCTAACTATTGTGGGTGCAAAACTGTGACAAAAAATGAGTATAGTCTTCTAATCAGGGTGATGTCTAAGTTGTTCAAATATTTTTTTCTGATATTAGTGGGCTTTGCAATCACCTGCGTAGCATCAGTGATTTTGGGTGGAACACATATTGTCATTCCACTGCTACCGTTAGTAGGAGATTTGGTTGTACGTTTGGGAATTATTTTGTTATCTTTAATGGCAACAACAATCATTATTGAGTCGTTGCGTTAGGAATCTCAACAGATGTGATTGTGATGCAAAAACTGACAAATTATTAGTAAAAGCGCTGGAAGCAGATGACTGGTCTTGTTGAGAAACACCATTGATGAACCCCAAGTATCTATTCAAATTTCACTGCTTTTTCCCGGAAGTGATTCGGCTATGCATCTGGTGGTATTACCATTATTTTCTGAGCTACCGAGACTTAGAAAAAATGATGCATGATCTGTATGCTATACGAGACGCACAGCAATGAAGCTTTTGTCCTCAAGAAGTTTTTGCAACACAACTCATTATGAAAATTAACCTGAATAAGCAGAATAGTACAGACCAACCTCAAGCCTTTTTGTTAAGCCTAGCTGAGTTTCTTGAAAGAACCATTCACGCTACAGGTTTTGGTCGTTCGAGCCTTGTTATTGAGGTTGTAAAGAATAATGGTGGTATCAAGAAGTATGCACTCACTCACGAGGGAGTTCCTAGTCAACGTTACGTTCTTAACCAGGAGCAAATGCAAAATTTAATTGAGTTTTTGAAATCTGGAGGAAACGAAAATACTACTAACTAGATTTACTCACTTAATGATTCGCACTACACAATTGAAAAAAACTAGAGTTCTAAAGTCAAAACACAATTGAATACAAGCTCATCAGTTAATTTTATAAACATTACAGCCTTCAGCATAGCTGCGTTCTTGCACTAGCAACTTGAGTTTTCTGGTATCCCAGGAACAATCATTTTGTAGAGTATAGGACTTACGCACCACCTCCCTTGAAACCCGGTTTCTTCGTTCGTATTTGGTTGCGAAACAGACGATTTTTGGTAGAAACCGGGTTTCTTTGCGTAAGTCCTGGAGTACTCTTAAACCTAATCCTCATATGATTCCAAAATCCCACTACGGATGATAAGTTGAGGCCAGATTATCAAAAAGAAACCCATCCATGTCAGTACTGGTACAGAGACAAGAATCGTCAACCAAACTGTCTTAAATATGACCCAGCTACCACCCATCAGTGTGATGCCTGTGAGAAGAATAGACCAAGGCTGACACCACCACGGTTTGTATTTCCAAGGACTAATAGGCTTTTGTTCAGACATTTGTTTGACAGTTAATCTGCAAAAATTACCCCAATTATCTTACTTGCATTTGTGTTTTATAATATACTTAAGTTTGACCTTTTGGTCCAAATGTTACTTCAAATTAACAGGTAGTAAGGGATGCTGATGAGCAATTAAGGCTCGCACCCCTCTCCCTTTGTGACGGACACTCTCCTCAACGGAGGGGAACCCCCGCACGGAGGTGTCCTCTTCTTTGCGTCTACTCTCCCTTGAAGCCACTGCGTATCTACGCAGTTTTTTTTACCTCTCCACCACTTCACGTACTAGCTGTGCTAATTTTTCCGCGCTATCAGGAGTTGCGATCGCCTTCGCAGCTTCCCCCATCTTTCGCAACTCTTCCGGATGCTGCAACAAGTTCAAAACCTGACTTTGCAATACCTCAGCCGTCAACTCCGACTGTTTAAACAGACTCGCCGCACCAACTGAGGTAAAAACTTTTGCATTGTAAGTCTGATGGTCTTCTGCTGCAAATGGGTATGGGATCAAAATTGCTGGTGTTCCGCACACCGCCATTTCTATTAAACTACCTGCTCCAGAACGAGTCATTGCTAAATTCGCCCGTCGTAGCAACGCAGCCATATTATTATAAAATGGTAAGGAAATATACTGAGGATGTTTCAAAGTATCAGCCTCAGGATCTTTATCGCCTGTCAAATGCACAACCCAAGCACCAGCATCAAACCAAGCATTGGCAGACTGTCGCACCAGTTTATTAATAGCAACTGCTCCCTGGCTACCACCAAAGACAACAATAACAGGAACCTCCTCAGGAATAGGGAGATCCAAAGATGCTTCAATGTCTTCTTCCAAAAACTGAGAACGCACCGGAGTACTAGTGTAAATTGTTTTGACGCGAGGCAAGTACCCAGAAGCGACTTCAAAACCCACCGCCACTGCACTACACCAAGGTCCAAAAAAGCGAGTAACTTTACCTGGTAAGGCGTTCGCTTCGTGGAGAATCACAGGTAAACCCAAGGAACGCGCTGCAATGACAGCAGGTCCAGCAATGTAACCTCCTGTCGTGAACACTCCCTGAAAGTTTCCTTGTCGTAAAAGTTTCCTGACTTCTAAAATTGAACCAATCAGTTTTCCTAAAGTGCGAAGTGAAGAAATTCCAAAACCTTGCTGAAAACCTTCAACCGCAATAGTATTCAATCGATACTGCTTGGGAACAAGCTGAGTTTCTAATCGATCCGGGACACCAAGCCATTCAATTTCATAATCGCTCAAGTGTTGAGCTAGTGCGATCGCCGGAAACACATGTCCACCAGTCCCACTAGCAGCTATTAATAACCGTATAGGAGTTTGTATCATCAACTCTCCACCCTGTTAGCGCTTAGCTTAACCTAAAATAAAACAATTTCCATCCCTTCTGTTGTCAAGTTGCCAATTATTACTCATGCCAAATTTTGCTTCCTTTTTACACAAACGTCAAACTATGTTGCAACCTACTCGCTTGCTAGTTTATTCCCTGCTGACACTAGGTTTATTAACGAGTTGGAAATCTGCTCAAGCTAGTACACCTCAAAATACACCTACTAATCTGCTGACACTCGGTTTATTAACGAGTTGGAAATCCGCTCAAGCTAGTACATCCCAAACTGTACCCCAAACTGTACCTCGAACTGCACCCCAAACTGCACCTCAAACTGCACCTCAAAATACACCCCAAACTGCACCTCAAAATACACCTCAAACTGCACCTCAAAATACACCTGCTGAACTGAAAAACTTATTGACGCAAATTGATGCAGCAGCAAGCCAAGGTAATATCAAAGGGGTTATGCAGTTCTACAGTCCCAATTTCACTCACGGAGATGGCTTAACCCGTCCAAATATGGAAAAAGCTCTAACTGCACTTTGGCAGCGATACCCCCAATTGAAGTACAGCACTCAGGTACAATCTTGGAAATCTGAAGGTAATACCATTGTTGCCGAAACAGTGACTAATATAACTGGTGTGCCCTCCACGAGCAGTGATAACTCGGTTCTCAATGCGACAATTAGGTCGCGCCAGCGCATTGCTGGAGGCAAAATTATCCGCCAAGACATTTTGTCTGAACGCACTCAATTGACTTCCGGTACTAAGCCACCCAAGGTAGAGTTCAAGTTACCACAACAAGTCAAAGTTGGTCAGCCGTTTACTCTTGACGCAATTGTTCAAGAGCTTTAGGTGATGACTATTTATTAGGAGC
>JAAUSC010000298.1 GCA_012031965.1 Scytonema sp. RU_4_4
AAAGGTTAGTTTCTGAGTGCTGCTATTCATAAGAAAGTCTCCAAAGTTTGACAAAAGTTTGAATAGTGAGTTAATTCATCTTCTATATATATTTCTTTAAATAACTAATAATTTTACGCATCCGACGCTGGTAAAAATTAAAAGCAGTCGAAAGTGGTACACCTAATTCTTTAGAAATTTCCTTCCATTGCTTACCTTCTAAAACCAGCAACAGGATAGTTTTTAAATTAGCTTGAGGATGTTCTTTAATAAACTCTTCAGTGAAAAAATTCTCTGGGTCACTCTCTATAAATTCCTTAAGCTGCTCCTCTTCAGATATCCCATACTCTACAGGTAAATCTCTGTTAATTTCATCTAAGGACAGTATATAAGTCTTTTCTTGATTTTTGGGAAGCAGAGTTATCCCTCGTTTCTGGTCTTTTTTAACCACATCATAAAATCGCCTGCTGAAAATTTTGTTTACCCATGCCATGACAAGATATTGTGGATTATATTGTTCAATTTTTTGACAAATTTCTATGAAGGTGTGCTGCAATGCTTCATTATAATAATCTTCGTAGTTAGGTAATCCCAACCACTGGGTTTGCTTACTCAATCTTCCAGAATATCGAACAGCATTGATTAGCTTATTTAAAGCTATCCGTCGTTTCGCTCTGTCACGTGGATTTTTACTGTCAGCCGGATACTGCTTTGCTTCATTAATTAGCTGCTGTAGTTCCTGGTTGAGAGCGTCATCTCTGTGTTGGAAATCATTCGTCATCTAACGCTGCGATCGCTCCAGTAGGGAATATCTATTCTGGTATCTTCCCTCTGTTTGGAATTTTACGCAAAAGGAGTCATCTCTTACAAAAGTTTACAAAATTTTGCGGTAAGTCGAAAGCTTTTGAGGCAAGCAATTGAAGCACGGGGAGCAGGGGAAGCAGGGGAAGCACGGGGAGCACGGGGAGAAAAAAAGGCTTATCCGAACCGTATTGCTTGAGGCATGAGATAATCGAATTACTCCTCCACATTAGCCATTGGTTATTTTGGCTCGTATTGCAGATAACTCTGACGATATCCCTTCTTTTTCAGAGAACCCGCTTGTCGTCGAGAGAAAGAGTGTGACTCGTCCACTTCCACATCTACGTGTAGTCCAGTAATGGGTTCCACAATCAGAAAGTCAGCTGTGTACGAGCGCTCATGACCAGGAGGTAACATCTCTTGCTGTGCTTGACTACTTTATATTTTGTTACATAGTTAGGTTTATTTGTGCCTACCTACTTAAGCTTAGTTATGTGTTTGGAGAAGGAGATTTAGTTTTAGTTAATTCAATACTGATTGTGCCACCAAAGTCTGGAATAGGCGCAGCAGGTTTACTCAAAACAACTTGAACTTGCACCACATGATCGCTTGATTCCAAAATAGAATCAGCAATGGTAGTTACTAACCGTTCTACCAGAGCAAACTTTGATGTCTTCACCAGATTTTGCACTAAGCTGATAGTACTACGGTAATCAATAGTATCTTCTATCGCATCAGTTTTAGAGGCTTTTGAGATATCCAGCCATAACCTCACATCTACCTCAAACCATTGTCCTAATACCTGTTCCTCTTGCAGATACCCTGTGTAGCCATAGCAGCGAATTCCCTTTAAGTGAATGCAGTCCATAAAAAGAGTCCTGAGTGAATACTTTCAGTATTGTAAAACCTCGCTGAATATATACCCATATACTTAGAACTTACGTATTGACAAAAAAATCACTATGTGAATTCAATCTACGATAGGAAAGTTGGTTGAAATGTACCAGAAAAGTAGGATGATGAGATAACACAAAAACAATCAGTTTCAAATGATACGCTCTTGTTGGCACATCTTCTTAGAACTTAAAATTCAGGACTTTTGGACTTTCAAGGTTGATGGCAATTGATTTTAGAAACATTAATACTGTATGGGCGTCGATTGCTGCTGAAACATTAAAGCGCCTGGGATTGAACTGTGTTCTGATTTGTCCGGGTTCGCGTTCCACACCTCTAGCAGTCGCCTTTGCCCAACAATCACCCGATATTGAAGCAATTTCCATTCTTGATGAACGATCTGCAGCCTTTTTTGCCTTAGGTCAAGCAAAAGCAACTGGACGTCCTACGGTCGTTGTTTGCACTTCTGGGACAGCAGGAGCGAATTTTTACCCAGCGGTGATTGAAGCAAAAGAAAGTCGCGTACCTCTATTACTGTTTACGACTGATAGACCACCTGAGTTACGAGATTGCCATTCTGGTCAAACAATAACCCAGCTGAAATTATACGGCAATTACCCAAACTGGCAGACAGAGTTAGCAATTCCCTCTGCGGATATGGAAATGCTTGCTTATCTGCGGCAAATAATGATTCATGCGTGGGAACGTTCACAAACTCCCGTACCTGGACCAGTGCATCTTAATGTTCCCTTTCGGGACCCCCTCGCACCCATTCCCGATGTTGAGATGTTGCATACAACGTCTCTACAATTGTTACAGTCTCAATTTGACACAGAAGATTTTTTCTCTCACGTAACAAGCACCTCGCAACCTTCCTACATTCCTATCTCTTTACCTCTGGCTTTCCAAGAGTGGTTCAAATCTCAACGAGGAATTATCATCGCTGGTGTAGCCCAACCGCAAAGACCACAGGAGTATTGTCGTGCGATCGCCCAACTCTCCAAAACCTTAAAATTCCCGGTTTTGGCAGAGGGACTTTCTCCAGTGAGAAACTACGCTGACCTCAATCCTTATATTATTTCCACCTATGACCTCATTTTGCGGAATCACGAATTAGCAAAACAGCTTGCACCAGACTTAGTGATTCAAATTGGTGAAATACCTACTAGTAAAGATTTACGTAACTGGTTAACTTCTACCCAAGCACGACACTGGATCATTGACCCTAGCGACCAAAACCTCGACCCTCTTCATGGTAAAACAACTCATCTGCGCATAACTATAGAAGAATTGGTGAGATGGGGAGAAAGCAATTCAAAATTCAAAATCGCGAAGCGTCCTGAGCCAAGCGAAGGATCTAATTCAAAATTAAGAGTTGTTTCCTCATCCTCCTCACCCTTATCCCCCTCATCTTCTTATGAGTATCTTCAACAATGGTGTACAGCAGAAGCAAAAGTCAGAGCAAGTGTTGATCAAACTTTGGCAACAATAGAGGAGTTATTTGAAGGGAAGGCTGCTTGGTTGCTTTCTCAAGCATTACCACCAAGAACACCTATTTTTATTGCTAACAGTATGCCAGTGAGGGATGTCGAATTTTTTTGGAAACCGACTCACTCAGAAGTACAACCCTTTTTCAACCGAGGTGCAAATGGCATTGATGGCACATTATCTACTGCTTTGGGAATTGCCCATCGCCAACAAAGCAGTGTCATGTTGACAGGTGATTTAGCCTTATTGCACGATACTAATGGTTTTTTAATGAGAAATAAGTTTGTCGGACATCTAACCATTGTGTTAATTAACAACAATGGTGGTGGAATTTTTGAAATGTTACCAATTTCCAAATTTGAGCCACCATTGAAGAATTTTTTGCGACTCCACAAGATATTGATTTCGCTCAACTATGTGCTACTTATGGTGTTAAACATGAATTAATCACTTCTTGGGAGCAATTGCTCGCAAAATTGAACCCGTTACCAAGCAAGGGAATTCGGGTTTTAGAATTGCGAACAAATCGCAAAGCAGATGCTAAGTGGCGCAGGGAGAATTTAGGGAAATTTGCAGCAGATTTAGGTTAGATTTTTACAAAAAAAGTCAGAGGGCATTAGGCTCAAAAGGAGTCATTACACTGCACCCTGTGCAAGAGCCATTGCTCTCCTAACAGCAGCATCGGCATTAATAAATCCGTAACCGTACTCTGTATCATAGCCAGATGTCCCCAAGTCGTAAGCTGTTTCTGATAAAATCGACTTGATTTGAGTCGCAGTGAGATTTGAATTCACACTCCATACTAATGAAGCAACTCCTACGACGTTTGGCACTGCTGCTGAAGTGCCATTAAAACTCTCATCATAACCGAACTCAAAACTACTAGAGGACTTGGTAGCGTTGGTTGTCAGGTACTCAGATGGTGCCATCACAGTCAAACCATCTCCTTGGTTGGAACCCCACCATTTTGGGTTGTTATAGGAGATACGTGTTCCAGGCGTTGTTGAATTACCATACCAGTCTTGAAGTCCCCAAGAAGCACCTACTGCTATGACGTTGCCATACTTATTCGCTAAGTCGGCAGGACTGTCAAGACTATTGCTGTCGGTATTTCCGGCTGCAACTACAAACAAAGCTGTATTTTGGTTACTAGCAATCAACTGCTCAAATTCCGGTGAGCTACCACCAGTCAAGCTGAGGTTGACTACCAGACGCTGACCTTTACTATTTGCCTCATTAATCAATGCTTGTGTAGCACTAACCAAATTGTAATCTCCAGCGTTATCACCCATAACATCAATATGGAAAACATCAGAATTCCAGTTGATACCACTTATCCCCTCACCATTATTGCTTGTTGCAGCAATCACCCCTTCAATTGAAGTACCGTGGGCGGTGGAGTTAGTCATTTCATCCAAGTAATTGTCATTCAATGTATTGGGGGAACGTAAATCTGAGTGAAGATTATTACCATCGGCAGCTAAGCCTGTATCTTCAATTCCAATAAGTACATTGGTGGAACCCTTCGTGAAACGCCACGCACTTTGAACACCCATCATATGTAAGTTCCATTGCTGACCAAACAGGGGATCGTCAGGTGTCACTGATAAGTTAATTGTTGTGTCTGCAAATTTAATAGCTTCAATACCTTCAAACAAAATTTCTTGCCCGTTGCTTAAAACGATGTCATCAAATAAGCGAGTGCCATTGCCTGTGTTATACATGACACCCCCTGTGGACTCTACTAACTTGATTGTGGCGTCTGTAGAAGAAAATGCAGATAAGTCTAGTAAGTCTCGCCCTCCACTACCATAATCAACGTTGCCATTGCCAGAGTATACCGTCCGATTGTATGCAGACTGATAAGTAAAGGTATCTGACCGGAGAGTCCCTTTGAAATAATATGTACTACTGTCAAGGGGTTGGGGTGTACTTACAGAAGCTGTAGTGGTCTGTTGTTGGCTGATAGAAGTGGTAGATGATGTATCAACAGAAGTCGAAGTCGGTGATGAACTATTCCTAGATACAGAAGTTGCTGACACACTGAGCTTGTAAAAACTTTCACTATTTTCGTACGAGTTGACCCGTACATAGTATGTTCCTGCATTTAAAGTGAGATTTATGGATTCATTTGTGATGCCAACGTTAAGCGAGCTTGCAAGTGTATTGCCATTGCTATCTAGTAATTGCACCTGTGCATCATCATTCAAACCACTCAGTCCCAATTTGAAATCACTGGTAGTCTTCAGTTTCAATTTGTAGTAATCATGTGTATCTGATATACCTACCCAATCCTTGTAGTTTTTCGCTTTGGAATGAACAGAAATATAACGTGCAGCTTGTAAGAAATCTCCAGCATAGTCTATGGGCGTTGCTGAAACAGCCAATTTGTAATCAGTTTCTAAACCTTCATCAATAGAGACTTGGATATAATACAAACCCGCATTTAAGGTTTGGTTAATTGCTTCAGCGTTCGTGTTACTAAAAATAGAGCTATTTATGACTTCACCGTCATCTACCACACCATTTCTATTTTGATCTCGAATCAAATCTACGTGTGCATTTTCACTCAAATCTTCTAAATCAAGGTTAAAACTACTACGACCTTTCAGAGTAAAGCTGTAGAAATTGCTATGACCACGAAGTAATGTATCACTAGATATTTGAGTATTGACACCTATATTTAAGTTCTTAGCAGTCTCTTGAAAGCCTTCAGAAAAAGTCGTTGACATAGGTTAATGGATGTATAAGCAATATATGTTACATCAATCTTAATATCGTATTTCTTTTAGAAGAAAATTATGTTTGTGTAAGATTTTACTGAAATAATAGAAAAGATTCACTGATTCTTCATAGAATTCATCAATTCAAAAAGTGTTTTCTCTAAAAATTAACAAAATTTGTCTTTTGAATTTTTAGTAAAATATGATACTTTGATTGTACTGTGGATCACGAGGTGAAAGACAAAGATTGTAGTCAGTCATCAAACTTGTTCTAAATTAGTTATTCTATTGGTACTTTGGCAAAATACTCATAACCAAAGATTAGTTTTACAATGTTATTCCCTATGAATTCTCTAAATCCTTGGCTAGTTGGAGTAGGATTGAACTCTATCTTGCTTATTGTGGCTTGGATTATCCCCAAA
>JAAUSC010000094.1 GCA_012031965.1 Scytonema sp. RU_4_4
AGCCCCCTTTTTGCCTCTCATTCATAAGTTTTCTAAATTTATCTTTTTTGAAACGTTTTGACAAATAGCCTGAAATCTGCACTATTGATTAATTTCTCATAGTGCAACAATCTTTTCTCATACACTCGCTTGAGAAATACTCGGGCTTTCAAACAGTGGAGAAGAAGATGCATGATCAAACCAAATTGGGATACAGAAGAACTAATTGAAAACTGGACACTTCTACCAACGGAATTAGAATTAGTCAGAAACAAAGTCGGCGGTAATCAGATTGGGTTTGCTCTGTTCTTAAAACATTTTCAGATTTATGCATGTTTTCCTGATGAAAAATCGTCTCTTCCCCAAATTATTATCTCTTACATAGCAAATCAACTTAAAATTCCTGAAAGCTCATACTCAGATTATGATTGGCAAGGACGAACAGCAAAAGTTTATCGTGTTGAAATTCGTCGTTTATTTAATTTTAGAGTAGCCACCGTCCAAGATTCAGTAGAAATGAGCGACTGGCTCATTAAAGAAGTATTACCTCATGAACAAAAGTTTGAATCACTCGTTGAAAGTGTCTATCAAAGATGGAGACAATTGCAAATCGAACCGCCCACATCAGGAAGAATTGAGCGTTTGATTCGTAGTGCTATCAGTCAGTATGAAAGTGACTTATGCTATCACACACTTTCTGGGCTATCAAAAAAAAACCTTAATGAAATTGATATTCTCTTAACCACAGAAGATTCGGAGAAGACAGAGGAAAAACAGGATTCTCCCAAACTCAAAACTTCCGAGTTTGCCTTTCTCAAAACAGATCCGGGACCTGTTGGCTTAGAAAGTTTCTTAACTGAAATCGAAAAACTAAAACGGATTCGCAGTCTTGGTTTATCCCTTGACTTATTTAAAGAAATATCACCCAAACTAATTAAAACCTACCGTCATCGGGCGGCTACAGAAACTCCTTACCTTTTACGACAACATCCCCCGGCGATTCGCTATACTCTAATGGCAGCGTTTTGTGTTCAACGCGCTCAAGAGATTACTGATAATCTCATTGAATTACTAATGTCAATCATTCAACGAATTGGGACAAGAGCGGAAAGACGTATTAACAAAGAGTTAGTCTCGGACTTTAAAGAAGTAACCGGAAAAGCTAATATTTTATTTCGCATTGCTGAAGTAGCTGTAGCTGAACCTTCGGGAGTTATTGAAAAAGTTATATATCCTGTAGTTTCCCAAAAAAATCTCAGAGATTTAGTGGCTGAATATAAAGCAACTGGTACAGCTTATCGTCAAAGAGTACATACTGTAATGCGTTCTTCTTTTGCTAGTCACTATCGGCGGCTGATTCCTCAACTATTAGAAGTCTTAGAATTTTGTTCTAATAATGATATTCATCGCCCTGTCATTCAGGCATTAGAGCTACTAAAAAAATATGCTCAAAGTAAATCCCGATATTATGAAAACGGAGAAACTATACCGATTGATGGAGTTCTTAAAAGTGGTTGGAAAGAAATTCTCTTAGAAAAAGATTCTGATGGGAAAGATAGAATTAACCGTATCAACTACGAAATTAGCGTTTTACAAGCTCTTAGAGAAAGACTCAGTTGTAAAGAAATTTGGGTAGTAGGAGCATCTCGTTATGGTAATCCAGATCATGATTTACCTACTGATTTTGAACAGCACCGTCAAGTCTATTATCAGGCTTTAACTCTTCCACTAGATGTAGAAAATTTTATCTCAAACTTACAAGAACAAATGGCACAGGGGCTAGAAAAATTAGATAAAGGAATGCCCAAGAACCAAGATGTTACTATTCTCGGAAAGAAAGGTCAAAGTTTTATTAGACTTAGCCCTATAGACCCTGCACCTGAACCCATTAACCTTAAACAACTCAAGGGAGAAATTAACCGAATTTGGGAGCATACCAGTCTCTTAGACATTCTCAAGGAAACGGATTTAAGAGTAGATTTTACCCATAACTTCAAAAGTATGGGTACAAGAGAGATTATAGACAGAGAAACACTACAAAAGCGATTATTACTGTGTCTTTATGGCATGGGAACTAATACTGGATTAAAGAGGATTAATACGGGTATTAATGGCGAAAACTATCAAGATTTACTCTATGTACGTCGTCGGTATATCCACAAAGACCAGTTACGCAGTGCAATTGGTGATGTTATTAATGCTATCTTCGAGATTCGTTTACCCCACATCTGGGGAGAAGGAACTACTACTTGTGCCAGTGATAGCAAACATTTTGGCGCATGGGACCAGAATCTTCTAACTCAGTATCATCTCCGTTATGGGGGTCGAGGAGTCATGATTTATTGGCACGTCGAGAAGAAATCTACTTGCATCTATTCCCAACTCAAAACTTGTTCTAGTAGTGAGGTAGCAGCCATGATTGAAGGGGTTTTACGTCACTGTACTAATATGAATGTGCAGAAAAACTATGTTGATAGTCATGGTCAAAGTGAAGTGGCGTTTGCCTTTACTCACCTATTGGGATTTCAGTTAATGCCTAGATTGAAGCGGGTTAAGGTACAAAAGTTATATCGTCCTCACATTGGACAAAGTGATGCTTACCCTAATCTACAACCGGTTCTGACTCGTCCGATAAACTGGGATTTGATTCGCCAACAGTATGACCAGATGGTGAAGTTTACTACTGCTTTAAGGTTGGGAACGGCTGAAACAGAGGCAATTCTCAAACGTTTTAGCAAAAATCCTTTCAAACATCCTACTTATCTTGCATTATTGGAATTAGGTCGGGTGATAAAAACGATTTTCCTGTGTCAGTACCTTGACTCATCCGAAGTACGGCGAGAAGTTAATGAAGGATTAAATGTAGTGGAAAGATGGAATGGGGTTAATGATTTTATCTTCTACGGTAAGGGTGGAGAGTTTGCTTCTAATCGCTTGGAAAGTCAGGAATTATCGGTTTTATCTTTGCACCTATTGCAGATATGTTTGGTCTATGTGAATACTTTGATGATTCAGAGTGTACTGGAGCAGAAGCATTGGCAGCAAAAGTTAACTGAAACCGATAAAAGAGCAATTACTCCTTTAATTTTCAGTCATGTCAATCCTTATGGTACATTTAAGCTGGATCTCAACTCGAGAATTCCTGGTTTGACACAACTATCTGTAGCTTAATCCCTCCAGAACTTTTCAAATCTTTGAGGTGACATTTGAGTATAACGAACTGTGTGGTGTATATTCTTATGTCCTAAATAATCTTGAATTGCTCTGGTATCATGACCTTGGGCAGCTAAATAGTGGCCACAAGCATGACGTAGTTGATGAGGATGAACTAGAAAAGCGATTTTAGCAATTTTTCCAGCTCTGGCTATGATATGACGGATTGAACGAGTTGATAGAGGTGCTTTGCGTTCGGAGACGAAAACGTAACTTGTATCGGGGTAATCTCTTTGAATCTGACGCAAAGCTCTCAATTCGGGAGAACGTAGAGGATGAATGCTGTCATGACCATGTTTGACACGATGTATCTCTATATAACCTCCTACTAAATCTATCTGCGACCATTTCAGAGCAACCAATTCGGCAGTTCTTAGTCCGTGACGAAACATCAATAAAATGATTGCTCCATCTCTGACACCATGACGACCTACTTTTTGAGCGGCACCAATCATGGCGTTGACTTCCGATGGTCGCAGATATTCTCTTTCCCTCTGAGATGATTTTTTGGACGGGGGAGTATTTTGAGAAAATATCTTTGCCGAAAATGGAAGTTGGATAGTGATAGATAGCATGGGTCAAGTCCTCATGTTGAGGTCTATATTTTCATTGTACTTTGCCTAGAAGGAGACAAACTAGGCAAATTTATCATTTGTATTTCTTATCAATTAAGCCGAAAAAATGGGTCATTTTTACAAAACTTTACAAGGCTGCACCTGATGACACGAACCTTCTATTTTCGCCGACATCACAGGTCAATCATTGGTTGTGGACGGCGGTTTATTGGCGAATTAATCACAAAGTCCAGCCCAATGCATAAGTGACTTGAGTTGTTAATTCCAGAAGAGCTAACGTAGATAGTTAACTTTCATTCACAAATATCCAAAACGAGTTTACAAACCTTAAAAATAAAAACCCTCGAATTCATTCGAGGGGTCACGCAAGGAACAATTAAAAACTTGTTATCTAAACATTAATAAAAACTTGTAGTTTATATAACCTCTGATAAATTGTGTACTCCTACCCACCCAGTTCTAGCTTCCCGCTTATTTAGGCAAAGAACATTGCTTTTTTGTCTTCTCTCAAGCGTGCTAGAAAATTCTCTAATATAAACTTCTGGTAAGGAAGTACACTTTATTTCACTAAACACTGGCATTATCTGCCAGCAGCTGCGGCAGAACCAGTAAACTTCTTGATTACGTATGTGACGTAATAGTGGACCGGAACAGCAAGGACAGTTATTCATGGTTTTTTAAGATTTTTATACTAAATGTGTTCTTTAGAAATCAGGGCAAAAATCAGGGCAGTCAGTTGAGAATCAAAACTTTTCATGCTTTAAGAGTAAATTACAATTGTGAGGAACTTGTGAGGTATACAGAAAAATTTCTAATTTTCGCAAAAAATGTACATAATCTGTGAGGAGAACCTCCGCAAACATGTCAGTTTAGAGATGTTTTTGTTTATCAGTATCTTCACAAGATTCTTAACAAAAAACAGCTGGAGTACTTAACCCTAAGAGCGTGTTTATAAATAAAAGATAAAATTCTTGTAGGTGTGTCACGACGCACGAGTACACATCACTTTGAAGAAAAATCTGAATGCGTCGTCACGCACCAATCGATTGGTGCGTTAAGGCAAATTCTCACGCGACTAAACTCTCAAATCCTTACACGGCTCCTTAACACAACAGCAATGAGCGCCAGAACTCAGAGCGGCGGCTTGGGTCGATCTGAAGTTTGGTGGGGAGGAACATCCACAAGCGCGCCTTTCTTTACCTCCCCTACTTAATACTTATTTTAGAAACATCCTCTAAGAGCAGTGCGCTGAGTTCTAAACAGACATGCTCCGCACGATTCGTCAGTTCCTGTGCAGGAGACACGCGTAACAACGCTTTCATTTCATTATCTCAATCAACTTGCATGGTCCCAATCGCAGAGTAATTCATGCTCCTGCTGTTTCGTCTGATGCGGGCGCAATGGTATTAAAGGAGTACCAATATTCGTGTAGCGAAAAGACTTTTGTTTTTTCTTAGCGGATTTATTGTCTTGTTTGTTGGAGTTGATTTCTAGGGTCGTCATAGCATTGTCCTCTATGTTGTCGTTTTAGGATTTGCAATTCTTGAGGCATCGATAAATCTGCAATCATTGCTTGTACGTTCATCTGTATGCTCCAATCTCTATTTAGATCCTCACTCTGTGAGGAGTTATTTCCGGAAAAAGAAAAAACGACAAAGACAGACTCCCAAACCTAAGCAGGGAGTCTGTCTAACTACCTAATATTTTATTTTCTTGATACTAATATAATGGCTACTCTTTCGCAGTTGTTTGATCGCAACCAACGATAACAAGTTGCTGCACCTGCTGCTCGCATAGCCTCAACTCACGAGACTCCTGTCGAATCCTCCCTGAACTAGCAGCCTCTTGCAACGTCATGAAAGCATCCAAATCTTCTAATTCATACTTTTTTTTCAGAAGATTTCGCAATTGTTCTTCCGCTGCAACGCTGAGATATCCAGTTGTTATTGCTTCTTGAACGACGTCACGGATTAACATCATAGCTGGAAAAATCTGTGTGGTTCTGACAGATACAGTTTCTTTATAAGAAGTTTCGTTTTTTGTCATTAATCTTTACAATAGCTTGATTGAGTTAATTTTGTCATTTTCCAAGAAAATAGTTAGGTTCCATAAAATTGTGGCTATGTATAAGTTTCCAGAGAATTTTTGCTGGGGTGCTGCAACTTCTGCCTATCAAATTGAAGGCGCATATCGAGAAGGTGGACGTAAACCCAGCGTATGGGATACCTTCAGCGCTCTTCCAGGAATGGTTCTCAATGGCGATACGGGTGCTGTAGCCTGCGACCACTATCATCGCTACAAAGCAGATGTGCAGCTTATGGCAGAATTGGGCATAAAACACTATCGCTTGAGCATTGCATGGACTCGCATCATTCCTGATGGTCGCGGTAGAGTGAATGAAGAGGGCATTGATTTCTACAAACGCTTGGTGGATTGTTTGCACGAATACGGTATCACTCCTCATGCGACCTTATTTCACTGGGATAGTCCCCAAGCACTAGAAGACTTGTACGGTTCTTGGCAAAGTCGCCAGATGGCATATGATTACGCTGATTATGCCACGGCTGTTGTGAAGCGGTTAGGCGATCGCCTCACTCACTGGATGACTCTCAACGAAATCCCCTGTTTTACCCACATGAGTTATGACGTTGGGCAGAAACCACCCCACGCCCCAGGAAAGCTTGTCAGAAGTAACCAGGAAGTTTGGCAAACTTCTCACCATGCTTTACTTGCTCATGGGTTGGGGTGTCAAGCCATTCGTGCTGCTTCACCCGTTCCTTGTCAAGTTGCTTTAGTGGATAACATCGCCGTTACAGTTCCCATCAATGAATCTCCTGTTAATATTGCAGCGGCAAAAAGCGCTTTCCACACCTGCGGACAGAATGGGGGCATTATTTTCCCTGTCCTCACTGGTACCTACAGTCCAGCAATGCTGGACAAGTTGAAAGGAGATGCCCCAAATATAGAACCAGATGACCTAGAAATCATCCACCAACCCCTCGATGCCCTTGGTCTGAACATCTACACTGGCACTTATGTTCGTGCTGCTGAGAATGAACTAGGTTACGAATTCCTCAACTTTCCTAAAGGCTATCCGCAAATGCATATGCCTTGGCTTAACATATTATCTGAAAGTCTTTATTGGGGCATCCGTCATATCAGCGAAACGCTAGAGCGTAATGACTTACCAGTATATATCACTGAAAGCGGCTGTGCGGCACAAGATGAAATCAACGCGACTGGTGAAGTCATTGACACTGACCGGATTATGTACTTACGACAGCACCTAAAGTCAGCTCATCAAGCTATTAACGAAGGGTATCCTTTGAAGGGGTATTTTTTATGGAGTTTGATGGATAATTTTGAGTGGGCTTGGGGATACTCCCGACGCTTTGGGATTGTTTATGTAGACTACACAACACAAAAACGCATTCCAAAAGCGAGCTTTGAATGGTACGCAGAATGCATTCGTCAGAATCGAGTTGTTTAATAATATTAATTTAATAAAAATTTAATAAAAATTTAATACAAATGGGTTTCCTGTAAGAAATGAAGAATTGCTGCATTCACTGCTTCTGAAGCACCAGTGGACGCATCATGACAGCAGTTGGGTAAAATTTGTAATTTTGCATGGGGAAGGCGCTGACGCAATTTTTCCCCATCGCTAGCAGGAAACCAACTATCATGTTCACCCCATAAAATCAGGGTAGGACACCTAATCGCACTCAGATTCTGCTGAAGTTTACTAATTAAACTTGGTTTATTGGTTTGCAAGTGTTCAATCTCTCGCGCTGCTATTTGTAACTCTTCTGCTACCTTCGCAAGAGTCCCTGAAATTTCAGTGTAGGGGTAAGTTATCCAGTAAATATCTTCCTGCGTCAGTATTGATGGATCGTACAAGACTCCACGCCTTTCTATTGCGATAACTTCTCTGACAAGTGGTGCAAATAGATGCGCTAGACGAGAGGAGTCAATGACTTGCAGGATTTCTAAAGGTATTTGAGAAAGTAACCACATTCCCCAATGAGGTAAACGCTGTGGGAAAATAGGTACATTGAGCACCACAAGCCGTGCGATTAACTGGGGATTTGCTTGAGCAAGACCAAGGGCAATTAATGCACCCAAAGATTCTGCCACAAGAATAACGGGTTCATCGCACAAGGAAAGAATAATTCTTTCAAATTCAATGATTTGATGACCACTCTGTTCTCTACGAGACACAGGTTTTTCGGAAAACCCGTAACCTTTAGCGTCAAAACAAATGACTCGAAAATGCTCAGAGAGCGGTTGGACACTATGACGCCAATTGTAGCTCCAACTACCAACACCATGTAAGAGAAATAAAGGCTTACCTGTTCCTTTTTCACCGTAAGCGATTTTTACAGGATACCCATTCGCATCGGTAATGATAAGATTTTGCCGACCTTTCGGGAAAGTCTCTTGCCACCAGTCTTTCATGAATTTTGTCGTGACTTATCTAACCAGTTATCAGTTAACAGTTATCAGTTATCAAACTTGATAACTGTGTAGTGTGTACTGTTTTAACCGCCAGTTAACAATCCCTGTAGCATTCCAAGTAGTGCTCCAAGCAGTCTCACGAGTATCACGCTAAATGCGACTAGCCCAATAGCAACTATGAACAATACAATAAAAACTGCCAAGACAAACCACTTGTCTGCGCTCTTCCTCTGGCTGGGAAACCTTAAATGATCTTCGAGTAGCCTGATATTAGACTCGTTCGCTTTCCAGCCAATATCAAACAAGTCCCCTACTATGGGTATTGCGCCTACTAAGCCATCAATAATGATATTTATTACCATTTTACTCAAAGTCGCCGCAGGTGCTCCTAGCCGTGCAGCTTCAAGGACAATATAAGCCGAAAGCATAACTCCCAAAAAATCACCACCAACAGGTATTAATCCCAAAATTGGATCGAGACCAATACTAACCTGCGTTCCTGGAACAGTGATGACTCTATCGAGCAAGCGGCTTAGCTGACGCAGCCTTCTTAAAGTCGGTGCTTTGATATCAGGTTCAATTGTAGGATAGGAAGGAGGAAATTCAGACATTGGCGCGTTTACATTTGAGTTTTTAAACCGCTAAATATTTTAGCTCTCTAACTGGGAATGAGAATAGTTCATTTTTGGTATTTGATATAAATTATGTTCTCAGATTTATGTTCTCAGATTTTGTGGGTGAAAAATAGTGTAGGCATTTATGACTCAAGAATTAACATCACAGTGGTTGGCAGAAATCAAGGCACTCAAACAGCAAATTGCGGAACTTCAAGCCGAACACGATGCAGGATGGCGAAGTGCCGAAAAGTGGCGAAAACTCTACAACATCGAAGCAGAACAACGCCGTACAGATGCTCAGATGGCGCAGCAGACAATCGCATCTTTAAAAGCACAAATACAGCAAATTCAAGGTATTGAGGAAGCAAGATTTGATGATCCCACTGCAGCGACAGCGATTGAACAACAAGTAGAACAACTAAAATCAGTGGAGGAATTGCAAGCAAAACTGATTATGGTTACGAAAGAACGCGATCGCCTGCTACAAGCTTTGAAAACAGAACAAGACAACCACACCCAAACGCGCAAAAGCTTAACCACCGCCTTAGGTGATGCCATAGATGATTTGACAAAGGAGAGGGAGGAGAGAGAGGGGAGATAGGGGAGATGAGAAAGTTATTTATTCCCCTTGTCCTTTACTCTTCTAAAATCCCATTGCTTCGGCGACGGCTAATAGTTCTGCTTCAATGCCTTGTTTAAATTGACTGTGACTGTGTTTGATAGCGGTATCTGGATCTTTGAGACCATTACCGGTGAGGACGCAAACGACTGTCGCGCCTGTAGGAACTTGGTCTTTTACTTGTAACAAACCGGCGACGGAAGCGGCGCTAGCAGGTTCACAGAAAATCCCTTCTTCGGATGCCAAAAGGCGATAGGCATCAAGAATTTCCGCATCGGTGACGGCGTGGAAACTTCCCATGCTTGCTTGTTGGACTGCAACCGCTTTTTCCCAGCTGGCGGGGTTGCCAATACGAATTGCTGTGGCTATGGTTTCTGGATGTGTTACTGGTTGTCCAGTCACAAGGGGAGCCGCACCTGCTGCTTGGAATCCCATCATCTTCGGTAGGCGATCGCACTTTTGAATTTGATGATATTGACAAAAACCCATCCAATATGCTGTGATATTTCCCGCATTCCCAACTGGAATACACAGCCAGTCTGGAGCATTACCCAAAACATCAACAATTTCAAACGCCGCTGTTTTTTGACCTTCTAAGCGGTAAGGGTTCACCGAGTTTACCAAAGTGACCGGATAACTTTCGGCCATTTCACGTACAATTTCTAACGCTTGGTCAAAATTACCTTTAATTGCCAAGACTTCTGCCCCATATAGCAACGCCTGTGCTAACTTACCCAGCGCCACATAGCCATCGGGAATTAAGACAAAGGCACGCATACCCCCACGCCGAGCGTAAGCTGCTGCTGCTGCTGAGGTGTTACCCGTACTGGCACAAATAACAGCCTTTGCTTCAGCTTCTTTTGCTTTAGAAATTGCTAATGTCATCCCTCGGTCTTTAAAGCTACCCGTGGGATTAAGACCATCGTATTTGACGAAGACACGCACTTGTCTACCAATACGTTCTGCAATGGAGGGAACGGGTATTAACGGTGTATTACCCTCCAGTAGAGTGACGACTGGTGTTTTTTCGTTGACAGGCAAGTACTCACGATATTGTTCTATTAGTCCAAGCCAGGGTTGGCGATGAGATTTAGCAGCAGACAGGCTCAAAGTCACGGTATTTAAAAGCTCTTAGCTCCAGTTTAAAACAGCATCTGGTATCTATTTTGCACTTGAGATGCTATCCAAGTGCAAGGGGGGTTGCAAAAAGATAGCTATGTTGGAAACGGCTATGCCGAAGGAAACTTTTTGGCTGGGGATTCTCAATTGTGAATTTCTCTGACATTCTATTGAAATTGTCTTTTGGAACAAAGCTGTGGTGTGCGCAGTCTCCATAAGATATAAGCACTAAAGGATATCTGAGAAGTCAAAATTATCTTCGTGAGTGCGTGGGAGCAGAAGGGGCTTCCTGTAAAGGAACTGCGAATTGCGCGTGGTATTCTGGTACGCGTACTCTGTCCACAGGACTGACGAGCATGTACCCGCGTTCCAAGAAGCTTTACTAACGGGCTTTGCCCTTGCCGAAGGCATACCCGGAGAGCTTCTCGTTAGAATGGAGCTACGCTAACAGCATAAGAAGATATGAATACTTTTCAAACATCCTCTGAGAGATGTTAAATTTGCGGGAAAAAAATATACAATTATTTAATGATTCTTAAAACTCGCCTATTATAATATCTCTAGTGGTGTGAGTTGAGTTCTGGATAGATACATCAATGTCTACATCTAGTGTGTCCAAAAACGAAACCCAGAGTATCTGGGCAACCAAGCTGAATAAATGCTATTACCAAGCTGAGCAGTTAACCAAATTTATGCATTTACAGGCAGAAGTTGATTGCTTGCTACAGCAACTGCAGAATATGAAAACGCAAAGAGCAATAATGGACAAGGAGGAATAAGTTCGTTTCCTAGGATAACGGTTGCTAATCGCCTATAGTCAAAATAGCATGATGAACAAGCTCTTCAAAGCGCTAGTTTTGTTGTGACTAAAATTTTAGACTATAACCGTGGGCACTTCCTACGAACCAAGTGAGAGAATGCCCTGGCGAGAGCATAGCGTTCACAATTAATAGTTAGTCTTAATCACTCTTGATATCAGTATAGATGACTTGACTATTGTCAGACAAGATAGGTGTGCAAGGACGAAATAGATTTTTGTCAGCACGTCTGAGCGTTGAGTGGGGTCAGGACTTCCTCATAGCGTTTACCTGCGTTCTCCCAAGTGAATGCTGTTTCTACTAATTGTCTGCCGTTACAAGACAACTGTGTTCGCAATTGCGAATTCTCAAACAATTGACGGATAGCACTCACGTATTCTGTAGGCTGATTTGCTCGTAATGCCCTCAATGGTATATTTGGATTATCTACAGCCAGTCCTTCTAAACCACGGTCACTTGCCACGACTGGCACACCTGCAGCCATCGCCTCTAGAGTTTTATTTTTAATACCAAATCCCGTCCGCATAGGCACAACACAGACGGTTGCTTTGTGCAGATAATCTACCATAGAAGGAACACGCCCGGTAACAGCAATTCCGGGTTTGTCTTTGAGTGCTAAAACTTCTCGTGCAGGACAAGAACCAACAATATCGAAAGTCGTATCAGGGTAAAGCTTTTGAATTTCTGGTAAGACTTCATTGCTAAAAAAACAAACAGCATCAATGTTTGCTAAATTATCCATTGCACCAATGAAAATGATGCGATGTCCATTTGGATCATGAGTGCGGTAAGGAAAAGAAACTAAATCTACACCATTAGGAATAATTTTAATTTCACTGTTAGGGTTAAATTCTTGCATCTGAGCCTTATCTTCTTCTGTTGTCACCACAATTGCTGAGAATTTAGAGCAGTAGCGTTGTTCATAGCGACGCAAAAGTGGTAGATAAAGTCTATCTCGAAATCTATTTTCAGAAATGCCTGTTTTTAGCTGGTTGCAACAGGTACCGTAGACTGAACTATGAATATTGACTACAGTTTTAAGATGTTTTTGAAAGTGCGATCGCACATAAATTTCATTCACGCTATGTTCACTCGTCATAACATCACATTTCCCCGCTTGCACAAACTTATCAACCCAAGCCTGCATCTCAGTTGAGTAGCGGTTTAAGACACTTGGCGGTGTTCCTTGTTGTATAAAAGAAGAGAAGCGCTGGATTTTCTTTAAGATTTTCCAGATTTATCAGTGTCTTGGGGACGATTAAAAAGAATTAAATTATCCACACAATTCCGTAATCCTACTATTTCTGTATCTGTCACATCAGGCTCTGGTTGAGTCACTAGGGTGACAGCATGGTTTTGACTGAGATACTTGAGTAAATAAAATGTCCTTACCTGAGTTCCACCTCGTGTAGGCGGATAGGGAAATGTAGAAGATAACATTAAAATTCTCATACAATTAATTCTCTAGTAAGAAGACTGAAAGGAAGAATCATACATATGATGACTATAAGCTAAGTTATGCCATGCCATTGCTAGTTATATTTAGCTTTTTGTCAACTTAAAATGACAGGTAATATCTATTATGGAAAAAATAGGTATTTACACACTAGCTAATGATGCTTTTTATGACCAACTGGTTGCATTATTAAACAGCATCGAAGTCAATGTTCATCCAGAGATTCCTGTTTGTATTATTCCATATGATGATAAATTCAGCTTAGTCAAGCAGGAAGTTCATTCTAGAAAGAATGTAACACTTTTTGATAATTTGGATTCAATTCAACGTTGGGAAAATTTTGCTAATGAAGTCTGGGCAGCTCATCCAGGTGCTCAAAGTTCAAAGTTATCACATAACTGGTGGTCTTCTGGTCATCTACAAAGAAAAATGTGTGTTTTTGATGGAGATTTTGACAAATTTGTATTTTGTGATGCTGATAGTTTAACAATGAAGTCTTTTGATGATGTGTTTGAAAAACTCAACACATACGATGTTGTCTTTGACGATTGGATACACACGAAAAATCGCACCAAGGTCCCATTAAATATCCCGCTTTTAGAACAAGCAAACTTATTTCTTGAAAAAGATATACGTCCTAGACTTCATTGTTCCGACTTTTTTGGCTCAAAACGAGGTTTGTTTAATGAAAAAGATTTAGCTTTTTACAAAAAACTATTAATTGAAAATCAAGAAGTTAAATGGCTGACTGCATGGTGGGATGATGCTCATTTATTTAATTATTTAACTTTTCGATCACATCTTTCTTTATTTAATTTCACTCTTAGCGAAAATGGTCAGGAAAGAACGGGGAATTGTGCAATAGCCGACCCATTTGTAAATATAAATAATGTTCTGTATAATGAGCAAGGTTTAAAGCCAGTTCATCGACTTCATTATATGAACTATCTTGCAATAGACTTCACCCGTTTATCTCGTGGTGAAGATGTAGATATCCGTTATAAAGATGTATTTCTGCACTATAGATTCCTAAAACAACCAGAGCAAAGACCAAAGGAACTAAAACCTCCTAGCCAATTGACAAAGATTAACAGATTATTACAAAAAGCTGTCAACAAAGCAAAAAAAGTATTTTTGTAGAGAAACAATAAGCTTGTGACTAAAGTTAGTATTTGTATTCCTACATTTAACCGTGTTCACCTTCTACCGTTCGCAATTGAAAGCGTACTCCAGCAGACTTATCAAGACTTTGAATTAATTGTTTGCGATGACGGTTCTCAGGATGATACACCTACACTCATGTCGCAGTACACAGATAGCCGCATCAAATACATCCGCCATGCACAAAATATTGGTAAGAGTAATAATATGCGCTCTGGCTTTGATGCCGCAACTAGCGAATATTTTATAAAGTTTGATGATGATGACAGGTTAACTTTAGATTTCCTATCACGTACTACTACAATTCTGGATAAAAACCCTAGTATTGATTTCGTTGGGACTGACCATTGGGTGATTGATATTAACAATATCCGAGATGAAACGAAAACACAAGAAAATTCTCGCCGCTGGGGTAGGGTGAATTTACCAGAAGGTGTTGTTAATAATTTATTAGAAGTTGTCTTTATTAATCAAATCTTTCAAATTGGTGCAACCTTATTTCGCCGTTCCGCCTTACAAGAATTAGGATTTATGCAACCCAATTGGCAAAATTGTGAGGATAATGATTTATTTGTCCGGTTGGCTTTGGCAAGAAAGAAAGGCTATTATCTACCAGAATTATTGATGGAATATCGCTTCCACACACAACAGCAAGGTATTGACAGGGCGATTCCTTATTTATCTGATAAGTTAAGATATTTAGAAAGTTATCAATTTGAGTCCGATAAGCTGGAGAAAATTAGGCAACGGCGTCTTGCAGAGACACAGTTATTGTTAGGGTTACGGTTGATTGAAAAGGGAGACATGCAAAAAGGAAGAGAGTTAGTTTTAGCAGGAAAATCCTTTTCTCCTGCTAAAGCTTGGACTGGGTTGGGGTTGTCGGTGTTACCTGTGGGGTTACGTGCTTGGGGGTTTGGTTTGGTAAGAAGGGTGAAGGGGTAGACAAGATGCAATGATTATATTTACTGATTTTGTAGAAATGTAGGAGTAGGTTGGTTAGTTGATTTTGGTATCAATTGACTGAGCAGAAAAAGTGTACCTATAATGGCTGGAGAGCGTCGCAGCAAATCAAGAATGCATCTGAGTGGGTCATAACTATCGCAAGAGTGCTGAGTACTATGGCTAACGCCACGGCTCGAAGCCGTTAGCGTAGCGTCTCCGCAGGAGATACGGACACGCTGCGCGAACGCCTTTCATGGTAGTGGTTACGGACGTTTATTGATTCTAGATAATATTGTTTTGTCTGCAATTTTTCACCGCCCATCAATTTTTACAATTTTTGGTAGTTTTAGCCTTTATATTTGGGGTAATGAGTTTCTCAGAAGTTATTCAATTAAGTTATACCTTCAGAAAAGCTATCAATAATTTTTAGCATTGTTTTCTCACCCAATCCTTTTATACGTTCAACTACATTACTAAAGGATGTGAATTTAGCTTGTTTACGCTCATTGACTATTTTTTCAATTATTTTACTATTAATATTTACCCTTTTTAATTTAGAGGTAAGCTCTGATAAAGGTAGGGTATTAAGTGCCTCTAATGGTTCAACTTGTCTTGGAATTATGCTTTCAAAATACTTCAGTCTATCATTAATTTTTTGAATTTCATACCTAAACTCTGCCTGCAATTCATTAGTCCGATTCTCAAACCGAGATTCTACGTTTGTCACTCTAACTTCTGTATTAGTCATCCGTGATTCAATATTCGTTGAAATTGAGTCTTTGCCATTTGAGGGAACAGATACATTACTGGGAATTTCAGACTGTTGCTTTCTCAATAAGTTGATTTGATTTTTAATAGATTCTTCATTTTCTGGCTCAACAATAAATACTCCAATCATTTCTCCTGTACGAGGATCTATCTCTTTAGCTCTAGCAGCCGCATAATATTCAAAGTCTCCATCTACTACTTCATACGATTGAAGACTTGTTCGGGAAACCACTATGGGGTTAATAATTCCTTGGGATTCTAAAATCAGTTTAGCTACCTGTTCTATTTGCTCATCTGCAAAGTTTGAGCGAGGCTTTCTAGAGGTAATTTTCTTTACAGCAACAAGTGAAGTAGAAAGTTTCATTAAAGCATTCCTATTTTTTGTAAGATTTCTTTTGCTAGTAATTCAAATTCTTGTGCCGAGGTTGAGTCTGGTTTAAAATCTATTACTGACACAGGATCAGCTATCTCCATATTTTCCACTAACTGAGTTTTTTCAGCACATTTAGCTAAATCCTCTCTCTCATAAATCACCGTTTCCATAACGTTAAGACCATATCGTTTTGGAATCACCTCTATCCGTTTAGGCAAAGTATGTTTTACAAATTGATTATTAGTTGATATCTTACAAGCCAGTACGCCTAATGTTTCAATAGGTGGTCTCCTGATGTTTTTTCTAAACCCATTGATAGCTTTGATAAGCTCTTTGACATTTATTAATCCTTGATTTGCAAAAGGTTTTAAATCCGATGGAATGATCAGGTAATCTGCTGCTATCAAGGCAATTTTTGCGTATAGATTTAAAGAGGGTGGTGTGTCAATCAGTACAACATCATATTTATCTTTTACTTGCTCTAGTTTCTCTATTAAGATTAATCTACTGTTATCAAGAGCATTCAAATCAGTTTCATTCTTCATCAAATCGATGTGTGAAGGTACCACATCTATTTCAGAAGTGCTGAAATTAGACTTTCTAGCTACTTCCGAGATAGGATAATAGTCTTCTGATTGCAATACATGAAAAATATTGGAGTCTTGGATATCATCAAATTCTTCATCATCAAATTTTACCAGACCAGTAGCAAATGTGGTATTAGCTTGGCTATCAAGGTCAATCACTAAAACTCTTTTGCCCTTTTTTCTAATAGCAGCTGCCAAATTGACTACTGTTGTTGTCTTTCCTACACCACCTTTGTTGTGGTAAATAGCAATTGTTTTCATAGATTTTTTCCTTTGATTGAGTTCAAAACTGGAGCTATAAATCGATTGAGTCGAGATTTTAAGACTTTGAGATACTTGAATCTTATGGTTACTTTCTAGCTGCTCTTGTGGAAAAATATTTCTCCCAATTAAATTTTTAACTTCGTCTATTCTAGTATTAATTTCTTTGCCAGGACAATGAAAGACTAATTCAATATCATTTTTGACTTTCTGATAAATTCTTATTTGTTTGCCATTAGTTAGTAGTCCGTATTTAACATTCAAACTTGTTAGGTAATGCCTAAGGCGGCGCACGTGATTATCTAAATTTTGGTTAGGATGCTTTGCCTCCATAACGACACTCAAAGGCGAATTGACATCCAAAACAAAGGGGATAACTTGTACAGCAAATGCTAAAAAATCCAAACGGATGCTACCAACTGCAACTTCTTGATGCCAGGTATCGGGAGTATAGCCTAGCTGTGGTAGCAAATATTGAACGATAAGTTTACTCTCAACTTCACTCTCATTGCGACAAAGCTCAGGATTAAAAGTCAATTTATTTTTTCCTCTGAAAAAATAGTTCTTACCAATAACTTATTACTTGTTCGATTATGGCATGGTTATTTTGTTTTGTCTAATTGAATACACTTATTATATAAACATAAATTATACAATTTTAATGCTCAGTTACATATCTGTTATTAAGTTTCACCAGCCGTAAAACCATATTAGGTAAAATATATAGCAATCCGATTTAATTCTGTGAATCACTCGCCAGGGGAGAAGCAAAACCAGAGAGTGATGTAGATTTTCTAGTAGAAATTGAGCTGCAAAGAACTTTGTTAGATTCAGATTGCTTTGATGCAATCACTAGAAGCTTTGTTGGGACGTAAAGTAGATGTTGCAGAACCAGAAACTTTGCATCCTGGTATTAAAGAACGAATCTTATAGCAGTTTTCAGTTGAGTGCAATACATCAAAGAATTAAGGAACCGCAGATGGACGCACCCTCGACGCAGATGCACTTGTACTTGATCCAAATGAAAACCGCTATAAAAGAAGCAGTTATCTTATAAAATATGATCGCCTCTTCAGTTGGGATTAACAAATCCGCCTCTGATTTCCCCTCAAGCTGGATATGTCAGTGTTGACTTACCTCGTCCAGATAGGCAAGTTGCTAAGTTTGAGAATTACATAAAATCCCAAGTTTTACCAGCAATAGCGCCAGTCAAAATTGCTATTGGGGTGAATTTAGAGGGACAGCTGATAGAAGCTGATTTGTCGGACCCAAATACATGTCACTTTTTGGTGGGGGGAACCACTGGGAGTGGGAAGAGTGAGTTTTTGCGATCGCTCCTCCTTAGTCTCATCTTGCGTCATTCCCCTGCACATTTACAAATCGCTCTGGTTGATCCCAAACGAGTGACATTTCCTGAATTTGAGCAGATGCAGTGGTTGTATTCACCCGTTGTCAAAGAGAGCGATTGCGCAATTGAATTAATGCAGGAACTCGTCACAGAAATGGAATCTCGCTATCAGCGGTTTGAAAAAGCGAAATGTGCTGATTTAAGTACTTATAATCAACTTTCTCGTCAGCCTTTGCCCAGAATTGTCTGCATCTTCGATGAATACGCTGACTTCATGGCAGAAAAAGAGTCTCGCATGGCTCTAGAACAAAGTATCAAACGACTGGGTGCAATGGCGAGAGCCGCTGGAATTCATCTGATTATCGCCACTCAACGCCCGGAAGCCGGTATTGTTACCCCAATTATCCGCTCAAATTTGCCAGGGAGAGTTGCACTGAGAACTGCTAGTGAAGCAGACTCAGCAATTATCTTGGGAGGTAAACAAACAGGCGCTGCTCGTTTATTAGGAAAAGGCGATTTACTCTATCAAATTGGCGCTCAATTGGATCGGTTACAAAGTTTATTAGCGACTGATATTCTGCTACCGTCGATCTAGAATCCAAGATTGAAAAAATTTGTGTGGATTGAGTTATGGGAATTGATGAAGTACTACTACCCTTCCGAAAGGAAATCTTAGAAATCGCTGCTAAATACGGAGCTTATAATGTGCGAGTTTTTGGTTCCGTCGCCAGGGGAGAAGCAAAACCAGAGAGTGATGTAGATTTTCTGGTAGAAATTGAGCCGCAAAGAACTTTGTTAGATCAGATTTCTTTGATGCAATCACTAGAAGCTTTGTTGGGACGTAAAGTAGATGTTGCAGAATCAGAAACTTTGCATCCTGCTATTAAAGAACGAATCTTAAAAGAAGCAGTTATCTTATGAAAGATGATCGCCTCTACTTAAGCAATATTAAAGAATGTATTGAGCGGATTGAGTCTTACACTTGTGATGGCAAAGAGGTATTTCTGCAAACATTTATGATTCAAGATGCTGTCATTCGGAATTTTGAGATTATTGGTGAAGCAACGAAGCGATTATCTACTGATTTAAAAGAAGCTTATCCAAACATTCCTTGGCAACAAATAGCAGGATTTCGTGATGTACTCATTCATGATTATTTGAAAGTTAATTCAAATCGAGTTTGGGGTGTGATAGAGCAAAATTTACCAGAATTAAAGGCGACAGTTGAGGAAATGTTACAAAAGCGAGAAAGAGAAGGTACATGATGAGTACTCCTTGAGAAGGATCAACTCCCTGGATCTCAAAATTTTACATCAAAGGCGGTTCCATATGAGCGGCTCCGGAGGAGCATCGCCAAAGGCTGACACTCCGTGCGATACGCTTTGCGTCAAGCCTCCGGCTTATCGCGCCCGCTACGTTGATCGTGCTTGATTGGAGAATTCTTTAAGAATTAAAATGAACATGCAAAATTCTCCAAAGATGCTTCTTTTATCTCCCCACCAATGCACCACTCACTGCTATAATTTTGACTGCTTTACTTAAACAAGCGTCGCTGAGGTCATGCTCTTGATTATTTAAAAATATTAAACTTCGCAAAAATTTTCTATCTATAACGAAACGTTTGCGTTAAGTAGATGAGAATGCTTGAGTAGAGGAATTAACCAATGGGATATGTTATTGCTACTGCAAATATGAAGGGCGGAGTTGGTAAAACCACGCTCACAGTCAATATGGCGACTTGTTTAGTCAAAAATCATAACAAGCGGGTGCTTGTCCTTGACTTAGATAGCCAAATTAGCGCCACACTCAGTCTGATGTCTCCAGTAGATTTTGCTAAGCTTCGCAAAAACAAACGGACATTGAGATATCTGATAGATGATATTATCACTCCCTCGTCAAGGGCAAAATTGACAATTCGGGATATCATTCAGCCTCAAGTTTGCAATCTCCCTGGACTGGATTTATTACCAGGAGATATTGACTTGTACGATGAATTTGTTGTCTCAGAAATGCTGCATCAACAAGCAGTCAATTTAGGTGAAAATGAATTTGAAACGATTTGGAATCGTTTTGAAAGAGTTTTGCTAGGAAAAATCTTAGAACCAGTTCGGCAAGAATATGATTTTCTGATCTTAGACTGCGCTCCTGGCTATAATCTTTTAACTCGTAGTGCTTTGGCAACTAGTAATTTTTACATACTTCCTGCTAAACCAGAACCACTATCTGTGGTAGGTATTCAACTACTAGAAAGACGCATCGCCCAGTTAAAAGACAGTCATGAACATGAAGCACATATAGATATACAAATGCTGGGAATTGTGTTCACAATGTCTAACACTAACTTTCTCAGCGGAAGATATTACAAACAAGTCATGCAGCGCGTTCATCAAGATTTTGGCGATGCAAAAATTTGTCAAACACAAATACCAGTGGATGTTAACGTTGCTAAGGCTGTTGATAGTTTTATGCCTGTTGTTTTAAACAATTCCAGCACAGCAGGGTCAAAAGCATTCTATCAATTAACTCAAGAGTTATTGCAAAAGTTAGAGCATGCTGAGCGTGAAAAGCAGCAAAAAAGTAATTTAGAATTTGCTACCCCTTAGGGGGATGAGGGGGATGAGGAGGATAAGGAGGATGAGGGGGAAAGAATTATAGTCTTCATCTCCTTGTCCCCTTGTCCCCTTGTCCCCTTGTCCCCTTGTCCCCTTGTCCCCTTCACCTAAAACTCTCCTGCTAAAGCAGAAACACACCGTTCGCAAATCAGGGGATGTTCGGCTGGCTCTCCTACATGAGTTGAGTAGTTCCAGCACCTATCGCACTTGTGTCCCTCTGCGTTCACAACTCCAATCTCCCATGCATCGGACTGCAATTTGTACTCCAACCCTTGCACTGCTTCCGGAGAATCCAATAAGTCTACCTGTGAGGTGATGAACAAATAACGCAGTTCATCGACCCCATTCTGACTCGCGTTCAGTGACTTCACTGATGAGCGTAACTGCTCATCTGCTACAGATAGCAACACCTTAGCTTCCAGAGAAGAACCAATCATTTTCTTGACTCTAGCTTCTTCCAGGACTTTGTTGACCTCCGTGCGGAGTTGTCGCAATTGCTGCCATACTACTGCTAACTCTGGATTTTGCCACTTCTCGTCCAACTGCACCCAACCAGCTTCAAACACTGACTTGTAGGGTGTCTTATATGGGAGAAATTGCCAGATATCTTCTGCCATATGACAGAGTACAGGGGCGATCGCCCTTGCTAAATTCTCTAAAGCAATCTTCAGCACTGTTTGACAACTGCGACGCCGGAAAGCATTTGGCGCACTGATGTACAGCCTATCCTTAGCAGCATCCAGATAGAAGTTGGATAAATCAACCACGCAGAAATTTTGAATGGTTTGGAAAAAGCGGAAGAATTGGAAACTGTCAAACGCTTCTGTCACTTCCGCAAAGACTTCCGTCATGCGGTGCAGCATATATCGATCAAGCTGCGGTAATTCCTCATATGGTACCGCGTCTTTTTCCGGGTCAAAATCATGCAAGTTACCCAACAAGAACCGCGCAGTATTACGAATCTTGTTTCTGATATCCGTCAGTTGCTTGAGGATATTTTTACCCAAAGGCACGTCTGAGGTGTAATCTACTGATGACACCCATAACCGCAACACATCTGCACCATAGGCGGGTTCTTCTTTTTGATTTTTCCCACCTTCAATCACGACTTTCGGATCAACCGTGTTTCCCAGCGACTTACTTTGCTTGCGCCCTTGTTCATCTAAGATAAAGCCGTGAGTCAACACCGTCTTATATGGCGCACAATCATTAACCGCGACACTGGTGAGCAAACTTGACTGGAACCAACCACGATGCTGATCTGAACCTTCCAGATACAAATCAGCAGGATAACGCAACTCTTGTCGCTGTTGAGCTACAGCTGCCCAAGATGAACCAGAATCAAACCACACATCCATCGTATCAGCCCCCTTACGGTAAGACCGACCGTTGTTGCGGTATTTCTCTGGTAACAACTCCTCAACTGAAAGTTCCCACCAAGCATCAGAACCCTTTTGGGCAAATATTGCTTGAACATGAGAGATAATTTCTTCATTCAGCAGAGGTTCGCCGGTTTCTTCATCGTAGAAAACAGGAATTGGGACACCCCAACTGCGTTGACGGGAGATACACCAGTCAGAACGTTCTGCAACCATTGGCGTGATGCGGTTTTCTCCTTGGGCGGGAATCCATTTCACAGTGGCGATCGCCTTGAGCGCCTCATCCCGAAATCCTTCAACGCTTGCAAACCACTGTTCTGTCGCCCGGAAAATCGTCGGTTTCTTTGTCCGCCAGTCATAAGGATACTTGTGAACATAAGCTTCCTCTTTCAGCAGAGAACCCGCCGCCGCCAATGCATCAATAACCGCTTGATTTCCATCACCCAAGACATTCAACCCAGCAAACGGTCCCGCCTCTGTGGTAAAGTTACCATTGTCATCAACTGGCGCAAGGATGGGCAAACCATACCGCTGACCAACCATGTAGTCTTCTTGACCGTGACCAGGTGCAGTGTGTACCAAACCAGTACCCGACTCAGTGGTCACATAATCGCCGCCGATGACGATTGGACTTTCGCGCTCAAATAAAGAATGACGGTAAGTAGAATGTTCTAAATCTTTCCCTTTGAGTGTGGTTTTTACAGTCAGTTGAGTTCCCAGAACCTCAGATAGACGTTCCACCAAATCAGCAGCAACAATCAGGTACTTTGTAGAACTCTCGGATGCAACGTCTCTACATTCAACAACTGCGTAGTTCAGAGACGGATTAAGAGCAACAGCCAAGTTACCTGGAATTGTCCAAGGCGTTGTCGTCCAGATAGCCACACCCAACTCTGGCAAAAACTCTCCAAGTGCAGGTTTTACAGCCTCCGATAAACCCGTCATTGGGAAAGCCACATAGATACTACGCGAGGTGTGACCTTCAGGATACTCCAATTCAGCTTCTGCCAACGCTGTGTTAGAACTCGGACTCCAGTGTACTGGCTTGAGACCACGATAGATGTAGCCTTTTAACACCATCTGTCCGAAAACACCGATTTGAGCTGCCTCATATTCCGGGTTCAGAGTCAGATACGGATGTTCCCAATCACCCCATACACCGTAGCGTTTGAAACCCTCACGCTGTTCATTTACCGCTGAAAGGGCAAATTCTTTTGCTTTGTGACGTAGTTGCAAAGGCGTCAAGTTTTGCCGTTCTGCGGACTTCATATTCTGTAGAACTTTCAGTTCAATCGGCAAACCGTGACAATCCCAACCAGGGACATAACGAACTTTACGCCCGCGCAGCAATTGATAACGATTAATAATATCTTTAAGAATTTTATCTAAAGCGTGACCAAGATGGGGAGAACCATTCGCGTATGGTGGTCCATCATGCAATATAAATAATTCGCCTGGATTGTCTTGGGACAGGCGTTCATAAATTTTATTTTCTTCCCAAAACTTTTGGATTTCTGGCTCTCGCTTGACAGCGTTTGCTCGCATATCAAACTTAGTTTGGGGCAAATTTACCGTATCTTTGTATTTTCCAGTTTCTGTCACGATTTCATGCCAAGGAAGAGTAAGGTCGTCTTCTCACCATTATGCGTGAGAAGGTTTTTGACTTGAGTGCTAAGCACCTGAGCAGGCGACGCGAGGTATGCCTGCTGAAATACTCGAATATTAAACTTATGGTACTCTATCTTTGTTGTCGGGGGTCTTCTTCAGGCGGATGCCAACCACCCCGCATCCTAATTTTTGGGCAGGCTTCTAAAACCCCAGCCCCGAAGGGGGCGCTACGCAAACGATTAATCGTGTGGGATACTAGTCAACCCAAAAAGCCTGCCCAAAAATTTCGTGTTAGACCCAATTATGATAGCATGGTGGGTGGTGATTGGCTATCCATTATGAAAGAAGCGCGATTAAGTTTAAGAATATCAACTCGCAGACTGAATAAGTTACGATTATATGCCGCAAGTAAAGATAAGACGATTACTCAAATTGTCGAAGATTGGGTTGATAGGTTGCCCAACACCGAGAGTGACAAAAACTTGGACATCCCTTCCCGCGCTGACTGACAGTCAGCCGAGAGACTGGGGAAAAATATGGTCGATAGCAAACTTGGCTGCACTTGCTTCTTCTAAAGAATGACAGTATTCACAAAGAAATTTAGCTCTTTCTCGTACTAACTTTCTTGTTGCATTATTAACTGTCATGACTCAGCAATGATTCTGGCGTTAAGCAAGGTAAAAATCCTGTCGAGTTCCAATATTCCTGTCAGTTCAGCCTCTTCTTCTGAAGTTAATAAACCAGTTTTTTTATTCTCTGAAAGTTCTTCAAGCCGAGACTGGAGCTCATCGGTAAATTTGAACAAAAACAGGTTTCTGACTTTGCTGATTTTGATTCGGTGATTCTACCCAGAATGAGGGTTGAACCATCATTTGAGTAATCATGTTTGTGCTTTGGTAAATTGGGGAACTTGTCGTATTGTAACGCCTGAATTCTCGTCTTTCTACTTCTGGGGAGGCGATATCACCCCTTTATTTCCTAGTAGCAACGCCATCGCAAAGATGCCTGTCACTCTGACTCACATTGGTTTTAGTTTTCAGATAATCACCAAGGCGATCGCAACCCCGTACAAGTAAATCATTCAGATTTAAGTTCCACAGTTTCACGGTTTTGTCACTACTGGCAGAGGCAATGGTCTGACCATCCGGCGACCAAGCCACTCCTAATACAGGTGCATCATGCCCAGTCAGAGCGGTCATCAAAGTGCCATTGCGCTTCCACAGTTTTACGGTATTGTCCTTACTAGCAAAAATTTTGTCACCACTAGCAGAGGCAAGTGTCTGACCATCCGGCGACCAAGCTACTCCTAATACAGGTGCATCATGTCCAATCAGAGTGGTGCTCAAAGTGCCATTACGCTTCCATAGTTTTACGGTTTTGTCACTACTGGCAGAGGCAATGGTTTGACCATCCGGTGACCATACCACGCCATTTACAATATTACTATGCCCAGAGAGGGTAGCTATCAAAGTGCCATCGCGCTTCCATAGTTTCACGGTATTATCCCTACTAGCAGAAGCAATCATCTGACTATTCGGTGACCATCCCACTCCAAAAACCGGAGCACTATGTCCTGCAAGGGTGGGAATCGAGGTGCCATCGCGCTTCCACAATTTTAGTGTTGTGTCCCTACTGGCAGAGGCAATGGTTTGACCATCTGGCGACCATGCCACTCCCGAAACTGCATCACTATGTCCAGTGAAGGTAGTTATTAAAGTGCCATCACGCTTCCATAGTTTCACGGTTTTATCGAAACTGGCAGAGGCAATCGTCTGACTATCCGGTGACCATGCCACGTTAAAAACTGCATCATTATGCCCAGTGAGGGTAGCTATCAAAGTGCGATCGCTCCACAATTTTATGGTTCTGTCACCACTGGTAGAGGCAATTGTCTGACCATCCGGTGACCAAGCCACTCCTAATACCGGAGCACGATGCTCAGTCAGAGTAGTCATCAAAGTGCCATCACGCTTCCATAGTTTTACGGTTCTGTCACCACTGGTAGAGGCAATGG